>CAZEKH010000010.1:0-1606 GCA_964512925.1 uncultured Candidatus Saccharibacteria bacterium | reverse complement strand
ATAAGCAGTTTACTTCTCAATCCCAGGCACAAAAACCAGACCCGCTATCTATTTCTGAATTCAGCCTTGGTGTTGCAAAAGGACTACCAAAAGGAGTTTACGAATCTGGAAAAGGCTTTTTTTTCTTTATGGTCGACTTTGTGAATCATCCCATTCAGACATCAAGGCAAATCGTTGACTCTGTCACTACTTAGTTAGGAATGATGAATGGGGAGTTATTGCTGAGGCATTATCCCCAGAGATGCATCAACTAGTAACTCAGTGGGATACCCTTTCGTCAGAAAAAAGGGGAGGGCTGGCTGGATATGCTGTGGGAAAACATGGAGCAGATATCCTAGCTCCAGGAGCCCTCGCTAAAGTTGCAAGCAAGAGTGTAAAAAGCGCACAAGAGCTAGCCGCTGTATGTAAAAACTTTCAAAGGGCTCAAGAAATTCTGGTGCTTGAAACAGCGGCAGAAATTGGAAGCGGTATTAAAATTGCAGAAGTACTTGAAGCTGGTCAAAAAACAGCATTTCTTGCTGAAGAGTTGGGGTTCACCGCAAGTGAGGCAGGGCAACCAAAGCAAGCAGGAGTACTAGAAACGACTGTTAACCATCAATATAGGTTAATTAAAAAAGATCCTATAAAAGGGGCGTCAATAGAGTTATTTGAAAGAGCTGAAAAAGAGTTAAGGCAGCATAAGGGATTCATACCAGAAACGGCAGCTAAAGAGCTTCTCCATAAAAATGGAATTCCTACTTTTTCACGTCCGGCTAATATTCCTGAAAGCTTTAGAGTAAAGTTTTCCAATAATGGAGCTGGTATAAAGTATATACACCCTGAAAATGAACAAACTTATGTACGAGTGATGCCAGGGAAACCACATGCTAAATATCCACATCAGCAGAAACCTTACGTAGTTCAGATGAAAGACGGAAAAACTCTTGATAATACAGGTAAAATAGTTGCCGCCGACGCTCTAGAAGCTCATATACCTCTTGATGAGTTTGTTTGCAGAGATTATTTGTTAAAGTAAATTATTGTAAAATTGGTTTTCATGAAAATTACAGATGAAGATAAAAAATATATATTAAAAGAACATCTTAGAAATATTTCTCATATCTCAGATAAAGAATATCAAAGAAAGATTTGGATTAGGGGGGAAGGGCCAGAAGTAAACGATTTTGATGAAACAGCCTGTCATTTTTTTGACGACGGTGACCCTATTTTAAAAAACTACAAAGATTATGGAATCACCGATCTACAATATCATTTGCTAACGAATTTTCGAGCGGCTTTTGAAGCATTTGTTAATAGCTCTAAACCTTACCCCCCAGAAGATTTTGTAAATACTGTGGAGTGGGAAAAGATTATGATCCTGGCAAAAGATGTTTTAAAAGCATTTAATTATGGATGTATTAAAAAATAATAGAGAGAGCTTGAGAAAAATCCCCTAAAATAAAGAAACCCCTTGTTGGACCAGGGCAAGTCAACTAAAAACCGGCGTTATTGCATAAATAGTTGTCCCTGATTTAGTCGATTTTCGGCATGGTTCAAAAAGTAGCCTTTTTGGGTAACATTTAGCATAGCGGGACCGATGCGCAGTGTGGCTGACATTTTTTGATTC
>CAZEKH010000009.1:0-10920 GCA_964512925.1 uncultured Candidatus Saccharibacteria bacterium | reverse complement strand
ATCTTTCAATCTTTCAATCTTTCAATCTTTCAATCTTTCAATCTTTCAATCTTTCCTACACCATCTTCCAAGTGCTCTTTACTATATATGCCAGATCGCTGTATTTGGGTTCAAAGCCCAAGACTTTTTTGATTTTGCTGCTGTCCGCAACCAGCATTGGCGCGTCCCCGGGCCTTCTTTCGCCCATCTCCATCGGGACCATCCGGTTTAAAACTTCTGCCGAAGCTGAAACCATCTCCAGTACGCTTCTGCCTTTGCCTGTGCCGATGTTAAAAACCTGGCAGCCAGGTTTGCCCAAAATACCCATACCCAAAATATGCGCCTCAGCTATATCCATCACGTGGACATAATCCCGAACACAGCTACCATCCGGAGTTTTGTAGTCATTGCCAAAAACAGTCAGATGCGGCCTTAGCCCTTTGGCTGCCTGCATAACAATCGGCAAAAGATGCGACTCGTGCGTAGGCTTAATCGGGTTTGAAGGGTCGCAGCCGCAGGCGTTAAAATACCGAAATATCACAGCGCTCAAACCGCTGTTTTTTGCGTAATATTTAACCAAGGCCTCGGACAAAAGTTTGCTTTGCCCGTAGGGGTTTTCCGGACGCAAAGGGTCGGTTTCTTTGATCGGAGTTTCTTTGCTGTCGTAAACTGCGGCTGTGGAAGACAAAATTAATTTGTTTATCCCGGCCTCTGTCATTGCAAAAAGCAAGTTGGCGGTATTTAAAACGTTGTTTTTTAGATATTTTTCTGGCTCCCTTACAGACTCTTCCACTTCCACGCTGGCGGCAAAATGCATCACGCATTCAAACCGCCCGGTTTGAAAAATATCCCTAAGCAAATTTACATCCGCCAAATCCCCTTCCACAAAATCCGCGCCTTTGGGCAAATTTTCCATTTTGCCAGTTGACAGGTTGTCTAAAACCGTAACTTTATATTTATTTTGCAAAAGCTTGCGCACAGTATGCGAACCTATGTATCCCGCCCCGCCAGTAACCAGCACCCGTTTATCAGATGATAAGTCAATCAGTTGATCCACTGATTTACTATTTTCTAACACTCTAACACTCTCACTCTCTAACTCTCTAACTCTCTGGTCTACTGATTCACTGATTTGCCTATCCACTGATCTACTGATCATCTGATCTACTAATTCGCTATTTTCTAACTCTCTAACACTCTCTTTCCCCGATCTACTCACCAACTGATTATACTTTTCTATACTCAAAACCACAGCCGCGGGCTTGTCCCCCACATTCAAAAGCATCCCGCCCCCACGGTTTACTGTTTCGTCTATTAGTTCTTGTAGCTGAAAATTATCCATAGTTTTTCAAATTACCCCCAGGCTTGGGGAGGGTGTCCCGATGGACATCGGGACGGGAGACCTGCCCGCCGTGGGTGTTCGGGCGGGGGTCGAACGTTTGTTAATTTAAATATGTGTAAATTTTTACAAAACTTATATTAGGACTTAAGCACTAACTGTCATCCAAGGCCGAAGTAATTAAATATTAGTGATTCCTCAGCTTCGTCGTCAGACTCCCTGCCTACCGTCTGGCAGGCTCGTAATAACAGATTCGCAATTCACTTTCCTTAGGCTAATTTTACAAACAAAACCACAGCAAAAATATATTTGGCTGTGGTTTGATGTTTGTTTTCTTTATAATATCATTTCCAAAAAATAAAGCAACCCCTGCCATTTGGCAGGGGTTGCAATCTCGTCCCAATACTCATTGGGACGGAATTCGGGCTTGTGGTTTAACTAAAGATCAGCTTGGAAACTGAGAGAACAAGTTCTCGTTTTTTGAAAACAGCAAAAGCTGCGGTCAAAAGCACGGCGAAACTTATACCCACCGTGTCAGCTCCGGTTGTCGGAGCGGTGAAAGATCCCAAAACCTGCGGGTTGTTGATTTTAACAGTCACAGTGTTGCCGTAAGTGTTAGTCATCACATACTGGAGGTTTGAAGCAAGGGCAAACTTTACCCTAACTTTAAAGCTCTTAGAAACGCTGGCTCCAGCAGGAATGGAAATTCCAGGGAAGTTGATGACATTGCCATTCAGAGTACCGCCGCCATTTTCCACCATATCGGCATAAGCCAAAACCTGGGACAGATCGTCAGTGATGACAAAGTTTTCCGCGGACACATTGCCATTGTTTCTGACAGTCAAAGTATAGGTGATGTAGTCTTCGCGGGAAGCAGTTACAGACTGAGCATCCTGGTTCTTGGTGTCATTGAAAGCTTTCTTTGAGTAAGAAAGTGACACATTGCCGCCCTGGATGGAGCCTTGGTTTACAAACACCCAAGCATCGTCCTGGATCTGGCCGACTGAGTCGCCCGAGACTTTGGCAATGTTCTGGATGCTCTGGCTAAAGCCGGAGTTAACCCGAGCCTGGAAAGTATAGGTTCTGGTGTCGTTGGTATAGAGGCTGCCTACATACATCTCGCTCTGGTTTAAGAAAGTTCCGGACACCCAGGACAAGCCTTGAGGCAAAAAGTCGGAAACACGAACATTGTTAACCACCTGGTTTCCAACATTTTTTACCACGATCTGAAACTCAACTATGTCGTTTGGGTTGGCGGAAACGGAATTTTGGTATGAGCTGAAAGATCCGTTTGTCACATTTCTCACATCTTTAGTGATAGACAACTGTCTGTAATCGTTCTGAGTTACAGTGCTGCCGCCATAGGTGATGTAATGTATGGTTGAGCCGCCGGTAGTGTTGCAGGAATTGTTGACGCAGTTGTTGTTAGTCTGGGTAACAGTGTTGTTGTTGCCGTTGATGTTGGAATTGTTGTTTTGGTTCGGGCTGTTGCTGCCAGAAGTGGTTCCGGTGTTGGTATTCGTGTTGGTGTTGCAAGAAGCGCTTGAACCGTTGCAATTGCCGGTTGTAATAATAGTCGGAACCGGAGTAGGGGTTGGAGTTACAGTCGGAATAGGAGTAGGTATAGGACAAACCAGACTTGCTTCAGCCCTGACCCTGGCTTCTTTTAATGCGGCATCATACGCTGTATCATAAGCTTTTTTCTCAGCTTTTGCCTGAGCGTCAGCCTGGGATACATTTGACCCTTCTGTAGCAGTTGCCCAAGAATTTACAGTAGCTTCTGAAAAAGTTCCGTTCGGGCAATAAGCTTTATAAGAAGCTGTTGCCTGTTTGGTTACTGTTGCGCTGAAACTTGGGGTCGGAGTTGGGATAACCGTCGGAGTGGGTGTCGGGGTTGGAGTTACGCCACAGTTTAACTGGGCGCCGGTGATGGAAGCGGTTTTAACTACATTTCTCTGACCATTAACAATATTTATAAGTTTGAAAGTGTAGGTTTTGCCCGGAGCAATCCAAGGAGCTTCCTGACCGTTACTGTCTTTTGCGGTGGAAAACAAGCCGTCCAAATTGATATTTGTAGGATGGTCAGGATTTGTCACGTGAACCTGAGTTTCAGTGAAATCCGTGCTTGACCAAGACACTATTGCATTGTTCAAACATTGTGCGCCAACTCGTCCTGAAGGAGTTACAGTGATCCAACCAGAAGGAGTTTTCGGTGTAGGATTAACCGGCTGGGTACAGGAATTTGAAGGCACAGTTAAAGTTTGGTCTTTCAAAGCTGTAGAACCATGATACAAAACAAAGTAATAGCTGTTGCCTGGAACCAACCAGTCTATAGTTTGGTCGCCGTTTTCCGCGCCAAACATCTTGACAGGGCTTTCATTGCCAGCCCTTACCCAGACTGACACATCCTGAGTTACATTCTGAGATTCCCAATGCACCAAACCGTTATAAGTACAATCGGCTTTTATATTTCCAGCTAAGCTCACATTTAAAGAGCCTGAAGGAGGGGTTACTGGATTGCCGCCGCAGTTTTCGCCGCGGGTGTCAACATATTTGGTGTTTAAAATATTGCCGTCACCGTAAAGGTTGAAGGTGTAAAAGTATCCGCTGGAAATCCAGTCAACATTTTGGTTGCCGCCGGTAGCGCCAAACATATCTTTTTCAATATTTTCCTCGCTGTCTTTAACAGTAACTTTGACATTGTCATAGCCTTGAGTGCCCCATTCTATATTTGCAACATTGCTGCAAGTATTTCTGGTAACATTCAAATGATCTGATTTTGGCTCTGGCGTAGTTCCACAAGTTACATCTTGGGTATTTAAATCGCGGGTTTCCAAAACCTGGTTATTGCCGTAAAGTCTGAAAGTATATATATGTCCTGGGTTGATCCAATCCGGAGTAGCTGAGCCTGAGTCTGAACCTGCCATTATGCTTTCAGAACCGCCATCAACAGAGACAGTTACTTTATAGTCAGTATAACCGTTGGTAGACCAGGTAATTCTTGAAGTCCCAGCACAAACATCATTTTTGCTTACATCAAAAGAATGAGAAACCTGAGGAGTCTCTGGTTGGCCTACAACTTTAACCTTAAAGACAAAGAATTTGGAATGTTCAAAACAAGCTTCCATATTGCCAAAGTTTACATTAAACACTTCGCCTGCAGCATTGGCAGAACCGATATGGTTTCCCTGGTAGTCATAAAAATTTCCACTACCATCAACAGTTTCAAGATGCGCGCCGGAAGGCAAAGTAACATTGATGCCATTGCCCACGCGGTTAGTGTTGCTGCCTTGGCCGTTAAAAGAGACGTGTCCGCCGGAAACTATAACCTCGCCGTTTACATTGTAAGCGGTGCGGTCTTTACCGTCGTTATTCACTCTGGCGCCGTTATGCAAATACACTTCAATATAAAGCTCATCGCCGACATTGGCGTTGGCAGTATAGCCCAAAGAACCGCCGTTAGTGTTGGCTACGGTGATCAAAGGATGGTCGTTACAGGAAGTGATGCTGTTTTGCAACAGTTCAGGATAAAAGTTTAAAGTAGCTTCATCCGGAGCATTCTCGCAATTCTGCACCTGGCTGTTTGAAGCCAAAGTGGTGGTGATTTTTCTCGGGGCCAAGGCTAAGAAAGCGGAGACGCCCACGAACAAAACCACTGCCGGAACTATCGCGACCTTTTTTAACATAAATTTTGAAACAAAACTTGTCATATTTTTTCCTTTTTTTACCCCAAGGCAAAACCGAGTGGTAAAATTAGTAAAATGATAAAATTTAATGATAACTTGTAATTATAAAGCATTTTTGACTATTTGTCAATACTAATGCCTAATATTATTCCTTATATTTAAGCCAATGAGTATAATGTATTCAGTATTATGTATTATGCAAATTATTAACTACTTAATACTAAATACTTTATACAAAATACTTACTACTTTTCCACCTGTGTCAGTTCACCAAACACAACAAGCCTTTTTTGGGTGGTATTTATCGGCCAGCAAGTAGACAGCGCCACTAAAGATTTGCCTGTGTTTTTTATCTGAGCAGGGTCATCAGGTTTGTATTCTTTTCTGCTGGTAACTACATAGTGCAAGATTGCGTCTTTGCCGTTTTTTTGCACCACAGTAACTTTAAAAGAAGTGTTGTCTGCTAGTTCGCCCAGCTTGGAAAAGACAGTATTATAATCCCCTTTTGCCCATAAATAATTGCTGGAATGTCCGGATATATAGGTGGTACCTATCTGGCCTGGCAGCGCGGTACCTGGATAGTGAATTACGCCTTTTTGCAGATCTGAAGAAAAGTTTTTTGAAGACAAAGACCAAATGATCGGCACATTTATGTTCAAGCTCGGCACTTCCAGCCTGCCCGGGATACTGGTATTTACATCTATTTCATCCGGATTTGAAGGGAGTATTTGCGCCGCGGTTCCCGGTCCGGTTATGGGCGCATAATAAGTACCTTGAACCTGACCAGTATTTTTCGGTTTAATTTCTACAGTCGGACTTTCAGGATCAACACCCCGAAGTATGGTTGGGGTCTTAGCTCCAGCGACCTGGGGCAAAGCTCCATTTTGGCCTAAAATTGGCTGATTTTGAGCGTTTTGCAGCTTATTTAAAGACAAGCGGTTCATTATCACTTCCATATCAAAGTAGTTATCCACCAAATTTTTCTGAGTTTCCGTAAGCGCTCCCCCGGTCTGCGGGTTGATGCCTTTGGCGATGGCTTCGCTGTCGGAGATGCCTAAACCCAAAGTATCATAAGCTTTTGGATTCAGCTTCAGCATAAATTTTTGAAAGTTGGAAAGCCCATTACCTGAATTATCCGTTTCCGGATCAATAACTTTTGCGTCAGTAACATCAAAGTAAAACTGGGAGATCCATTTTTGATATTCATCCATATTCTGTTTTTCCAAAGCTTGCAAAGCGCTATCTTTGGCGGTTTTTACTGTATCTGACGTATTTTGCTGCGCAGTTTGAATTTTATTTTTCAAAGAAACTTTGGCGATTTTGCTGAAATCAAAACCACTAAAGAAAAAATAGTAAGCTATCAAACCCACCCCAAAAACGGCAAGATACGGCAGGATCAATAAAAATACCTTAGGCGCGTTTAATCCGCTTTTTTCGACATTACCAATGTTTTCCTGTATCCGTTTTTCTAATTCTGAAGCGGAATCACTTTTATGAGCGGAATGATCGCCAACTTCAGGTATATTCTCATCTGCTATCGGTAAATTTAAAGGCAAAACCGCCTCGTTATGCGAAGATGTGTGTTCTTTATGCCCTGTTGCGGTTTCAGCAGAAATATTCATCTTTAACAGATTTGCCACCTGGGCTGTTGCAATAGGAAAGTTTTTTTTGCTTGTTTCTGACATATTTAAGCTATAAATACAAGTCTTAATGACTTGACTATAAATATTAACATATATTTAGTCTTTTGTCAAGTACTGACCCTATTAAAAATACTTATTTTGACCAAAGATTTAAAAATGTTTAAATAAGATTAAATAATGAATTAAGTTTTTATCACAAAAACTAATCTTAATTAAATTGTGTTTAAACTACCAGCGACAAAATCTCAAATATGATAAAATAATTCTGTGACAAATCCAGATAATCATCATACCCCAATACATATCAGGCCGAAAAGCATTCTGCTTTTTTTGGCTTTGCTTTTTATTTCCCGCTTGATTTTTTTCTGGACCAAGCCGGACGAAGCTTATAGTTCTGACTTAACTTTAAACAATATTTTAGACGGCGTGAACGCGGAAAGACAAATCAGGAATATACCAGCCTTAAATCCGGACAGCCGTTTAAGCTACGCGGCCCAGCAAAAATCCGACGATATGCAGGCCAGGCATTATTTCAGCCATACCGACCCTGAAGGAGATTATATTTGGGGAAAAATCGTTGCCGCGGGCTACACACCTTATTTGCAACTGGGAGAAAATTTGGCCATTGAATTTTTTAGCACGGAAAGCCTCATCCAAGCCTGGATGAACAGTCCAACCCATCGCGCAAACCTTCTAAACGAAGGTTTTAAGGATCAAGGTATGGGACTGAAATTCGGCGACTCAAACCAGGGTCAATATGGCTCAGCCATAACCAACACTTTTGGAACCCTGACAGGAAAAAAACCCGCCGCCCCAACACCCACGCCCACCCCCAAACCAACCGTCATCCCAACGCCAACTCCGGCTCCAACTGCCGCGCCCACCCCCAAACCAACAACAATTCCGACCAAGGTACCAACACCTACACCCACGCCATCTCCGACTGTAATAATAGTCGCTACACCGACCCCAACCGAGGCTCCCACACCCACTCCAACTAATGTGACGCAACCAACGCCGGAACCAACACCCACTAGACCCATAGCGCCATCCCCCACTCCCACACAGGAAACCCAAAAACCTATTGTTGCCATCCGGGGTCAAAACGAACAAAATCCGGAAACAAATTTTACTACCGCCCAGCCCCATACAGACTTAAACGCTTCAAGCTCAAACCCGATAAAAGACACACCCGTACAACCTTTACAGGTAACAAAAAAACCCGCCCTGTCTGATCAATTCCAAGACCTGTTTACAAAAATCAGTTTAAACCGCGCTGTTAGTTTGGGCTCAGGGCTTATTATTTTACTTTTTGTGCTAAAGGATTTACAAACAGTTATGGAAGCAAAACTCAAACATACGGACAAAAAAGCCAACAACCTGATCATCCTGGTTTTAACTTTGATAGTTATTGCTCTTTTGTACTGGCTTTAGTTTTACTTTTAGATTTGTAATTTGTATTCTATGACCCAAAAAACTCAAAAAATCATCACATCTGTTTTAGTAGCTATTGGGGTTACAGTTGGTTTTCAAATACTTATTCTCCTTGCTAACATCTATCAAATCCGCTACTTTTTTATTGCTTCGGTTTTGATCTGGCTTTACTTATGGGTAAAAATTGCCGTGTTATATGATTTGCATTTCCGCGTTTCAGACTCCTGGCAAAGAGCAAAAACCGCTCATCGCCACATTGAAAACGATTTTCACCGAGTAATCAGAACAGTTTTAACCGCTCTATGGCACCGCATAGAACACCTAAGAAATTTTCAAACTTTCAAGCATTACCTTAACTATTTGCTTTTGCCGGGCTTCATTTTTTGGTCAACCGCAGCCATTATTTTTGTAAATTTAGGTCAAACTCTCACCCAACAGCTTTATGCCTGGCTCTCTAGCGGCGCTCTGATAGTCGCCTTTTGGTATCTCAAAGAAATTTTTTCGCGCAAAAAAGAACAGGTTGATTATGATGTTTTTGTAGCGCTATCTTCTGTTAAAATCTATGCCGTCACCATAGCTTACGGCTCAGGGCTGATAATGCTAAAAAGATATTGTCTGGAACCCAAACTCTTTGTGGCGGGCATTTTTGCTGTCACTTTCTTGTTCATCTACCAGGCGTTGTTTCAGCACAATTACATCTACAAAAAATCTTTGTTTATGAGTTTTCTAGCTTCTTTAGTGATGGCTGTGGCTGGATATTTCGTTTATACCCGCTGGAGTTTCAACTATTTTACCGCGGGCGTGTTTTTGGCCTCCATCTACAACTTCCTCTGGGGCCTGATCCACTACCATCTGGACGGGACACTTAACAAAAAAACTTTTTTTGAATCCCTGCTCATACTCGCAGTGGTTTCTCTCCTGGTCTTCTCCAACACCAACTTCAAAGAAACCCTGTTTGGGGCGTGCTAACAAAACAAGAAAACAAAAGAAAATAAGGGCACCCTCTAGCACTGTAAATAATTCCCCTACATTGCCACTACTTTTAAAACACCTTCATACAGTCGTGTATGAAGGTGTTTATTTTATTAGTATTATTTTGTTTGTAGTTTGTTCCTGGCAAGTTCTCCGGCTTTAAACAAGGACTCAAAAGTCCCGGCGTCTATCCAGTCGCCTTGGACTATATCCACTTTGAGCTCGTTTTTGGCCAAGTACCAGTTATGGATGTCCGTGATCTCCAGTTCGCCCCTTGCAGATGGCTTGGAGGATTTGGCAGCCTCTACCACTCTTTTGTCAAAGACATAGAGTCCGGTTATCGCGTAATCTGACAAATATTCTTTGGGCTTTTCAACTATGGTTTCAGCCTGCATCTGTTCGTTGAATTTCACTACTCCGAACCTCTGGGGGTCGGGAACTTTTTTGGCGAAAATCTGCCCGCCAGATTTAAAGTTTTTGATGGTTTCGGAAAAATCATCCTCAAAAAGGTTGTCGCCTAGTATCATACATACGCTGTCGTTTTCCAAAAAACTCTCGCCGATCAAAAAAGCCTGAGCCAAACCCTCTGGCTTGTCCTGGATCTCGTAAGCAAAACGCGCGCCGTACTCTTTGCCACTGCCTAAAAGCTTTAGGTAGTCTCCGGCGTGATCTGGAGCGACAATAATCAAAATATCTTTTATGCCAGCCTTAAGCAAAGTTTCCAACGGATACATAATCATCGGCTTGTTATAAACCGGCAAAAGCTGTTTTGAAGTAACTTTGGTTAAAGGCGAAAGCCTGGTGCCACTGCCGCCTGAGAGAATTATGCCTTTCATAAAATAGTATTATTAATCCTTAGTTTTTAGTAAAGATGGTAATATAGAAATTAGAAATTAGAAATTCTTTTAGCGCTTCTTGCCAGGCGCGCATAGGCGGCAGTTTGGTGTTTATCAGCACAGCTTTTTTCGGCCGGCCGGCTTTTCGGAAAAATTCGGAAGCCAAAACCGGAAGCAGTTCAATCTTTATATTTTTAATGTCAAAAATTTCTCTTGCAAACTCATACCAACTGGCAGAACCGCTGTTTGTGATATGGTAAATACCATAAGGAAATTTATTGTCTAGCAAATTTTTTATACCCTGGGCGAGATCCTGTATATAAGTGATGCTATTTATCTCGTCTTTAACCGCTTTAACCTGAGTTTTTTCTTTTGCCAAGTTAAGCATTATATCCACAAAACTTTTTTTGCTTTTTTCACTCAATCCTTTTTCACCAAAAAGCACAGCGGTGCGGACAATGTAGTATTTCTGACAAGAACCAATAACAATAAGCTCCCCTGCCCGCTTGGACTTGCCGTACATAGATAGAGGTTTTGGCTCGTCTGCCTCAACATACTCCCCTTTTTCCCCGTCAAATACATAGTTGGTGGAAATATGAACAAAAGGAATATTTAGCTCGTTACAGATTAAGGCTAAATTCTTCGGCACTTCTTCGTTAAGTAAAAATGCGGTTTGTTGGTTCTCTTCCGCCCCATCCACGTCATTATACGCAATGCAGTTAATAACTGCAGTTGGTTTAATTTTTAAATTTTCAATTTTTAATTTTAAATTTTTAAAATCCGTCGCATCGGCTTCTTCCCTGTCCCAACCCAAAGCCTCTTTGTTAAAAACTTTTAACAAAGCCCCGCCCAGCATACCTTTTGACCCTAAAATTAAAATCATAAAATTCTTTTTTTAAATCCGGCCTTATAACTATTTCATCAGTCTCGCCCCGCGAGAATCTTTTCACGCGGAGCGTGATCTCGCCCTGCGAGACAATCTTTCAATCTTTCAATCTTTCAATCTTTCAATCTTTCAATCTTTCAATCTT
>CAZEKH010000008.1:0-50461 GCA_964512925.1 uncultured Candidatus Saccharibacteria bacterium | reverse complement strand
TCAATCTTTCAATCTTTCAATCTTTCAATCTTTCAATCTTTCAATCTTTCAATCTCCCCCATCCTCTTTTTCAACTTTTTAAAATCCAACTTCTCCAAACTTTCCGCACCTTTTCCTTCCACGCATAAAGAAGCAACTGAGGAGCCCCACAAACACGCGGTTTTCATATTGCTCCAGGAGAAATCCTGGGTTTTTGCCAAGTAACCCATAAGTCCGCCGGCAAAACTGTCGCCTGCGCCAGTTGGGTCAATAGGGTTTTCCAACAAAAAACCAGGAAGGTTAAAGATTTTTAGCCCCAACCCCTCCCCATCCCTCCCCTCAGAAGGGGAGGGAACAAAAGAAAACATCAACAGCCCGTGTTCTCCTTGTTTGATGATAAGAGTTTTGCTATGACCTAATATTTTTTTGATAATATGTTTTTTGTTAGCATGACTATTTGTCCCGCGCATCATCCCCAAAATCTTTTTCGCCGCTACAAGCAAATTTGTTTCCCCTGAAAGTTCCCGCGCTTCTGAGTCATTTATGACCAGAAGATTTATTTTCTTTAAAACTTGTTTTAGCTCAGGCAAAGCTTTTTCAATCCAAAAATTCATAGTATCCAGCCCCACAAACCGAGGTTTTTGTAGCTGCTCTAAAACCGACAATTGTATAGCAGGATGAATGTTGCCCAAAAATATAGTTTCAACATTTTTTTGAGTTTGAGACAATACCGGTTCAAAATGCTCAAACACCCCGAGTTCGGTTTTCAATGTTTTTCTGGTGTTCAGATCAAAGCCGTATTCCCCTGACCAATGAAAAGTTTTGCCTTTCTTTACACTAACGCCTGAAACATTCAGGTTAGCTTTATTTAATGTTTTAAAGTGTTTAAAATCTGTTCCCACAACCCCAACTAGCAAGGTTTTAACAAAATGCCTGGCTGCCAGACCAAAATACACCGCGCTCCCGCCCAAAGCCTTGCTAACTCTGAAAAAAGGTGTTTTAATGCTATCGTAAGCTACCGAGCCTACAACCAACAAGTTTGTATTTTTCATATAACTAATTATACAGCATTTTATGCCTGATGCTTTAGGATCACCACAAGAAAATCCACAAAATACGCCTGATCAACGCCCTGAGAGCAACGACCCCAGAACCCAAAGGCTTTTTGATATTTTAAATCAGGAAGACGCAAAAGAAAAATTAGGAGTAGAACTGGAAACACGCGTTAGAGCGCCAGGTTTCGAAGACCCATTTAATGAAAGAGAAAATTTTCAACTAACAGAACTGCAAAATCTTGTACCCAAAGAAGTCTATTATCACTTTATGGGATTAGTTGAATCAATGTCCCCAACATTTGTATATAGCCAACCGGGATTGACAAGAGCGGGGGTTGGTGCTGGTTTGGTTTTTGAACTTGCAGCCGATTTGCGAGAATTTGTTCCTAAAATATTTTCATCAAATCGAAGAAATTGGGAAGAATTATATGCAAGTAACACAAATGCTAATTACAAATTAAGTGTTAGAAAAAAACCTGAAATATATCTTCCCTATCTAGAAAACATAAAAATTATTTTGCCAGAAAAATTTAGAAATCCGGATACAAAAATTAAACCAAAACCAGACTTAGAATTAAGCTTTGTAGATTGGGGTTATTTAGATCAGGCAAAATACATCTCTCTACCTAAAAACGAAGCTGATATATTGCCTTTTCTAGAACATTATTATCAAGTTTTCCGTGTTGACCCACAATCCCTGAAAATGAGATTCAACATTAACACTATTCCGGGTCTTGCTGAACGGATAATTTCAGAAGTCAGTAAGCTAAAGTCAGCGGGGAAATTTTTAGAATTTTGTAAATACTCATCAATGCTCCAGCAATGCATAAATGATTTTACAAAACATCAAGTGTTACAAGAGGATTGGGAAAAATGTTTGACTGAAATAAAGGACTCATATCCTTTATTAAGACCCCCGTTTGATTTGGATAATGCCAGAAAAATAATAAAAATCGGAAGAATTTTAAAATATCTTCACATAACTCAAACAAATTCTCGGGAAAAAAGCTCTCTACAAGTTCTCGCTGACACGTCCACAGACGAAGAGCCAGGATCAAACTTGGATTATATCGACACCGAATGGTCAAAGCTATTGGAAGAAAAACTGAATCTTGAAAGAGCTCAAAAGTACGGGGAAAAACTAGGTTTTGCTGAAATGAAAAATCAGCTTCCCAAAGAGGCCTTGAACGAAGTTTTTTCTTTGTATTCAAGCCTGGCTGAAAACCCCGAAGGAGCTTCAGAAGTTTTAGGTAAAGAGCAAAAAAATATTGGGGCATTGTTAGAGCTAGGGTCTGAACTGTTGGAGTTTTGCCCGGAAAGATACCAGGAAATAATTCCTTTAGCTGAAAAAGCAGAGCAGGAAATTGTGAGATACGGCCAAAGTTTAAGAGAAAATCCGATGGAGTTTTTTATTTTTTATTGCCAATTTCAAAAAATCTTTGGAGCAAAAAAAACAGCTGAACATTTTGAGCTCACCACAGAAGAAAAAAAGGCTATCTATGATGGAATTTACACAAATTTCAATCAGGATAAAGAAAAATTTATATATTTATATGGCAAAGGCCTGGAAGCGCTTGGCAAAAAAGAGATGTCCACCGGCATCCCTCTAAAAGACGAAGAAAAAATTTGGCTACAACTTTACCATAAAAAAATTCAATTGGCTACCCCAACGCTTGAGGATGTACCAAATGCCGGACTGATGTCCAAAATTCGGCCATTAGACGAACCGGAAATTTCAGTCACAAAAGAAAGGTTTAAAGTTTATGTTTCTAGCACGGTTAAACAGCTAAGCGAAGAAAAAGGCGATAAAGCAACAAGAATTTTAAATTTCATCAAAGCGGCAAATAAAGTAAGAATTCTGGATATCCAATAAATTTTTTGGATAAAGGTTTTTCCGCCCGTTTTTGCAAAAACATAAGAAAATTGGTATAATACTATATATTTCAATTATATAATCACATTTTTATGGAAAAAAAAGCATCAGAAATGCAAGCAGGGGTACCGATGGTTGATCCGGCTTTAGACAAACCACTTGCAATACCTGAGGATCCCAGAACTGTTATTGATCTAAGTAAAATAAAAACACCTGATTTGGACAGTATTTTTAAGTTGATAAGCAAAATTGGTCTAAGTATTGATGAAATTCAATTTGCCAAAAAAAAGAAAACAGCTCCAGACAAAAGCGAATCGGGGTTAAAAGAAGCTATAAAAAAACCCGAACCACCCTTAAAATCTCAGACTAATCCAGCTCCAGACGCTTTAGCTGGATTGGGACGTCCCGAAATAAAAATTCCTCCAAATTTGGACGCTAAGTTTATGGATATCAAAATCGCTCAAAGAGGTGATGCGGTGTTTTATAGAATCGGTGATGCATTTAAGTCTTATTTAATACTAGAACGGAGTGAAAACGTAGATACAATAACACTTAAACTTGCCGAATTTACAATTGCAGATGGCTCTCCAGATGTCCAGTTTTTCTTGCCCTCAACTCTGGAGTTTAAAAAAAATACGCCTGTCCCAGATTCTTTAAAACCAATTGCTATTAATTTTAGTGAACTTGACCCAAGTCTTTTAGAAGACGCCGAAAAGCATTTTCAACCAAAATAAATTATATGAACCTTCACCCAGTTTTTGTCCATTTTCCAGTTGCGCTCTTAACAGTTTACTCTGTTTTAGAAATTTTGCGTTTAAAAAAATTTACTGAGCAATCCTTTTGGTTTTACTTAAAAGCATCGCTGGCAATTTTTGGAACCATCGGCGCTTTTTTTTCTTATATTTCCGGTGAAGCTGCTGAACATTCGGTCAGAACAGGCGAATTTGTGCCAGCAGTGGAAAACTTTAGACAGGTGGTAAGCATGCACGAACTTTTTGCCAAACTGTCTATGGGAATATTTGGATTAATCGCGCTTTCATACTTTGTGTTGTGGATAAAAAGAGCAGGATACTGCCATAGTCATAAAATATTCCAAAAAATTTGCCTATTTGCATCTTTTTTAGTTGAAAGTCCTTTTGGTGTAATAATTGCTATCTTGGGTCTTGTTTGCATCACTATCACTGGCGGACTTGGCGGGGTAATGGTCTACGGCACTGAGGCTGACCCGTTTTTTGGATTTGTGTACAAAATTTTAATTGGACAGTAATTCTTAAATTTTTTAAATACATAAACTCTCAGTCATCCCAGAATCCTTGAACGCATCGGAAAAGATATCCGGGATCCAGCCTCAGATTATATATTAAAATAGTGAGGAATATCTATTTTAAAAACTTGCGGGATTAGTACAATGGTAGTATGAGACCTTCCCAAGGTTTAGACACGGGTCCGATTCCCGTATCCCGCTCCAGAAAGTAACAACTGATATCACAAACCTTCTCCGCCCAAAGCTTCGCATTGAGGCGGACCAGCCAAAATGGCCTTAGAGGCCTTTTGGACTGACCAAGGTTTAGACACGGGTCCGATTCCCGCCAAGTCCCGTAAGATAAAGTCGTGCGGGATATCCCGCTCCAGCCTTCGCTAACCCCTTCGCATATAGCTACGGCGGTCAAGAAGCTACGGCTGGCTTACGCCAGAAATAAAGTCATAGAATATTGGTAAAAATTAATTTCAAGAAGTCGGCGAAGGCTGCGCGCCGAAGTTAGACGAATAATCAGATGGAAACAAGACAACTTACAGAACAAAATGAATTTCACCCAACGGAAGAAATGATTACTCGGATTATATCTGAAATACCTAAATCATTTTTTATTAAGTATACTAGCGGTATTTTAAAAAATAAAATAGAGTTTGATGATTTTCGCCAAGATTTATGGATACAAATAAAATCAAACCCCAACATATTGAACATAGCCTTAAATTTTGAGCATTTAAAGGCGCTTATTCTCAAAGAAGCTCAAAGATTATGCATAGATAAAGCTCGCGGAATTTCAGCGCAAAAAAGAGGATCTTTATATGAGCATATAACGTTACCCAATCAAAATTCAATTTCTGAACCGAAAACTCCCGACACAATCTCATATGAAGAATCAATTATTTTGGCAGAACAACTTTTAAAAAATGCCGGGGCAGAAAACTTAATTCCGCTGTTTAAACTTAGATTTATTGAAGGCTTGGAATATTCAGAAATCAAAAGAAAATTTACCCTTTCTTACACTTCTGTCAGTAGAGCTGTAAATAAAATTAAAGAAATTTTAAAACCTTTAAACATTAAACATTAACAAAACCCATATGGAAAAATTATCGGTAGAGCCTTACAAAGGCACCAGGGATTTTTATCCTAAAGACCAGTTTGTGCAGGACTATATTTTTTCCATATGGAAAAAAACCTGCGTTAGTTTCGGCTATTCCGAATACAGCTCATCCATCTTAGAAAGCACTGAGCTGTATAAAGCCAAAAGCGGGGAGGAGATCATCTCCGAACAAACTTACAGCTTTATGGACAGGGGCGGCAGGGAAGTAACTATCCGCCCCGAGATGACCCCGACTGTTGCCAGGATGGTAGCCCAAAAACGGGGGGCGCTCAGTTTTCCCTTGCGCTGGTTTTCCATACCCAATCTGTTTAGGTATGAGAGGCCTCAAAGAGGGCGCCTTCGGGAGCACTGGCAGCTAAATGCCGACCTTTTTGGCGCAGAAGGCGTATACGCTGACGCGGAAATTGTTCAAATGGCGTATGGCATAATGCGAAATTTCAAAGCGGAAGACGAGCAGTTTGTCATCCATATAAGCAGCAGAAAATTTTTAAACTATTTGCTGAAAGATTTTTTAAAGCTGAAAGCCGATGATGCGAAAAAAACATCCAAACTTTTAGACAGGATGCGCAAAATTTCGCCCAGCGAATTTGAAGAGCAAGGTAAAGAAATTTTAGGCGAAGCGGAATTTTCCACTTTGAGAAAGATCATCGGCACCAACGACCTTTTTGACCTTCCGGCAGAAGTCCAAAGTCACGAGTCAGTGGAAGAATTAAAAAAACTTTTTGAAGTCCTGCGCGGAAGCGGGGTAAAAAATATCGCCTTTGACATCGGGCTTGTGCGCGGTTTTGACTACTACACAGGAATAGTATTTGAAGTCTACGATACCAGCCCGGAAAACAACCGCAGTCTTTTTGGCGGCGGCAGATATGACAACTTGGTAGGCATCTTTGGCGTAGAAGAAGTCTGTGCGGTCGGCTTTGGTATGGGGGATGTAACTATCAAAGACTTTTTGGAAACCCACAGCCTTTTGCCTGAGTACCAAAACCCCGTAAAACTCTATATTTGCCATTTAGAGGGATTTTTACCCGAGGCTCAGGCTCTTTGCTCAGAACTCAGAACACAGGGTTTAAATGTGGCATCTGACCTAACTGACCGAAAAATCCAAGCCCAAATAAAAACCGCAGACAAAGAAGAAATTCCCTATATCTTGGTTGTGGGCGAGGAAGAAGTAAAAACCCAAACCTACAAGCTAAAAAACCTAAAAACTGGGGAAGAAAAACTATCTAGCAACGAACAAATCCTGCAGTCATTAATTTAATATATGTCTTTTAATTCTCAACCCGGCACGAATCGTTATAAAAAAATTGATAGCGCTAACGATATTTTGTTGGCAGAAATTACCAGACGTGACCAGCAAAGAGACTGGCGGGTAATGGATTCTCCACTTTTTAAAAGCCAATACACACAAGCCGAAACAGCTTGGGCTAAATTTGCTGACAATTCCTTTGAAAGTCGATTTAGTGTTTTACCAGAGGTAGTACAACAGGGAGGTTTTAAAAATTTTTTAAAAAAAAAATTTGAAAGTCATTTACAAGGAACTGGTAATGCTATTGAATTAGGCGGAGAAGGTCAAAGGTTATTTGAGGGTATGGATACTCTTTTGCAAAATTCATCGTCTGCAAGACATTTTTTTGAAAGAACTTATGGAGTTACTTATAAAACAGCACTATCAGAAGCAACAAAATCTCCTAATCATACAGTATTAAATGGAAATATAATGGATTTAGATTTTTTCAATAAAAATCCGAGTTTACCTAAAAAATATAAACTAATAGTTTGTTCTATGGTTGCGGGCGAAGCTTCTATACCCAAAGACGCTAAATACGTTTTATCAAAATTTGAAGAATGGTACGAAGCTTTAGAAAATGATGGTGTAATATTAGTTACTTATCCTTCTAATATATTTATAAAAAAACTTGGAGTTTGGCTTGATAGACAAATTATAAAAAATAGTAGAAATGATTTTGTTGAATTTAGCTCTTGTGGAAGTAATTTTTATTTAAAAAAAACAAGATATTCTCCTAAGCAACTATTCACTATCAAATAATGAAACACCTTACCAAACTTTTTAAACTCCTGGAACTAACCCGAGCCCAACCGCAGTATGGGTATGTGGCGGCGGGGATTTCCAAGTCCGAGCTGTCAGACCTTGCCCAGCACCATTACCTGGTGACTGTTATGGCTTGGCAACTGGCAAGACAGCTAAAGAGCAAAGGCGCTAAAATAGATGTTGAAAAAGTTTTAGAATACTCGCTGATTCACGATTTAGGCGAGCTGTTTGGAGGGGATATAGCAATGCCATACGGCAGGAAAAACCCGGTAGCTAAAAAGCTTGCCCGGGCTTTTGAGTATGAAAATACCAAATTTTTGTCCGCATATTTCGGTTCGGATCAAAAGCATTTTTTAAAACTCGGACTTCAAGTGAATGAATCTTCAGATGACGAAAGCATACTCTGTATGATAGCCGACATAATAGAATGCACCCACTACAAACTCTACAAAGGCAAACTGGAAAAGCTGGATTTGGTGATGGCAAAAGAAAAAATAGGAAAAAACATTGTCAAACTTCAAGACAAAACCGCGAAAAAAGAATTGGGGGCATTTGTTAAAAATTGGTATAAAGATCTGCCACAGCAAAACAAACTTAGCGAATTATTTTAGAAAATTTTTTTAAACAAATATTACAATCTAAAAATATATGATTGCAGAAAATTTAAATTATAGACTTGAGGAATCAGCCGCCAGGCAGAGAAAAAAAGAAAAATTTGTAGAAAAACTTGCAGATATTCAAAAAAGAGAAACTTACGGAAAATGGTCTCAATTCTACGATTCAAATTTAAAATCGTTTTCTGACGCATTTCAATATATAATTCCGGAGAAAATTAGGGGGGGTTGAAGACTTATTTAGAAAAAAAATTTGCAGAGCAATTTGGACAAGTTACTGCGATAGAATTAGGCGGACAAGGAAGTAATCTTTTTAAACAATTTTCCCCAGGTTTTTTTAAAAAAACTTTAGGGGTAAGTCTGGTGGACAGAAGAACCCCAACCAAAAAACAAGCTGATAATCAGATTAGTCACAACATCTTGCCTGGTGATATATATACAAAAAATACTCAGGAGCAGATTGTTGATTGGGCAAATGGCGATAAAATTGATATCTTAATAGAAAGAATGGTTGGAGGAGTAAAAAAAGAGTTTAGTCCGAATGATTTAGGAACCTATTTTAACTCCTTTGCAGAATACTATTCAATGATGTCAGACAAAGGTGATATGTTTATTGAGGTTCCTCAATATTTGCAAAAACATAGACTTTTTATTGCTTGGCTAATGTATTTAAATACAGAATTTAAAGACAGCTTAGAAATAAAAATAGATGAAAGTGATGTAGATGGAATTTATTATTTTAGATTAACCAAAAAACCAAATGCCCCAAAACAACTACCACTACTTAATTTTGACCAAATGACTAAATATAAACCAAAACGGGTTGCGGAAAATCCTGTCAAACAATATGGCACCTTAGTCAGTTTTCCTGTGGGACCGACAAAAAAATCAAAAAAATAACGTAGTGTTTTTTAAAAAAATAGATGAGTATTTCAACCAACTTTTAGACAAGATTTTCGTATGAAAAAAATTTTTGCTTTGCTTTTCTGCATCACAGCTTTTATTTTTGCTGTTGTTATTTTCGGTCGGCCAAGCTTTCCCAAACCCGTAAAATCTCCACAAAACTTTGAGGATTGCGTCAAAATGGGCTATCCAATAATTGAATCGTACCCCAAAGGCTGCAGAACCCCAAAAGGAGAAATATTTTTTGAAATAATTGAAGAGAAATTATGAGAAAAGTTTTTATCATTTTATTTATACTGACGGGTATAGGATTCGGCTGGCAGGTCAAAAAAAACCTTTCAACTCCGGCCGATGTTTTACCCAAAGCAGAGGACAAAACCGAAGTTAAAAGCGACTCGCTTTTGTCGGAAATCAAAAAACAAATATTTACTCCTGGCCCTTTGAAAAGCGGCGGGGAACAAGGCTTTACGCTCACGCGCGCCGGAACCATCAACAACACTAACTTAGAAAGAAAAAAGCAGGGCTTGCCGGAACTGAAAGAAAATTTTCTACTGGACAAAGCCGCCCAAGCCAAACTCAAAGATATGTTTCAAGGCCAATATTTTGAACACATCTCTCCGGGCGGCTTAGGACCTTCTGATTTTGTTAAAACAGCGGGCTACGAGTATCTGGCTGTTGGAGAAAACCTGGCTTTGGGCAACTACAAAGGCGATGCGGATTTGGTTTTAGCCTGGATGAACAGCCCGGGGCACAAAGCCAACATTTTAAACACCCAATTTAAAGAAATCGGAGTAGCAGTCGGCAAAGGCGTTTACGAGGGCAAAGAAACCTGGCTGGCAGTCCAGGAATTTGGAAGGCCGCTTTCAGACTGTCCGTCAGTCAACTCGGAAACCAAAACAAAAATTGACTCTTACCGCGCCGAGTTAAACATTCTTGAACAACAAATCGGAGAGAAAAAAGAACAACTTGAACAAAACTCCGGTTCTGAAAATCCGGAAGCTATAACAAAATACAATGCGGAAGTTATTAACTTTAACTCCCTTGTTAAAATCTACAACAACAAAATTGACCTGTTAAAACAGCTGATTAATTCATATAACTCTGAAATTGGGGCGTATAACCAATGCCTGGGCCAATAGCCGGGCTTTTATCCAAGTCCAAAAACTGCTATAATATATACGCAAAAAGTAATATTATTAAGAAAAAAATATATGAAAAAAGTTTTCCCAATAGTTTTATGTCTTGGATTGTTTTTAGGGGGAAATCTGGCTTTTGCCGCCGATTTTTTGGGGCCTGAAAAGGGTTCAAGCTCGGATGGCAATGTCATACTGAATTCAAACGAAACCAAAAAAAATCTGTATATGGCGGGGGGTAACGCCACTGCCAACGGCAACACGAAAGGCGACTTGGTTATAGCCGGCGGTACTGTGGTTATAGAAGGGGATGTTGAAAAAGACTTAACCGCAGCCGGAGGCAACGTATCAGTAAACGGAGAGGTCGGCGAAGACGTAAAAATCGGAGGCGGAACTATTTTAATCAACTCCAAAATAGGCGGCGACCTTTTAGCGGCTGGCGGCACTGTTACTCTGACTGAAAAATCTTTTGTCGGAGGTGATTTGGTTGTCGGCGCCGGAAATTTGAACATTTCAAGCGAAATCGCCGGCGCGAGTAAACTTACGGGCGGAAGCATATATATCAATTCCAAGATCAACGGAAGCCTATCTGTAAGGGCTGACCAAAATTTAACCTTTGGACCCAAAGCCGAAGTTTTAGGCAAAATATCATACAAAGGACCAAAAGAGGCGGTAGTTAAAGAAGGAGCAAAACTAAGCGCAATTGAATACACCAAGACAAACGCGGAAAAAAGAAGCGCTAAAAACTTCGCAGGCCTCATCAGTTTTATGCTTTTAGTTAAATTCGCAGCCTGGCTCTTGGCGACTTGGCTCTTGGTCAAATATTTCAAAAACCCGCTTACCAAAATCTTTTCTGAAGTTGAATCGAATTTTTGGGGAAGCCTTTTAACCGGTTTGGGATTTGCCATCAGCTGGCCAATCGTTTCTATCGTGCTCCTTATAACCCTGGTCGGCTACTATCTCGGATTTTTCTCGCTTATGCTGTATGCTTTGTTTATCTGTTCAACATACATAATTTCAGCCGCATTTTTAGGCGTCTGGATTGGTAAAAAACTTTACAAGTCTACTGTCTATAACTTCGGATTTATGTCAGCCCTGCTCGGAGTTTTAGCTTGGATGATTTTAGGCTTTGTGCCTTTAGTAGGCTGGGCTGTTTTAGCCGCCATATTTTTAGCCAACTTCGGCAGTTTGGTTAAAATCATAAAAATAGGGTTAAAAGAAATAAATACCCCAACTAACAATTAAAATTATTTTTCAATCAATACAATGGGAATATTAGATAAACTCAAAGATATAAACGAAATGCGCAAAGCGTCAAAACAGATGCAAGCTGCGCTGTCCGAGCAAACAGTCTCAGGGCAATCCAGTGGCGGCAAGATAAAAATCGTCATTGACGGCAATCAAGAGATAAAAAGCGTGGAAGTTGACGCTTCCATAGCGGGTGATAAAAGCGAAGTAGCCCGCCATATCAGATCGGCTTTGGAAGATCTATTTAAAAACCATAAAAAAATGCTTCAAAGCCAATTTGGGCAAATGTTGCAGTAAAAAAATAATGAAAAACACAAATTTTCCATACTCATACCCCAAAACTTTGACTGCTGTCTTTGGCATTTTGTTGTTTTTTTTCTTCTCGCCTTTTAGAGCGGCTGCTTTAGATATGGGCGATTTGGGTTTTTTCGGTCAACTGCCTTCAACAATCCTGACTGCAAAATCTTATATCGTGATTGACGATCAAAACGGAAATGTTCTGGCAGCCAAAGACTCAAAACTTCTTTGGCCTGCCGCTTCTATGACCAAATTGGTCACAGCAATGGTATTGCTGGACTTAGGCTATACCCCGAAAAAACTCATCACAATAACTAAAAACGACCAAGTCGGAGGCTCGGGCGTGGCTCTTAAAACAGGTTATAAATATACCACGCAAGATTTGCTGTCCGCGGCTTTGATACATTCTTCAAACAACGCGGCCAAAGCCTTGGCGCGCTCAAACGGGCTGTCAGAAGAAGATTTTGTCAAAAAAATGAATGAAAAAGCCAAAAGCCTAGGAGCAATCTCAACTTCTTTTGAAGACCCCACCGGACTTAGCCCAAAAAACTTAACCACTGCGGAAGATTTTGCCAAAATTGCGCTGGAAGCTTTAAAATATCCCGAGATATCTAAAGCCGCCAAAACGAAAACTTTGACTATCCGCTCATACGGGAAAACAAAAATTTATTACCATAAACTTATAAATACAAACCAACTGCTAAAAGATCCCGAAGTTGCGGTTTTAGGCGCTAAGACCGGATATATAGAAGAGTCTTCGCGCAACTTTTGCGCTGTAGTTAAAGACAAATTCGGCTCCCAGTTCACCGTTGTCCTTTTAGGCAGCCAAAACCAAACCACTCAGTTCAAAGAAGCCAAAGAACTTATAAATATGGGGGGATTAGCAAAAATTTTCGCCTCGCCGGCAAATAACAACAGCGCGATTTTGGGAGTTAACACATTGGATAATTAATTTTTAAACATTTATCAACATTAACTATGAAAAAAAACATCACCATCGCATCTATAGTCGTTTTAGCTTTAGCCTTTGGCTATTTTCTGTTTAAAATTTCACCCCAAACCCAGACAGGCACTGGCTCCTCAAATTCGCCTTTTGACATAAAAAATGCGGAGAAAATATCCGAACCACTACCCGTTTCCAACGCGGATCATATCAACGGAAATCCGGAAGCCAAAAATACTTTTGTCATCTATGAAGACTTCCAATGCCCGGCTTGCGCCAGTTTTAAACAGTACGCGGACAAGGTGCCTTCTATATTTAAAGACACCAAAGTCGTTTTCAGGCATTTTCCTCTTTACGAGATACACAAAAACGCCACAGCCGCTGCCCTGGCTTCTGAAGCCGCATCAGCCCAAGGGAAATTTTGGGAAATGTACGATTTTTTGTACAAAAACCAGGCTGAATGGAGCAACTTAGCCGACCCTTCGGAAAAATTCTATGCTTATGCTATGCAGGCAGGGGTAAAAGATGTTGAAAAATTTAAATCCGATTTTCAAAACAAAACTTACTTCTCCCAGGTTGAAAAAAACGTCCAGGAAGGCTTTGGCCTCGGAGTTACCGGCACCCCAACAGTCTATTTCAACGGCCACAAACTGGAACTCAACACCACGGAAGAAATGGAAAAACAAGCAAAGCAGTATTATAAATAGCGGTTAGTAGGTAGTAGGTAGAAAATGTTAAGCAATTAAAATATTTTCGAATATCTAAGATGGGTTTAAAGCAGATTAAAATCGGAGCTGCGGTAGTGATTTTACAAAACGGAAAAATATTACTGGGCAAAAGACTGGTTAAAGCAGGGTTTGGACAGTGGGGTTTGCCTGGCGGACATATTGAATTCGGCGAATCTCCGGTTCAAGCAGCAAAAAGAGAAATCTACGAAGAAACTGGTATCAGGCTTAAAAAACTTTCGTTTATAAACATCACCAATGATTTTAGACCGAAAAACGGCGACCACTATTTTCATTTTGTATTTAAAACCGAAGAAAAAGTAAAAACTCCTAAAGTAATGGAGCCGGACAAATGTGAAAAATGGGAATGGTTTAAGCTGGAAAATTTGCCAAAACCAATATTTTTCGGACATAAAAAACTGCTTACAGCAGTTAAAGATAAAAAAATATTTGTAAATTAATATTTAAGGCGGTAACCGACAGGTTACCGCCTTTTGAAGATCCAGATGTCAAGCGCCTCGGCAATAGCGGCGAGGATTGTACCCACCACGAGCCTGCCATAAACTGAAGCCCCAAAAAAAGCTGCAAACAGGCAGCCAACAAAAAAGACCAACAACCGGTCTACGATACCCATCTTATTCCTCCAAAAAATTCTGAGCGGCGACACGAGGGTCGCCGCCCTTTAAGCAGCAGGTTTCGAGTGCCTGCCACTCATTATACATCGCCGACTGCGACTACTGCGGTCAACGAAAACCCCAAGAAACCTACGACAACCGCAAATGGCACAAATGCCATTGCGGTCAATACGAGCCTTAGATATCGCATAAAAAAACTTTACAACAAACCGGGTTTTGTGTAAAGATGTGTAGGTGAAAAAAACTAACTCCCCCCAGTCTCACCCTCACCCTGACCCTCTCCCCAGAAAGGCGAAGGAAAATAAGGGTAAGGTTTTAATAGCTCTGTCCGGCGGCATAGACAGCGCGGTTTCGGCGTATCTTCTGATAAAGCAGGGTTACACGGTAGAAGCCGCGTTTATGAAAAACTGGTCTTCTACCAAAGGACTACTTAAAAACGACTGTCCGTGGCTGGACGACAGGAGGGAAGCTATCAAAGTTGCGGCCTTTTTAGGCATCCCGCTTCATACCCTGGACTTTGAAAAGCAATACCAAAAAAATGTAATGGGATATTTCTTCAGGGAATACAAAGCCGGCCGAACTCCCAATCCGGATGTGATGTGCAACAAAGAAATCAAGTTTAAGCTTCTATATAACTGGGCGATAAAAAATCGTTTTGACTTTTTAGCCACCGGGCATTACGCCCAAGTTAGTATGAAGGGGCCAGTATTAAGTATTAAGGAAAGAAAAAATACAGCAAAATACAAAATACATAATACTAAATACTATTTAAACCGTAGCGCAGATGAGTTTAAGGATCAAACTTACTTCATCTACAACATAAAAACCTCCCAGCTTCCGCATATTTTGTTTCCCATTGGCCACCTAAAAAAGCCTCAGGTCAAAAAGCTTGCAAAAAAAATTGGCCTGCCGAATCAAAACCGAAAAGAATCAATGGGCTTGTGCTTTGTAGGCAAAATTCGGCTCAATGAATTTTTAAAACAAAAAATCAAGCCAAAAACTGGGGAAGTAAAAAATAAAAACGGTGATATAATAGGTCGACACAAAGGTTTGTCCAATTTCACCATTGGCCAAAGGCAGGGGATAGAAGTAGGAGCCAAAGGTCCATATTATGTGTATGCTAAAGATTTGAAAACCAATACACTGTTTGTGACCAACAACCCCGAAGATACCGCTCTGTTTACCAAATCTTGCCAGATTCATAGCGTAAACTGGATCTTTCCAAATTTTGAATCTAAAATTAAAAATTTAAAATTACAAGCCAGATACAGACACCAAGGCAAACTCACACCAATAACTGTGGATAAACTAAAAAATGATCTTTATCAGATCAAATTTTTAGCTCCGCAAAAGTCTATAGCTTCCGGACAAAGTCTTGTTATATATGAGGGAAAAGTCTGTATTGGTGGTGGAACGATAACTTAAAAATTGACAAAATTTATAAATTATAGTATAATATATTATTGCTAATTATTAAGAAGTGAATTTATGGAACTTTTTACAAAAGCTATAATCGGTTTGGCATTTTCCATCCTGTCCGGCTCATCTACATCGGCTGACCTTCAGCAAATCAAACAGCAGGAAGACTTTTTAAAGAATTTTGACCAAACCCAAACACAAAGCATAGACCGGGCAGGTTCTGTTTTGGGTACTTTTCTGATAGACAATAAAAACATCAACCAGACGGATTTTGACAGCCCGCTTTTCGACATTACACAAAACAAACAAGCGGATTTGTCAGAATACTCGGAGCTGGAATCTTTAGGTATTGAGTGCGAAGGCTGTGAGATTTTGTGGGAGGACTAAAATATCTTAAAATACCCGGTTTTAAACCGGGATATTTTTTTAGACAAATCCAGCAATATTTGCTAACATATTTTTATATTAATTTTTTTTATGAACATAAAAAACCTTCCATTTGGAGAGCTAGAAAAGTTCAATGTTGTTATTGAAGTACCCAAAGGCAGCCAAGATAAATATGAGTACGACGAAAAGCACGATGTTATAAAGCTTGACCGCGTGCTGTATGGTAGCCAAAGATTTCCTTTCAACTACGGCTTTGTGCCCGAAACCAGAGCTGAGGACGGAGACCATAACGATGTCTTGCTGATTTCCACCAATCCGCTTTTCCCTGGATCAGTCGCGGAAGCCAGGGCCATTGGCTTTATGGAAATGTTAGATACTGGAGAAAATGACCATAAAATCCTCGCTGTTCCGGCGTCAGACCCGCGCTATGCGGACATTTTAACTCTTGAAGACTTACCACAGCATTTGCTTAAAGAAATACAAAACTTCTTTGAAACCTACAAAATTTTACAGGGCAAAAAAGTTGAAATAAAAGGGTTTTTCGGAAAAGACCGGGCTTTGGAAGATTTAAAAAAAGGCCTTGAAGCATACAAAAAAGAAAAACATTTAAATTAAAAATTCCCCCGATAGACATCGGGGGAATTTTTTTTAGAAAAAATTTAAATCTATCAACGGATCAATCTGGAATGCTATCAAAATTTATACTTCTCACCATTGCTGTAAATTCTGGCTTCATAGAAATCGCCTGTCCAATATCAAAAGTAAAATAGAATTTGCCGTTTTTCACACCATAAAGCAAACCAGAAACATTTTTTGCCGGTTTTCCGC
This sequence comes from uncultured Candidatus Saccharibacteria bacterium, assembly GCA_964512925.1. GTDB lineage: Bacteria > Patescibacteriota > Doudnabacteria > UBA920 > UBA920 > CAZEKH01. The sequence continues at coordinate 34,000 of CAZEKH010000008.1, read as the reverse complement.
CTAAAACTGCTTCCTCAGCAGGCAAACCGTCCATTACATAAAAATCTTTTAAACTGACATAAAATATAAATTCTGAATTTAAGACTTCATCGCTAATTGTATAAGCAAAATATCCATTTTTTTCGCCTGAAGATTTAACCTGCCAGCTAGGATGGATCTTAAAATTCAGCCCTAAACTTTTATTGGTGTAAAGTTTCCAATCGGAAGTGTCTGGAACATTCTCAATTTCGCCTGAAACTTCCTGAGCTCTAACAATTTTTATGTTTTCCGACTCATTTTGTTTTTTTTGCTCATAAGGATTTTTCCTCCCTGTTTCAGTCTGTGACAAAAACAAAGCTGTTAAAGATCCTAAAAGCAAAATCAAAAACAAGATAAAAAAACTTTTATTTTGAATTGACCAATTTTTCATATTTGTTTCTTGAGGATTTAAAACCCACAAAATTTAACAGATAATTTATTATAAAATTAAATTTGTTCAATGTCAAATTTACTTGCCAATCTGAAATAGTTTGTCCAGAGCAGCTTCATTTCCGCAATAATATATATGCTTAGTCAAATTCGCGCAATATCCTGGATGCTGATTTATATAAGAATATTTAGGCAAAAACCAATACAAAAATATTATCACTAGAAGCAATAAAGCATAAAACAAATATTTTATTAATTTAAAAACACTCATCGGATCTCGTAGACAGCCAAAACTGTCTGTTTAAATTTATTTCTGACTTCCAAAGACAAAAAAGCTTGCGGATTTTGCTCCTTAAACTTTTTTATGTCATATATGCTGCTTTGGGCAAAAATCACTTGAACACCCGGCATTAAACCTGAAAGCTTCCAGGACTCTTCCGGGTCAACCTGAATATAAGGGACGTTGCACTTGTCGGAAAAATTGCCTTTGTTGTCGGAAGTCAGGTAATCTGTTGTTTGAACGGAAAATTTATCAAGAATTAAATAAGTATTTTCCTTATCGCAACGAGCTTTCAAATATTCACTCACCTCGGAAAGATCGGAACGGAAATAATAAAAATTTTCCGGGCTGTTGTAAGCGTAAACAAAATAGGCAAAGTATGCTTGTAAAATCAGCGCCGCAAAAAAACCCCATTTTACAATCCCAAGTCCTGTTTCGGCAATTTTTCTGCGCAGAAAAATATGCGTGGATTCATAATGTTCCCGCTGGCACTTTTCGCAGGAATGCCAAATATGCTGATGCGCTTTTTGCACCCATTCCCAAAACACATAGATCGCCCAGCCGGAGATGACAAAACAAGAGGGGATCAGCCCCACAGCGCGAAGACCGTGGGGGATACCTTCAGCCGTGGTGATAACAGGCAAAAGCATACCCCAAAACCAACCGGTTAAAACAAAAAATTTCCAAAATTTAGCCTTTCGGTTCGGTAAAAAGAAATATACAATACCCATCAGACTTACACACAAAAGCCCGACTGCAAAAAACGGACTAACTAAAACAGGCAAAAAAGGCTGTCCTGAAATGTTATGCCTCCAATTCAGGTCGCCGCTCGTAAAAAAACCTTTTAAAGAAACTCTTGCCACTTCAGCCGCCGCCAACACAACTGTTTTTATATCTGGCTCGCCTGAAAGCTGGACCCCGTCAACCAAATACAAACCCTGGTTAAAAATGCTGACCTGGCCGCTGCGACCGATAAAACTGCCCGGGTGCTCATAAAAATATTTTGCCAAAGGAGCGATCACAATCAAAAATGAAACCAAAAATAAAATGACCGGCAATGCATAACGCGAAATAACCGCTCTGACTTGGCCTTTAAACAGCAGCGCCAGAAATGGCCAGGTTACTATCATAAACAAAATCGGCAACATTATCCGGTAAGCGATATATGTATAAAAACCCAAGGCAAAAAAAGCTCCAGATAAAACTGCAAACCAGATTCTTTTTTTTAGATTTTCAGTTTGGTGGGTGCGAATAACAAAATATATAACCAAACTGGCAAAGAGGGGAATAAGACTTGCCCGAAAAGCCGTGCGCGACAAAACTATATGCCAGGTGGAAACCGACATTAAAAACATACTCAAAAGAGCGATGTTAGTCGCTCTCCACCAATGTTTTTTATAATCTTCATCGCTTTCGGTCTCATTCATCAAAACCAACCGTCTTGTGACAAAAAAACAAGCCAATACCGCCAGCACTCCTCCCAACGCAGAAACAATGTGATGTTGCCAAAACCCTTTGCCAAACAAACTGACGCTCGCCCACAGCATATAAAAAAACAAAGATTCTCTGCCATTACCCCGTTCATAAAAAGGCTGGAGATCGCCCTGCTGCATCAAGTTGATATCCAAACCGTTTGCAGCCTCATCCGGAAACAGCCCGCCCGGCATTATATTGATCAAATAAAATCTAAAAAAGATTGCAAAAAAAATGACAGTAAAGAATATTATTTTTTGTTTTTTTGACATTTGGTTTTATGCGTGATTTTAGCTATAATATGATATATGTCCGTAAAATTCAATCGAATTTGGTTTCTTTGGAGCTTGTGTTTGCTTTTAAATATTATAACATTTTTTGCTATTTTCTACAAAATCAGCCTCTCGGGAACCTTAGTACCAATCAAATATACTGTGCTTGGGGGGGTTGAAATGCTCGGCAAACCTTCGCTACTTTACTTATTGCCGGTATCGGCCGCCCTTTTAAGCGTTTTAAATCTGATAATCTATCAAAAACTGAAAAAAAGCCGAGATTTTTTCTCACCGTTCTTAGCCTTGGTCAGCGTTTTTCTCCAGGGGATTTTTCTGCTTTCCTCCCTGCTTTTAGCCATTTATAAATAATTCATTCAACTGATTTTGTATGAACGTCCCGATATTCCGCAAAAGGTCTTACAAAGACAGACTTTGGGAAATCATTCCCGGTATGCAGATGTGGCTGGTCTTTACCGCTGCCGTCTGGCTGTCATTTTTAAAGCCTTTTTGGGCTGCGGTGTTCATCGTGTGTTTTGACTTGTACTGGGTGTTAAAAGCCTTAAATGTAGCCAGCCATCTGATTTTTGCCTATCGCAAATTTCAAATTTTTGTCAAAATCGACTGGCTTGGGATGGTGCATAAAATCAGCAACCTTCCGGGATATTTAAAATTTTTACAAAACTCGTTGGAAATAACCTCGGGCAGGGAAAAAAAATTTTATGCAGAAGAACTTCTAAGAATCAAAAAACTCATAACTGAAAAAAAACAACCGGGCAATTTTATGGATTTTTACCAACTGGTTTTAATTCCGTTTGTTGACGAAAGCTTTGAAGTTTTAGACTCCACCTTAAGCGCAATAGAAGCGGTTGACTACCCCAAAGAACGGATGATTATACTGCTTGCCACAGAACAAAGGGCTGGACAGCAAGCTCAAGAAACAGCAGCCCTTTTAAAAGAAAAATTTCAAGGTAAGTTTTTAAACTTTTTAATTACAACCCATCCTGACGGACTTAGCGGAGAAATCCGCGGAAAAAGCGCCAATGCTTCCTGGGCGGTTTTAAATGCTTTACCCGAACTTGAAAAACTGGGCATTGAGACTGATAAAGTTTTGGTTTCAAATTTAGACAGCGATACCATCCTTCACCCGCAATATTTTGCCCGGGTAATGTACGAATTTTTACTTTCTGATAAACCGTATCAAAAAAGTTATCAGCCGATCAATATTTATAATAACAATATCTGGGACAGCCCGGCGCTGATCCGCGTGATCAGTGTATCAAACTCTTTTTGGCAGTTTACTGAAAGCAGCCGCCCAAACCGGCTAAGGACTTTTTCCTCTCACACGATGACGCTGAAAGCTCTGTTAGAAGTAGGTTTGTGGAAAAAAGAAATAATCAACGAAGACGGGTACATTTTTTGGCAATGCTACATTCACTACAAAGGGGACTACCAGGTTGTTCCGCTTTTTATCCCGGTTTCGCTTGATACTTGCTTGGCAGACAGCTTTTGGCAGACTTTGAAAAATCAATACAAACAAAAAAGACGCTGGGCCTACAATGTAGAATATTATCCGCATTTGATACCTGTGCTTCTAAAACTTAAAGCGCCATTTTTTGATAAGGCCTACAAAATTTTCCAGTATGTGGAAGGCAACTTTAACTGGGCAACCGCCAGCATTATGATTTCAACTTTAGGCTGGCTACCGCTTTTTGCAGGCGGCTCGGAATTTACAGGCAGTGTTGTTGCTTATAACTTGCCTTTTGTGACAAAAAGCCTGATGAATATTTCTTTATTTTTCCTGATTTTCAGCGTTTATATAAACTTAATTTTGCTTCCGCCAAGGCCGAAAAAATACGGCCCCTGGCGTTCGGTCCAAATGTATTTGCAATGGTTTTTAGTACCCATAGCTTCCGTATTGTTTGGCAGCCTGCCGGCCGTTGAAGCCCAGACCAGGCTAATGTTTGGAAAATATCTGGAATTCTGGGTCACTCCTAAAGCCAGAAAAGGGGAAAATACCGCCCTTTCAATGAAGGAAATGCAATCAGTAGTAAGTAGTAAGTAGTAAGTAGTAAGTAGTAAGTAGCCTGCCCGAATGCGAAGCGGGTGGGTAAGTAGTAAAAATCTGGTCATTCCCGCGAAAGCGGGAATCTAAATTTTTTTGCAAAACTTGTGTTAATATATGGAATATTTTTTATATTTTTTAATAGCTTTTTGCCTTTCCGTTTTTCTGATAAAGATTTTAAAGCCGCTGGCGGAAAAAAAACTCTTGCTGGACATCCCAAAAAGCCCGAGAAAAATCCACAACATACCGATCCCATACCTGGGTTCGGCTTTAATATTATCTTTTTTAACCACCCTGGTCATCTATCTGCTTTTTAAGCAAAAAGTAGTCTTGCCGATTCCGACAAAATTTTTCTTTGGCATAATATTGGGAAGCCTGATTTTGCTTGTTGGGGGGTTTTTGGACGACAAATACGATTTAAAACCCAAATATTCCTTTGCCTTTCCGGCTTTGGCCTGCTTGGTTATTGTTATGTCCGGAATCGGCGTGGGTATCACAGAAATTTCTAACCCTTTTGGCAACCCCATAAATATCGCTTACAAATTTTCCCTGTATAATTTTTATTTTTCAATTCCAGCTTTGCTAATTTGGCTTTGGCTAATGGGGATGATTTATACCACCAAATTTTTAGACGGGCTGGACGGACTTTGCTCCGGAATTTCTCTCATCGGCGGAATGACTTTGTTTGCCTTGTCGCTGACAGATAAAATCAACCAGCCGGTTACCGCTTCTTTGGCCATAATCTTTTGCGGCAGCATCCTAGGCTTTTTGATTTATAATTTTAACCCGGCTAAAGTTTTTTTGGGCGAATCTGGCAGTACCTTTTTAGGTTTTTTCCTAGGAGTCTTAGCCATCATCCTAGGCGGAAAAATCGCCACTGCGGTTTTAGTGATGGGTATCCCTATACTAGACGTTGCCTGGGCCATAGTCAGGAGGCTTTGGTATAAACAGTCGCCTTTTAAAGCCGACCGTTCGCATTTGCACCACCGGCTTTTGGACATTGGGCTTTCCCAAAAGCAGGCGGTTTTAACCCTGTATGCCCTAAGCGCGGGCTTTGGCTTTACTGCGGTGTTCTTGCAATCAATGGGCAAACTTATAGCCCTGATAGCCCTTTTTTGCGTAATGATAGGCTTGGCCTTGTCAGTGGTCATCATCTTCAAACGCCAACACCCCCACATCCCGGATTTGTTTGATAACTAATTTTGTTTATCACAAGCATACATTCGCTCATTGACTGGCATTCGACCTCTCCCGCCCCGACAACCCTCGGGGCACCCTCCCCAAAACCTGGGGAGGGTGTAAAGGTTGGCGTTGCCTCTGTTGACTAAAATCCCAAGTTCTGGTAAAATTGCTTAGTACTTATAAATTTATAATTTGATACAAATTTTATGTTCTCAATCTTCGAAACTGGCGGAAAACAGTATATTGTTACCAAAGGCGACAAAATCCAAATAGAAAAACAGCCTGGAGAAATCGGCGGCCTCATTAAATTCGACAAAGTCCTCTTTACCTCAAGTGGTAAAGATATTGAAATAGGAAAACCCTATGTTTCAGGCGCTGTAGTTGAAGGTAAAATCCTTACCCAGGGCAGGGGAGACAAAGTCAGGGTTTTCAAATACAAGCAAAAGAGCAAATACCGCCGCACCATCGGCCACCGCCAGCACTATACCGAACTTGAAATAACCAAAGCCTAAAATGCAGACTTACGCGGACTGAACACTGACTTTACGCAGAATAATTTAAAAAATTGCCCAAGACTTAGGGCAATTTTTTTATTCTTTTATTTTGCAACAATCTCTGCTAAAAACTAATCGAGCATCAGGATAATTTCCAAATTGCTCATTCAATCCGTGCCAGAATACATAATATTGGCCGTTTAATTCCTCTTCGTCTTCTCTTGCTTCCAACTCTTTATATTTTTTATAAACAGCTTTTATTGCATCGCCAGCTCTAACTTCATACCCACCCTCATTCTGCGCTATTCCACCGCTTGTTCCTAATACATATCTACCTACCTCGTCATTTTCAGCCAGCGGCAATTCTATTCCTACCCACAGCTGTCTAATGTGTTCAGGCCACTCTCCTGGAGGCGTTTTGGTTATAACAATCCTTGTTTTTCTTTCCCGCGATTCCGGACTGTCCGGCGTTGTCCTTTCCCTGTGCTTGGAATGATGTTTAAAATTTTCAGACATAAGTTTTTTTAATTATGATATTTTGCCCCGCCTCTACTTGCCTTTGGCTAGACGGGTCAATGATGTTCAATTTTGGCATTGTCTAATATTCTCTTCTTCCTTCCATTGCCCTTAAAAGAGTGATGTCGTCCGCGTATTCCAAATCTCCGCCCATAGGCAGGCCGCGGGCGATGCGGGTGATTTTAAGAGAGGGAAATTTTTCCTTTAAAACTTTGGATAGATGCATTGCCGTAGTCTCGCCTTCAAGCGACGGGTTGGTTGCGATGATTATTTCACTGATTCCCTGATTTACTGATTGACTGATAACTTCACTAGTAGATTTGCCGATTCTTTTAATCAATGACTCAATATTCAGCTTCTCCGGACCAATGCCTTCAAGCGGGTTTAAAGTTCCGCCCAAAATATGAAAAACCCCGCGAAAGTTACCCGACTTGTCGATAGCCTGGGCGTCCATAGGCTCTTCAACTACACAGATGAGATTTTGTTCGCGAAGCGGGTCTTTACAAGTTTGACAAGGGTCTAAGTCTGCCATATTGTGGCAAATAGAACAAAAAATCACGCCATTTTTCAGCTCGGAAATGGCGGAGGAAAACATATCCAAATCTAAATCATTTTTCTTTAGCAAAAAAAACGCCAATCGCTGGGCTGATTTTGGCCCAATACCAGGAAGCTTGGAAAACTCGTTGATTAGTTTTTGTAAAGAAGAGGGGAGTTTAGTCATTATTAGTAAAAGCGTTTAGGATTTAGCGTTTAGTAGGTAGTAGTAACTTACTGCTTAAAACTTTTCTATTGTTCTCCGGCTGCTGCTTGGGCTGACATTACTGACTGAGGAGAGACGTCAAAAGTTTTATCTAAGTTTCTAAACGAAGTTTTTTCAGCGTCAAAGAACATATCCACCTGGCCGGTAGGTCCGTTTCTGTGTTTTTTTATGTAAATCTCCGCGATATTCGGCCGCCTGGACTCTTTGCCTTTGTACATATCTTCACGGTAGATAAACATCACCACGTCAGCATCCTGCTCTATGGATCCGGACTCGCGAAGGTCAGAGAGTTGTGGCACTTTGTCCGGCCGGTTTTCCAAACCGCGAGAAAGCTGGGAAAGGGCGATGACCGGTATATTGAGTTCGCGGGCAAGTATTTTAAGGCTTCTGGAAATTTCTGAAACTTCCTGCACGCGGTTTTCCGTGCTTTTGCCGGACATCAGCTGCAAATAATCTATGACTAAAAGTCCCACGCCGTGCTCGGAGTGAAGCCTTCTGGCTTTGGTACGGACTTCCATCACTGTGCTGCCTGCCGCGTCGTCAATGAAGATCGGCGCTTCTGACAACACTCCCATCGCGTCGCCGATTTTTTCAAAATCATCATCATTCAAATTCCCGGTGCGGATTTTCCACAAATTGACATCCGACTGGGAAGACAAAAGTCTGTCTACCAGCTGGTCCTTGCTCATCTCCAAAGAAAATATTCCAACCGGAACTTTTAAGTCCACACCCACGTGGCGGATGAAATCCAAAGCCAGCGATGTTTTTCCCATAGACGGCCTGGCAGCCAAAACTATCAAATCCGACTTTTGCAAGCCTCCGAGTTTTTGATCCAAATCCAAAAACCCGGTCGGCAAACCGCGCAATTTTCCCTGGTCGCGGTGCAGCTCGTCGATCCTTTCAAAGGTAGAAGATAAAATTGAATTGATGGAAACAAAATTTTGCCTTAAATGCTGCTGGGAAACGGAAAAAAGTTTCGTTTCTGCTTCATCTAAAATGTTTTCAATCTCACCTTGTTCCTGAAAAGCCAGGGCGCTGATATCATTGGCCGTGGAAATAAGCCTTCTTAACGTGCCTTTTCTACGGACGATAAAAGCATAGTGCACCACATTGGCGGCCGAAGGCACGGCGTTGACCAGCTCGGTTAGGTAGCTTAAACCTCCGACCTGCTCTAACTGTTTTTTTTCTTCTAAAGAATTGGTTACTGTCAGAGTATCTACTGCCACATTTTTCGCATAAAGTTCAAGCATTGCCTCGTAGATGATGCGGTGTTTGGCTTCATAGAAATCCGCGGAAGATATAACATCCGCGATTTTAACAAAAGCATCCTGATCCAAAAGCAAAGAACCTAAAACCGAAACTTCGGCTTCTATGTTTTGAGGCGGCAGGCGAATTGCGGAATTCGTGTCCATTTGGGTTTATGTTACTAATATACTGAAAATTATGAACTTTCAATTCTATTTAGGTATTATAGCTAAATTCAATACGAATTAAAATAGCACAAAACCCTTGTATTTCAAGGGTTTTGTGGAATACTGGTGGAGAAGCTGTGTGTTAAATTATGTTCACCTTTTTCTTAAGTTTTTGACCCTCTGGGGTATCCATTATTTCAAAACCCAGATCTTCTATCTTTATCCTTAAATCGTCTGATTTTTTAAAATCTTTATTTTTCTTTGCAATCTCCCTCTCTGAAACCAAAACTAAAACATCATTTGGCGCTTCAAAAGCCTCCTCAGGAAAAAAGCCCAAAAAATCTAAAACTTCTTTTGAGACAAAACCCGACGACCAGACCGAAGCTAAAGCTCCCGGAAGGTTTAGGTCATCTTTCAGGCTTTCCACAAACCCTTCCGGCAATTTTTCGGAAAAAGGAAGATTTAAAAGTTTTTCTTTGGCTGTTTTGGCAGCCTGCAGCCCCTCAAAAGTAAAATTCTGCGTTGCGGTAAAACGGGAATTTAAGAAAAAATACCTGAGGTCTTGTCCGGAAAAACCTTTTTTCTCCAAGTCGCTAATGGTATAAAAATTGTTAAACCGCTTTCCCATCCTGCCGCCGTCTACCATTAGGTGCTCGTTATGATACCAGCATCTGGAAAAGGGCTTGTAAAACGGCTGGCTTTGGGCTATTTCATTGGTATGATGGGGAAATACAAGGTCCACGCCGCCGGTGTGGATGTCCGTTGGCTCTCCGCCAAATGCCAAGGCATTGATAGCAGAACATTCTATATGCCAGCCCGGACGGCCTGCGCCTAAAGTTTTATGCTCCCAAAAAATATTCCCATCTGTTTCAGGCTTGTGTTTTTTCCAAAGAGCAAAATCGCTCAGGTTGTCTTTTTCATACTCATCTACCGCCACGCGAGCGCCGATTTTTTTACCTTCTAAAAATTTCTCTCCGACCAGGGAACCGTAGTCGCCAAAATCTTTTTGGTACTTTTCGATGGAAAAATAAACGCTTCCGTCTTCAGCCTTGTACGCATAACCTTTTTCCAAAAGACCGACTATGAAAGCCTGGATATCTTTCATCTTGTCCGTAACGCGGACAAACTCAATCTCGTCCACTGCCACATTGATTTTTTTAAGGTCTTCCATAAAAGCTTTGCGGTATTTTTCAGTAAACAAAAACAGCTCTTTCAGTCCCGCGTCCTGCCCATACTCTGTTAGGGTGCCCTTGATGGTTTTGTCGTCTATATCTGTGAGGTTCATCACCCAGTAAGGCTGGAAGCCCAACAGTTTAAGAGTCCTGTGGAGAAAATCCGCCATCACATAGGAGCGAAGATTACCGATGTGGGCGTAATTGTATATGGTCGGCCCGCAAGTGTACATCCGCACCAAACCGCCTTCTTTCAGCCCAGCCGGGTGTGGGGTATCCTTAAATTTTAGTTCTTCTACTTGTTTTGTAAGGGTATTGTAGAGTTTAAGCATATTTACATTTTAGCATATTCTGAAAAATCATTTTAACATATTTTCATAAAACGTATTAACAAATAACAATATTAATCACACCCGCAAAATAACCCTAACCCTGTAGTAGTACAAAATATGACAAAATATTTTTTTTCAGGTAAAATCAAAGCGATTTCTTTTCGGAGGAAAAGATGCCATGCGGATCACCCTTGTTGTTGTTTTAGTAATAGCCGCCGTAGTGGCGGCACGCAAAATTCTCAAAAAAATCTTTCCAAACGCTTTCACAGAAGAGAGTGTCATGAAAAGATTCAGAGAATAAATCCGGTTTGAAGAAGGGCCCCCACCGCAACCCGGGGCCCTTCACATTATTTCCCCAAAAACTTCAAGTGGCTATTTTTAAATTTCTTTAAACCCTTTAAACCCAGATCTTCGGAAAGCAGGGAAGCCAGGTGCTGACCGCCTACAAAGTGGGGGGAAAGGGCATAGTCAATTTCTTTTTCATAAAACTTTTTAGCTTCATGCTCGTCCTGCGCCGCAAACACCAGTTTGGGTCTTTTTTTGTTTGTGCCCACAGCCTCTCTCACAGCTTCGAGCAAAGTCAGGTTGTTCTCAAAATCCGGAACCGTAGAAATGATCACTCTAGCCTCGCGCAAGTTTACCTGCTCCTGGATATAGCTGTCAGTGATATCTCCGCATATGGAGTTATAGCCCTCAGAAGAAAGTTTTAAAGTGATATCCGGATCAAAATCCACCACTACCAACCTGGCTTTTTGTTTTTCCAATGCAGCCGCGATATGCGCGCCCAGCCTTCTGGCGCCGACTAAAATAATATGGTTTTTTAAAATTGTCGTATTACTGTCTTCAGAAATATGTTTTTTGGCAAAGTCAAAAAACTGTAAATGTTTTTTAAAGATTTCATACAACTTTTCCGAATAGGTGATCATATAAGAAGACAAAGAAATGGTAATGATGCCCACAAATGTGATCAGGCTGACTACCGAAATATCCAAATGTCCAAGCCTGTTACCCAAAGCCACCAGGATAAAGCTGAATTCCGAAACCTGCGCAACGGTCACCGACGCCATAAAGCTGGTTCGTGGCTTGTAACCCAAATATCCCATTATGAAAAGCAGGATCAGGGGATTGCCAATCAGCACAAACAGCGAAAATACTATTGCCGGCCAAACCAAACTGGTAATATTGCCCAAAACCAACTGCGCTCCAAACACGATAAAAAATATGATGATAAAAAAATCGCGGATAGACTTGATCTTTGCGCCTATCTCATAATGCATCTGGCTGTTAGCCAAAGCCAGTCCTGCCAAAAACCCTCCGGCCTCCATAGAAAAACCAACCCAGGGAAGCGAAGCAAAGGCTGCCAAACCCAAAGCCCAGGCTATAGAAAATGCCAATATTAGTTCCGATGAACTCCAGAAATTTTTTAAAACTTTTGGCAAGATGAACCTACTGACAAAATACAAACCCAAGCCCAAGACCAAAGCTTTAACCAGGACAATGGCAACATTTTGCCACAGAGGCATAGTTGCCAAACGGCCGGAAGAATTGGTGCCGCCCAAAAAAAGCAAAATCAGCATAGCCACAAAATCCTGCACCACTAAAAACCCTACTACAATTCGGCCGTACAGAGTTTGCAGGTCGTGTTTTTCTCCCAAAAGCTTAACCACGATTATGGTTGAAGAAAAAGTCAAAGCCGTGGCAATATAAACAGCCGGAACCAATGAATAGCCTAAAAGGCTGGCAATACCCAAACCAACCGCTCCGGTAAATACTATCTGTCCTATGCCGGTTAAAAAAGCAACCTTGCCGAAAGTTTTAAGCTTCTGTACATCGAGCTCAAGCCCAACCATAAAAAGCAAAAGCGTAATACCGATCTGCCCCAAACTTTCCAAAGTGGCTGAATCGTGCAGTCTAATATAGCCAAAGGGCCCGACTAAAAGTCCAGTAACTATAAATGAGATCACGCTAGGCTGCTTTAACCAGCTCATCACAAAAGCCACTGCTCCGGCCAAAAGCAGCACGCTGGTTATTTCATAAAATAAACTGTGGTCCATTTTTGTTTCTTTTTTTTTGGAAATTTATATTATTTTACCACAAACTTGAAAAATTTCCAAAAAACATCTATAATTCACTCATTATGAACGACTCCGTTATCTTCCTTATCGGCCCCCAAGGCTCAGGAAAAGGCACCCAAGGAAAGCTACTCGCAAAAACTTTGGGCTTTTTTTATTGGGATATGGGCGCTATTTTAAGAGAAATAAAAAGTCAAAATACGCCTTTGGCTGAAAAAGTAAGGGTGATTGATAACGGGGTACTTCTAAGTGACGAAGTGCTTTTGGAGGCTATAGAAGAAAAATTAAAAACTCTGCCGCAAAACCAAGGTTTGATATTTGACGGCGTCCCAAGACGAATAGGGCAAGCGGAATTTTTATTGTCTGAACTGAAAAAACAAGGTAGAAAAATCTTTACCAGCTTATATATAATGATCCCAGAAGAAGAAACCCTTAAAAGGCTTCTGGCCAGGGCCAAACTTGAAAACCGCGCGGATGACACTGAAGACAAAATACGTTTCAGACTTATGCAATACCATCAGGATACCGTTCCGGTGCTGGACTGGCTAAAGCAACACACCGATTTTATCCAGATTGACGGGATGCCGGAAGTTGAAACAGTGCATAAAGATATTTTAAGCAAACTTAAAACTGCCGATGCCCAAAACTAAGCTTCAAAAAAATACAGTTCCAAACCTCATCCTGCTGGGCGATCCGGCCGCAGGCAAGGCTACACACGGAGCTTTTTTGGCGAAAAAATTCGGTTTGTATGATTTTGATATGGGCAGGGAGCTTCGGGCAGTTGCCCAAAACCCCAAGCTTCGAAAAAAATATAAGCTGGACAAAACATTGGAACAGGGAAAACTCACCCCGACCAAAGTTGTCAGGCAAATCCTCAAAGACAAAATTTTTTCCGTACCCAAGACCCAAGGCCTACTTTTAAACGGCACACCCAAGATGCTCGGGGAAGCCAAATTGGTTTCAAAATGGCTGAAAGACTGCGGCAGGGACAATGCGGTTTTTGTCTACCTATCCATCCCGTTTGCGGAGATTGTTAAAAGGATGACACAAAGAAAGGAGTATTTCAAAGGCAAGTTCAGCAAACGCCCCGACGACAACAAAAAAGCTCTGGAAAATCGGATTAAATATTACAACGACAACATTAGTTTCGTAGTTAAATATTTTAAAAAACTTTACCCTTTTGCTGACATTTCCACTTTAGGATCCATCCCACAAGCAAGGAAAAGGATACTAACCGGCCTAAATATCTTGCTAAAATAACACACCTTCATACACGACTGTATGAAGGTATTAGTAATATAATGAAAAAAAGTAATTTTATAAAAACCCCTAAGGAGATTGAAACTATTGCTGAAGGCGGAAAAATCCTTCGTGACATTTTGCATAAAACAGCCGTCAAAGCGCTGCCTGGAATTTCTACCTGGGAGCTAAATGAATTTGCGGAAGAAGCAATAAAAAAAGCCGGCGGCAGGCCGGCCTTTAAAAATTATGGTCCCAAACAAAACCCTTTTCCCGCCGGGCTTTGCACGTCCATCAACGATGTGATAGTCCACGGCATCCCTTCTAAAAAAGACATCTTAAGAGAGGGTGACATAGTCGGGCTGGATATAGGTATGGAATATAAAGGTTTATATACTGACACTGCCATCACGGTTGGGATAGAAAAAATATCGGCGCTGGCGCAAAAACTCTTAGACACAACAAAAAAATCTTTAGACCTGGCCATCAAAGCTGCAAAAGACGGCGGCCGAATGGGGGACATAGGCTTTATAATCCAAAAAACAGCCGAACAGGCGGGTTTTTCCGTTGTCCGGGATCTGGTTGGGCACGGGGTAGGCTACGGTGTGCACGAAGAACCGGCCGTCCCTTGCTACGGCAAAGCCGGACAGGGCATTGAACTGAAAGAAGGAATGGTTTTAGCCATCGAACCTATGCTCTGCGAAAAAAATTGGAAAATCGCCATTGAAGAAGACGGTTGGACCATCACCACCCTAGACCACAGCCTCTCCGCCCACTTTGAACACACAATTGCGGTAGGGAAGGACGGAGGAAGGGTCTTAACTTAGGTTATAGGTTATAGAAATTTATTACTAATTTCCAATTTTTAATTTCGCAATTTTCACTGAATTTAAAAATTATAACCTGAAACAAACAGCTATTTTAGATCTTTTTCAACACATTCTTGAAGCAGGGCTTTGTATTCTTCACTGGCAATTTTTAAATTTAGTTCTGGGTAAACTCCTTTTATACTGCCAGGATATTTAGTTCGCATATAATTCCAAAAATCAAGGAAGCTGATTTTCAGCCCAACAGAGTTGAAAATAAAATATAAAAGTTCCGCTCGGCAGATTTTATTTTGAGAAACCGCCGGCCTATTTCGAGTTTTTGTTGAACCGACAAAAAAGTCGTGGTAATTTTCCATACTCGGAAACTGCTTCTTTATGTGTTTTCGGTATGTGTCATATTGCTGTATTTCTTTAAACAATCCTTCCTTTTTCTCAACTGAAACCATAGTTAAATCCAAGTCCACCAAAAATTCAAACCTTTCTCTTGAAGGTTTTTCGATTGTTGAAAATTTTATTCCTTGACCTTCTATATATTCTAAATTATCTGGCATACTATTTTTTCTCCCTGATTTCTTCTTGGATTTTTTTTATAAACTCATCAAGTTTCATCTGCCCCAGGTCTTCACCGGATCTAGAACGCACGGCAATCAGCCCTGCTGAGGCTTCTTTTTCCCCAACTATAAGTTGGTAGGGGATTTTTTGAATTGTGGCTTCGCGGATTTTTTTACCTATGCTTTCATTGCGCTTGTCAATCTCAATTCTCAAATCTTGAATTTGCAATTTTAAATCCTGCTCGATTTTGTTTGCATACTCCACCTGATTTTCCGAAATCGGCAAAATGGATAGTTGAACAGGGGACAGCCACAAGGGAAAATAACCTGCCGTATGCTCTATTAGAACCGAAAGGAAACGATCTATGGAGCCCATTATAGCAGCGTGGATCATCACTATTCTTTCTTTTTTTGCTTCTTCATCAATACACGTTAAATCAAATTTCTCAGGTTGATTCATATCGAGCTGGATGGTGGCTACTTGCCACTGCCTGCCTATAGAGTCGGTTGCCATAAAATCCAATTTAGGACCATAAAATGCGGCCTCACCCGGAGCTTCAAAAAATTCAATATTTCTTTCCTTGGCCAGGTTGCGCAAAATTTCCTCCGCCTGAATCCAGCGGTCATTACCGCCTAGATAATTTTCTTGGTGTTTAGGATCGTGAAGCGACAGCCTGAGTTTTAGCTTAAAACCAAAAGAGTTGTAAAAAGGTTCTACAATTTTGTCCCAAATACCAGAAAGCTCTTCTTTTACTTGAGTAAAGCGGCAAAACACATGAGCATCGTCCTGGGTTAACGACCTTACGCGTAACAAACCTGAAAGCTCTCCAGTCTGTTCATCACGGTAACACATTGTGGTGTTGGCATAGCGCTGGGGTAGTTCTCTATAGCTCCATTGTTTGCGCGCGTAAATCTGCGTATGATGCGGGCAATTCATAGGCTTCATAGCAAATTCGTGGCCTTCCCGGGTTTTGATCCGGAACAGCTCATCCTTAAACTTGTCCCAGTGCCCGCTGGTTTCGTACAATTCCTTTTTGGTAATGTGGGGGATTTCCACTTTTTGGTAACCAAGGCTTTTCCTCAAAGACCAAACATAGTCATCAAGCAAATTCCTAAGCAGCGTGCCTTTTGGCGTCCACAAAGGCAGGCCGGGACCGACCAACTCAGAAAAAACAAACAAGTCCAAAGCCGGGCCCAGTTTTTTATGGTCTCTTTTTTCCGCCTCTTCCAGCATTTTAAGATGCGCCTCCAGTTCCTCTTTTGTCTCAAAAGCCAAACCGTATATACGGGTCAGCATTTTGTTTTTTTCGTCCCCACGCCAGTAAGCGCCTGCCAATTTTGTCAATTTAAATGAGTCAGGATCCACCTTAGCCATATCTTCAGTATGCCCGCCACGGCAGAGATCTTCAAAATATTCGCTTGACTTGTACATTGTCAAAGTCTGACCTTCTTTGGAAAATTCTTCTATCAGTTCCAGCTTATAAGGGTTGTCTTTAAAAATTTCTTTGGCTTCCTTTGCAGAAATTTCCCTTCGCTCAAAAGTGCTCCAAGTTTTCAAAAGTTTTTTCATTTCTTTTTCTATTTTGGGCAAGTCTTTTTCCGCAATCGGTTCTACAAAATCAAAATCATAATAAAAACCGTTGTCTATGGCAGGACCAATAGTGCGTTTGGTACCAGGATAGAGTTTTATAACCGCGGCTGCTAAAAGGTGGGCGAGTGAATGGCGCAAATTTTGGATTTTTTCTTCTTTGTTCATATGCTTAGAAAAAGTTAATAACTTTATATAAACCTAGATTCCCCTCCCCTCAAGGGGAGGGAATAAAAAAATAAAATAAAAACAAAAACCCCAAGGTACAGACCATTGAAAACAATATTCAATGACCTAACCCTGGGGTTCCGATGTTACGTCGGAACGTTTCCGTCCCAAGAAAACTTTTCATCCGTTTTTGGCTCTAGAACAAAAACAGACTTATTTATTCAATTGTTCCAAACTCTCCCAGGCTGGTAAGCGAGGGATGTATGCCCGCCTTTGCTATATGCTTTGGCAAGATAAACGTTTGAAGAACTAAACTAATGATACCACACCATAAAACCCCTTGCAACCCGAGTTTTCCACATATAAATTTGCTTAAAAGCTGGGTAGTTTTTGCTTAATAAATTAAAATAAAATGTTGACTTGGGTAATTATTTTTGCTATTCTATTAACCAACAAAAAGGGGGTAAAAAAAGGGCTAGTGATTTCCGTGCCGGTAAACGGATACGATGTAGGGGAACAATATATGCCGCCAACACTGGCGGACTGGTAGCGACTTCCTCGCTGTTTCCCACCGTCCTTTATTTGTAGCATTATGCCGCGCTATGTGCTACGAACCCCCTTTATACTTTCCCCATCCGATCAAGTGGGGTTTTATTTTTTCTGCACCCTAGAGCTAACTCACTTCAACTTTCCCCACTTCTTTTATAGTCCTAAGCTCTTGTATCAGGGCATTGTCTACCCCCACTAGCGTGTGGGTTTTTATTTTTTTGGCTCCCTGCCCAACCCCCAGCAGGAGGAAAACTTGGGCTTTACCCGGGAATTTTTCTAAAATATTTTTTACTTTGTTCAAAATTTCCATTTCCGGCATTTTCTGCATAAATATGGTAAGCTGTTTGGTTTTTTCCATTTCGCTCAAAGCTTCATTGTATGCATCGTCATTTGGTAAATAGATAATTTCTTCAGCAATCAATTTTACTTCTTCGTGTTCAGCAGCCAATTCGTTGCCGGCAGAAGGACTCGGCATAACAGCGCTTGCCAAAGGAAAACTGGAAATATCATCACCGGAATTTTGAGTGGCTGTTTTTTTACCCGGATATTGCTTTCTTTCCGCAGTGGAAAGACGGGCTGTAACCTGGATTATTCTGTCTGGTTCCAAAAACTGCACAACCTTTTCCATTGTCTTGGGAAAAACTAAAACTTCTATGCTGCCCGTCTGGTCTTGCAAGGTAAAAAACGCCATTGGTTCGTTTTTTTTCGTGATGATACGCTTAAGTTTGGTAATGATGCCGCCGCACACAGCCTGACCCTGCACCTGGCCGGTGTTTACATCCCGTACGCTGTTTAACTTTTTTAACACCTTACTAAAAGAATCAAGCGGATGAGCTGACACAAACATACCCAAATGCTCTTTTTCCCAAGCCAGCATTTCTTCCTTGGAAGCCGGCTGGCTTTCGCGTATAGACAGTTTGCTGAAACTGGTATTTGAACCGAAAAGCGAAGTCTGCTTGCTTTCCTTGTCCTGAAAATACTCGCGTGAAAACCTCAAAACTTCTTCAGTATTGGCCAAAAGGTTACCCCTTTCGCCAAATGCGTCCAAGGCCCCTGACTTGGCCAGAGCTTCCCAGGAACGTTTGTTAAAGTTTTTTACGTGGGTACGGATCAGAAAATCTTCAAGAGACACAAAGGTTATAGGGCTAAGGGCTAAGTTGTTA
This sequence comes from uncultured Candidatus Saccharibacteria bacterium, assembly GCA_964512925.1. GTDB lineage: Bacteria > Patescibacteriota > Doudnabacteria > UBA920 > UBA920 > CAZEKH01. The sequence goes on along the minus strand of CAZEKH010000008.1, from coordinate 15,480 downwards.
GAGTTTAGTTCGGATGACACAGATCGGCCACGCGCCTCAATGATCTTTTCTATCACATCCGTACCCAGGTTTTTTATGGCGTTTAGTCCGAACCTGATGGTGGAAGAATTCACCACGGTAAAATCGCCCAAAGATTCACTAACATCCGGCGGCAAGACTTTTATACCCAAATTTTTACACTCTTCAACCGCTTCGTAAATTTTTTCTTCGTCTCCAGACTCGGCAGTCATTACCGCCGCCATAAACTCCACCGGAAAATTGGCTTTCATATATGCTGTCTGGTAAGACACCGAAGAATAGGAGGCGCTATGGGCTTTGTTAAACCCGTAAGCCGCGAAAGGTTCAATCCAATTCCAAATTTCCGAAGCTTTGTTATGAGACCACCCCGAAGTTGTCGTACAGCCTTGGATGAACTTGATTTTTTGCTTGGCCATTTCCTCGGGAATTTTTTTCCCTACGGCTTTTCTGAATTTATCCACTTCTTCCCACGAGTAGCCAGCCAGATCGTGAGCAATGGTTAAAAGGTCATCCTGGTAAACCAAGATGCCGTAAGTGCGGGATAAAATTTTCTCAAAAGCCGGGTCAAAATAAGTGATCAGGCTGGGATTATGTTTTCTGGCTATATATTCCGGGATAAACTGCATCGGACCAGGGCGGTACAAAGCAATCATTGCCATTATGTCAAAAACCGAACTTGGTTTCAGCTCTTTTAAGTACCTGGTCATCCCGGAAGAGCCCATTTGAAAAACCCCGAAAGTCAAGCCTTCGGACAAAAGTTTAAATGTTTTTTCATCCGGATGAGGCAGGTTATAAATATCCACTTCAATATTGTGGCGTTTTTTAACCAAACGCACCGCGGCTTCCAAAATTGAAAGGTTACGGATACCTAAAAGGTCAAGCTTAACAACACCGATAGCTTTGGAATTGGCATTGACATCCAGTCCGTACATATCGTACTGTGTTATCACCCTTTCCCCATCAGGTTCTTTTTGCAAGGGCATATAGTCGGTTAGGGGAGTGGGGGTAATCACAATGCCAGCCGCGTGTACAGAAGCATGCCTGGCGCCGCCTTCCAGTTTTTTTGCGATATCGATTATTTTTTTTGTTTCCGGATCCTGGTCGTAGGCTTCTTTCAACTCTTTGTTGATGTCCAAAGCTTTGTCAATAGTCATCTGAAAACCCTGCTTGCCCAAGGGAATCATCTTTGCCAGCCGATCACATTTGGAGTAAGAAACCGCCAAAGCCCTGCCCACATCCCTGACCGCGGCTCTTGCCATCATAGTTCCAAAAGTGATGATCTGCGCGACTTTTTCTTTGCCAAAACGTTGTGTAATGTATTCAATAGCTTCATCGCGGCGGTTGTCGGCAATATCCAGGTCAATATCAGGCGGAGTCGGCCTGTGCATTGTTAAAAATCTTTCAAACGGCAGTTCATAATACAAAGGGTCAACATTGGTGATACCTAAAATATACCCGACTATACTGCCGGCCGCCGAACCTCTGGTGTTGGTGATAGCTCCAACTTTATGTGCGCCCTCCACAACATCTGCTACCATTAAAAAATAAGTGGTAAAACCCTTTTTATTTATAATATTCAGTTCATAATCAATCCGGTCTTTGATATTTTGCGGCAAAACCCCCGCCTGCCCGTAAATAGGCAGAGATTTTTCATAAGTCAGCTGCGTGATGTATTCCTCAGCAGTCAACTGGCCCGGGATCTCCACTGCTGGAAAATACCTTTGATCAATCAGAATTTCCAAATTGCACATTTCAGCAATTTTTTCCGTATTTTTAACAGCCTCAGGCACGTCAGAAAACAGCTCCAACATTCTTTCCGGAGATTTTAAAGACAAATCATAAGCTCTCATATCCAAACGGTCAGAATCTGAAACCGTACGGCCAGTACCGATGCAGACTAAAACATCCTGTGCTTCTGCATCCTCATAATCAAGATAGTGGCAATCCGCGGTCGCAGCCAGCATAAGACCATTTTGTTTAGCCAAAGTAATGAGCGTCTGATTAAGTTTTTCTTCAGCCTGGTCCCTGTCTCTGCTGTTTCTTTGAATTTCAATATACAAATTTTCCGGGGAAAAAATATCCAAATATTTGTTTAAAGTTTTTTGCGCTTCCTCAGGCGACTTGTTTAGAGCTGCCCTGGCAATCTCCCCGCGCTGGCAGCCGGAAAGACAGATCAAGCCGTTTGAATATTTTTTTAAAATTTCCAAATCAATCCGAGGCTTATAATAAAAACCATCCAGATGCGCCGCTGTGGTTAAAAGCATCAGATTTTTATAACCTTCCTGATTCTTTGCCAGCAAAGTCAGATGAAAATATTCGTTATCAATCCCGTGATCTTTGTCAGACATTTTACGCGGCGCGATGTATGCTTCCAAACCGACAATAGGCTTGACCCCTGCGGACTTGCAGGCATTGTAAAATTCAACCGCTCCATACATCACGCCATGGTCAGTCAAAGCAACCGAATCCATACCGAGCGAGCGCACTTTTTCCACCAATTCTTCAATCTTCGGCAGTCCATCCAAAAGCGAAAAATGGCTATGGCAATGCAAATGGGTAAAAGGCATAAATAAACGGAGCAAAATTAAATAATATCGGACAAAATAAAAAAATCAAACCGCTAATTATACTCATTATACTAATTAAACCGAATAATGACCATACAGAAAAATTTAGGCAAAAAGCCGAATTTTTGGTATAATATATTTGAAATTTATTCAACAACATATTTCTCATTATTTTAAGCTATTGTCAGAAAAATCAAAATAATTAATACCAAAATATCTTGTCTATTTTTACTCAAAAAGCCGAACTCTTAGCAGAAGAAGCCGAACTAAGAGTTGAAGAGCAACTACAAACTTTTCCGCCCTTAGCCAAATGGTTTGCTATTTTAGGTTTACTCTTAGCTCTGCCGGGTTATTTTGTGGCAAAAAATATCGCTTTTAAAACCTACGAAAAAAAACTTGCCGGCCTTGCCATAACCGCCCACCCGGCATTTGTAAATCCTTTGGATTTAAAAGTAACAGAGGTGCAGGCATCACAAATAGCTCCGGGAATTTATAGCGCTTCAGCAAAGATAACCAATGAAAATTTTGAGCTTTCAGGCAAAGAATTTTTTTATCGTTTTAAATTTTACAACCAGGAGGGAAAAGAAGCCGGTATACTTGATGAGGGTACCATTGGCTCGGAATACATCTTGCCGGGAGAAGTTAAATATATTGTCGCGCCCAGAATCTCCAGCAAAGAAACCCTTTTTAGCGCAAGCCTGGACATAACCAAAGAGCCTGTCTGGCAGAAAAAACTTGCTTTGCCTCAGATAAAAATATCCGCTTACGCGTCCTCGTTTTCACAGGCGCAAAACTCCAATGCATTTTCCGCCGAAGGCGTTGTGCAAAACCAAAGCCCATACCACATAAAAAAAATTCAGCTGAAATTTTTAGTCTACGATTCAACAAACCAAATTCTGGCAACAAGCCAGAGAGATGAATTTGATTTAAACCTGGGAGAAAAACGAGCGTTCAAACAGCTCTGGCCGAACATCAACCTTTCACAGGCTGTGAGAGTTAAAGTTTTTGCGTACGTAAATTCACTGGATGAAGGAAATTTATATGCCCCGGAAAGACCTGAAGGCAGCGCTTCTGATCTCTCCAGGCCGGAGATAGAATGGTAGAATGATTTTTTATGTTCAACTTTTTCAACAAGATCCGCTATTTTGACAGTACTTTGTTTGTAGCCACGGGACTTTTGTCATTAGCCGGATTTTCTCTTTTATACAGCAATGCTATTTCTTCCGGCCTTATTCAAACTTTGGTCAGGCAAGGAGGATTTTTTTTAATTGGTTTTGCCGGCCTAGTTTTTTTTTCATTTTTTGACTACCACCGGCTAGCCAAAGCCAATACCTGGATATATATTGTTATTTTGATAAGTTTGGTTTATCTCTTGCTTTTTGGCACAGAAATCCGGGGAGGAAGACGGTGGATATCGCTGGGTATAGTACAGATCCAAATGGCTGAATTTGCCAAAATTTCCGTCATACTGACGGTTAGCCGGCTTTTACATTTAGCCAGGGGAAAAATAAATTCTCCAAAGTATATCATTTGGTCATTTGCCCTTGCCGCGGTGCCAGCGGCGCTAATCCTCAACGAACCGGACCTTGGTTCTGCTTTGGTAATTTTTGGCATCTGGGGAGGCACACTGCTTTTAAGCAATATTAAAAAAAGCTATATATTCATCCTTATCTGCCTGGCTATTATCTCAGCAGGAATTTCCTGGAAATTTTTTTTAAAAGACTTTCAAAAAGACAGAATTCAAATCTTTTTAAACCCCAATCTGGACCCCAAGGGCAGAGGGTACAACGTTCGGCAGGCCTCAATAGCCATAGGTTCGGGAGGCGTTTGGGGCAGGGGATTCGGCAGAGGACAGCAAAGCCAAAACAACTTTCTACCTGAACACAAAACCGATTTTATTTTTGCGGCTTCAGCGGAAGAGATTGGCTTTGCCGGGGTGATTAGTTTAATCAGCCTGTATTTTATAATTTTATACAGGCTGGTTGTCATCTGCCAGAAAGCGAAAGATGATTTGGGTATGTACATAGCCGGGGGCATATTTTTTCTTTTGTTCATACACACAATGGTCAACATCGGGATGAACATAGGAATTTTGCCAGTCACTGGCATTCCGCTGCCTTTTTTAAGCGCAGGAGGCAGTTCTTTGATAGCGACTTTTATCAGCCTCGGGATTGCTGAAAATATTTTTTTGCAGTCAAAAATGTTGAGGTTTTAAACATTTGATGTTATAATAAATATAATCAAATAAGCATATTCCTTATTACCCGCCTAAACTTACGATTACTTATGGAGCAAAAAAATTTTAAAAAAGTTATGAGATGGCTCGGTCAAATCCTGCGCTGCCCAGTCTGCAATTTTAAGTACAATTTAAACGAAGCCAAGGTGCTGGGAAGCCAGGAAGACAAGGCTTTTGACGAAGCTGAAATACTTATACATTCAGACTGCCAAAAATGCAAAAGCTCGGTAATGTTTAACATTGAAATCCGCGGTCCGGAGATTTTCTCCGTGGGAATGATCACGGATTTAACCAGTCAGGATTCCAAAAAATTTAGAGGCAAATCTCCCATCTCGCCAAACGAGCTTATCAGTATGCACAAAAGCCTGAAAAGCTTTCAGGGCGACTTCATCGGCACCTTTAAAAGCTTTTAAAGTAGAGGTCTTACATCTTCTAGATAAAAATCTAGTGCTCAATTTTTATTTTTAAAACAACCCTTGCAAAAAATAAGGGTTTTTGTTATAATTTGTGAATAATATTAAAGTTTTGTGAGTAGGCTTATAGCCGATGGGCAAAACTATAAGTGAGAATAAAATGGATAAAATTCAGATTAAGGCCACCATAAGAGACCTGAAAAAGGACAAGACCAAAAACCTTAAAGTTAAAGGTTTGCTTCCTGCCGAACTTTACGGTCACAATGTGCAAAATTTGCACTTGACTCTAAATTCCGGAGATTTTGAAAAGGCTTTCAAAAAAGCCGGGGAAAGCACCATCGTTGAAATTCTTACAGATGACGGAAAAACTCATCCAGCTTTGATCCAAGACGTACAGCTCCACTATTTAACCTCAAAACCTATCCATGCTGATTTTTACCAAATTAGTATGACGGAAAAACTTAAAGCTAAGGTACCTTTGGAGTTTTCCGGCACATCCGCAGCCATCAAAAATCTGGGCGGAACTTTGGTCAGGATTCTAACCGAGGTAGAAGTAGAATGTTTGCCGACAGACCTCCCTCATAACATTGAAATAGATATTTCTTCGTTAAATACTTTTCAAGATACAATCCATATCAGGGATTTGAAAATTTCGGATAAAGTCAAAATTACCCTATCTCCAGAAGACATCGTAGCCAAGGTCCAGGCTCCGAGAAATGTGGAAGAAGATCTAGCCGCAGCTCCGGACGAAAAGGCGGCTGTTGAAGCCGCGGTTGCCGCTTCAGAAAAACCAAAAGCTGAAGAAACCGAAAAAGCCGAAGAAAAAACCAAGTAAGCATAGCCAAACACACAAATCCCCCAAAATTTTTTGGGGGATTTGTTTTTATTATATACTCCCTGACGCATTAAAAAGTTATTTCTACCACCCTCCACTTGCCGCTTAAATCTTTATAAAAATTTGCTGTTGAGTTTGGTTGCTGTTTTTTTATTATTTTTTGTAAATCTGTTTTTTGCCTGGGATCAAATTCTAAAAATATTTTCCTTGGCAAAACCCTCAACCCAGATATCTGTTTAAACAACTTAATATAAAGTTCTAAGCCGAATTTTTTTGCATACAGCGCGCTTTGAGGTTCAAACTTGAGCCCTCTGGCATTTTTTTCTTTATTGTTTTTCCACTCATAAGCCAGATAAGGAAGATTGGCAACAATAACATCCGGAAATATCCCGATTTTCTCAAGCAGGTTAGAATGTATAAATTCAATTTTTACTTGATGTTTTTTAGCATTGCTTTTGGCTATGCGCAAAGCCGGTTTTGAAATGTCTGAAGCATATATTTTATATTTTTTATCTTTAATTTTTGTTTCTTTTAGAGCTAAAGCAATTGAAATCGCTATACATCCGCTGCCAGTACCTACATCCAATATCTTTAATTTTTTTTTGTCTTTATAAGCTTTACAAACTTGAAAAACTTTTTGGACTAATTCTTCTGTCTCTGGCCTGGGCACTAAAACATTTTTATCAACCTTAAATCTCAGTCCCATAAAATCCTTATATCCGAATATGTAAGCTAAAGGTTCGCCCTTTTGCCGTCTTTTTACCGCTTGTTTAAATCTGTTTAACTGATCTGCCGTTAACTTATAATCAGGCTGTAAATACAAAAATTCCTTGGGCTTGCCAAGGATGTGGGATAATAAGAGGTCCGCTTCAGTGCTTATAAATAGCTTAACCGCATCTCGAATGTTCATATATCCAAGCTGTCAATAGCCAATATTTTTATATTAAATCTTGCTCATTTTTATTTATTTTTACTCCGCCTCGGCTTGCCTTTGACGAGACAGGTCAATTTCCTCAACTTTAAATAGCTTTAAAGCAGTATTTATAGTCATTCGTTACCTAAATACATAATACTTTATACAAAATACTCCTTATTTCTTTAAGGCTTCTTTCTTTGCTTGCAAATCTGCTTTTTGCAAAGCTTCAACAATGGGGGAGAGTTTGCCTTCCATTATAAGGTTTATCTGGTTAAAATTTTGGTTAATCCGATGGTCGGTTACCCGATCCTGGGGAAAATTGTAAGTGCGGATTTTTTCGCTTCTGTCGCCGGTACCGATTTGGCTTTTGGTCAAATCCCTAACTTTTTTGCTTTCTATTTCCGCAAAATGCGCGGCCACACGGCTGCGGATAACAGCCATAGCTTTTTCGCGGTTCTGAGCCTGGCTGCGCTCGTCCTGGCACTGGGCAGTGATGCCGGTTGGTATGTGCAAGATGCGGATGGCGGAATAGGTTGTGTTGACAGACTGGCCGCCGTGACCGGATGAAGTAGTGGCTTCAATTTTCAGGTCTTTGGCGTCTATTTTATAATCATTTTCTTCCAACTCCGGCAGCACGGCAATGGTTATGGTTGAAGTATGCACTCGACCGGATTTTTCTGTTTCCGGAACTCTTTGCACTCTGTGGACCCCGGATTCATATTTAAAAATCCCGTAAGCGCCCGAGCCTTTGATTTCAAAAATAACTTCCTTAAAACCGCCGGCTTCGGAACGGGAAGAAGAGACAATATAATTTTTAAATTTCTGTTCTTCGGCAAATTTCCCAAGCGCGCGGAACATTTCTGAGGCAAATAAAGTAGCTTCATCGCCCCCAGCTCCGGCGCGTATCTCTACCAAACAATTCTTTTCGTCGTTAGGATCTTTTGGAATCAGCATCTCCTCAATTTTCAATTTCCAATTTTCAATTTCCAATTTCAATCCTTCAATCTCATCCTGTGCCATTTCCCTAATCTCTGGACTGTCATCCAACAGAAGTTTTTGATGTTCATCAAATTTTTTTAAGCTTGATTCATAATACCTAATACTTGATACTATTGGTTCCAGCTCTGCTTGTCTTTTCCCCAAACGCGCCAAATCCAAACCCGGCTTGCCAGAAGACATCTCTTCGGTCAAGCCGTTGTATTCATCTAAAAATTTTTGAAATGCCGGTTCCATAGCTTTAGTATAAAGTTTCAAGCTTCAAGTTTCAAGTACGCTAAAAAAATACGAATTCGTATTTTCGTACAAATTCGTATTTCGTAATGATTATTTCTTAGCTCTGGCTTTTCTTTCTTTTTTCGGCTTGATGGTTGATTTTAAAGTGGCCGCGGCCGCTGAGCGCTTTTTGAATTTATCCACGGTTCCAGTAGTATCTATCAGTTTTTGCTTACCAGTATAAAAAGGGTGGCAAGCGGAACAGATTTCAGTATGCAAATCAGCCACCGTCGAACCAGCGGTAAAAGTATTGCCGCAGGCGCAGGATACTTTAGCCTGGGCGTGAAATTGAGGATGAATATTTTTCATTGAAATATAAAATTTTTAATGCTTTAATATTTGAAATTGAAGGAAAAACAACAAAAATCAAATAGGTGATTAATTAAGTTTAAGACTGATAATAACTTACAAAGTATACAACCCCTTGCCAAATTCGTCAAGCATTGTTATAATATATGGACTAATTAAATAATAAGCATATTTCGCAATATTTCTGTTCAAATCTGCTTGAGAGTATGATTTGGATTCGCGAAATAGAAGGGTCTGCCGGCTAAATCCGGCGGATAAGAACACAATATGAAAGATGTTACACTTTTAGAGCTCCTGAAAAGCGGAGCCCATTTTGGGCATAACTCATCTCGCTGGAACCCGAAGATGAAGCCTTATATTTTTGGCGTCAGAAACCATATCCATATTTTGGATTTGGAAGCTACCAAAAAACATTTGCTAAAAGCCCAGGAATTCGCAAAAAAATTGGCCTCCCAGGGCGGCACCATTTTATTTGTCGGAACCAAAAAACAGTCCCGCGACAGCGTTAAAAAAGCTGCGCTAGCCTGCGGTATGCCTTACATTGACGTACGGTGGCTAGGCGGCACTTTTACCAACTTTAAAACCATCCAAAAAACCATCCGCAAAATGGAAAAATTGGAGAGCCTAAAAGCTACCGGGGAACTGGAAACCCGCTATACCAAAAAAGAAAGGTTGATGATAGAGCGCGAAATAGAAGGCTTAAAAAAGATCTTTGAAGGCATACGCGATTTAAGAAGGCTACCGGAAGCTATTTTCGTAACCGACGTCAAACACGAATCCATTGCTATAAAAGAAGCCATTAAAAGCAAGATTAAAATCATCGCCCTGGTTGACAGCAACTCGGATTTCAAAGGCATTGATTATATCATTCCCTGCAATGACGACTCCAAACACGCTCTCCAACTTATGTCAGAAGCCATAGCTGATGCTATCAATGAAGGCAAGGGAGCAAGGCCGGAACTAAAACCCAATCCGGAAACAACAAAAGCCGAAACCAAATAATTAAAAACATTTTTAAAATACATATGTCAAATGACACTCTAAAAGAAATCCGCGAACAGACTGGCGCGGGTATGATGGATATTAAGCAAGCTTTAGAAGAAGCTTCTGGCGATAAAGAAAAAGCTATTGAAATTTTGAGAAAAAAAGGCGCCCTAAAAGCCGGCAAAAAAGCCGACAGAGCGGCCAATGAGGGCATTGTTGAAGCCTATATCCATCCGGGCGGAAAAATCGGCGTGCTGGTTGAGATCAATTGCGAAACCGACTTTGTGGCAAGAACCGAAGACTTTAAAACTCTGGCTCGCGAACTGGCGCTCCATATTGCCGGCTCAAACCCGTTATTTGTCAGCAGGGAACAGGTACCGGCTGAAGTGGTGGAAAAAGAAAAAGAAATTTACAAACAGCAGCCGGAATTGTCAAAAAAACCGGCTGAGATAGTAGAAAAAATCCTTGAAGGAAAGTTAGAAAAATACTTTGAAGAAGTCTGCCTTCTAGAGCAGCCGTTTGTAAAAAATCCAGACTTAAAAATCAAAGATTTGTTATCCGAAGCAGTCGGAAAAATGGGTGAAAATGTGGTGATCAAAAGATTTGCCAGATTTTTGTTGGGCAATTAAAGTTTTTTACCTGGCGAACGATGTATATCCGCGCCCTGGTACAAAAATTTTTACCAGGCTTTGGAACAAATCTTTATTCCCGACCAAATCCGTGCTAAAATATTTATACGCGAAATTTTCCTTATCTTTCGCATATCCGGATTTCAAAAAGAAAGGACAACTATCGCTGTCAAACTGGTAATAATTATTTTTACCCTTGTCTTATCAAATTCTTCCTAACGCCCTTTTGTTCGCCAGCATCTTCGGGATTATCCTGATTTTTTTAAGGCGCCTGCCTGACGGTTTGGAACAATCTACCATATCAAAACCCGATCAGCAGCCGGCTGAAATGAAATTATGGTTGAAAAAAGGTCTGCCCACCTTTCCCGCTTCCCGCCTTAGGGCCGCTCTAAAACTCCTCCTTCGTAAAATATGGAATTTTGCTCTGGAAGCCAAGGGCTTAAGACCAGGCTTTTTTGCCGGATACCGGATGAAAAAGTTATCTGCTTCGGACACAACAGATGCTCCCAAACCACAAGCCGATGCTATAACTCCAAATGAGGAAAATAAAACCGAAGCTTTTTTTGTTGAAGCTATCAAAAAAGATCCAAAAAACCCTGCGCTGTATGAAGGCTTGGCAAAACTCTATATCTCTCAAAACAATTTCTTGGACGCAAAAGACGTGCTGGAATACCTAAGCAAGCACGATCCCGCCAATGCCGGGCTATTATCTCGTTTGGCTTTTTCCCATTTTCGCCTTAAAAACTACGTTGAAGCCGAACAGAAATTTAAGCAATCTCTGGCACTTGATTCTTCCGAGCCAAGCAGGTATTATAATTTAGGTTTAAGCCTGAAACTTCAGGGAAAAACCGATGAGGCCAAAGAAGCCTTTCAAAAAGCCTTTGAGATAGAGCCGGAAAATGAGAAATATAAAAAAGCTTTAGAGCTATAAGTTAAAAAATAATAATTCATATTTGTTGGCCGTTGTAGCTCAGCTGGTACCCGCCCGAACGACTGACATCGTTCAGTCGGGCGGGGAGCATCTCCATATATACCACCAATCGCCTAGTGCCCAAGTAGCTCAGTTGGTAGAGCATCTCCATGGTAAGGAGAAGGTCTGCGGTTCAATTCCGCACTTGGGCTCCAGACAATTGGCTGGTATAGTAAAAAGAAGGTTATCCCGACATTCATCGGGATCAACGGCTCCAGAAAATTTGGTAGACAAGACAATCATATCTCAAATTTATTCCTTAATAATATCAAAAAACATATGTATAAAAATAAATTTCCAGATCCTAAAGAAACACTTTCCGCAGAAGAAGATGAGGAGAGGGAATTGGCAAAAACAGAAGTCGAAAAAGTCATAGCATCTCAAGAAGCTGTTGAGGCAGGTCGTGGAGAAAAAGAACGCTATTATTTTTTTGTCAGCGATCCTGAAAAAAGAAAAGAAGTTATCGCGACTTTAACCGCTGAAATGACCTCTCTGCCTCCTGAGGTGAGGTCAGAACATTCGATTTATCGTTATATTGATACTATTTCTCCAGATCCAAACAAACAGAGACCAGACGGGATTGAAATCAAAGTTGCTAAAATTTTTGAACATCTTGAACTCCAAGCCATCCTCTCCAAATGGATTGAGTCTGCATGTCAAAAAAATAATGTTGAATTAAAAGACGAAAAATATACAGCCGAAGAACCAATTACTCATAACTAATTTTAAAAATAGCCTTTAAATGGCTATTTTTTGACAAAAAGGACGGATAGTGACATAATATCTAGGCAAACAAGCATGGAAGAAAAGTAGTCGATTTTCCTAACATACTTTTGGGCTAGCTTTAAAGAAATTTTTTGCGGCACTAATTTGCAACTAATTTTTTAATTTCAAATTTCACACAAATGAACGGTGTAATCAAAAAGAAAACCGATAAAGGCTTCGGTTTCATTACTGTGCAAGGACAAGAAAAAGACGTCTTTTTCCACAGCAAATCTTTGGTTGGCGTTTCTTTTGAAGAACTTAACGAAGGCGACGAAGTCACTTTCGAAATCGAAGATTCTCCAAAAGGCCCGAACGCGGTCAATGTCAGCAGAGCTTAAACCTCAGCTGTAAATCACCCCGACTTAATGTCGGGGTGATTTTTTATTTTGCAAAAAAATGCTAAAATATCTAAATGAAAGAAAAATTTTCCGAATACATCATCGCGGTATTGGTTTTGGCAGGGCTTACAGCCGGCCTGGTTGCGCATTTTTTTGGTTACGAGGGCCTGGATCATACTATTTGGATGGTAACTTTAGCAGTCGGAACTTTACCCCTGTTATACAAAATGCTTAGAGCGGTTTTTAGGGGGCATTTCGGGGTGGATATCATAGCCATAGCAGCCATAACTGTTTCTTTTTTCCTAGGTGAATACCTGGCAGGCACTGTCATACTTCTGATGCTGTCTGGCGGGGAAGCTTTGGAAAATTATGCCCTTAAAAGATCCAGCAGGGAACTAACCCTGCTCTTGTCTTTAGCTCCAAGCCAAGCCCACAAAAAAATCGGAACTGACATAACAGACATCAAAGTTGAAGAGATCAAGCCTGAAGATATCTTACTCATCAAACCGGGCGAAACCATACCGGCTGACGGCATAGTTGTTTCCGGCATCACCGAAGTTGACGAAACCAGCATTACCGGAGAAAGTTTGCCTGTGAAAAAAGAACAAGGCAGCCTGGTTTATAGCGGAAGCATTAACAAAGACGCGGTGTTGGAAGTAAAAGCTTTAAAAGCCGCAGAGGAAAGCCAATACCAAAGGATAGTCAAGCTGGTTAAAAGCGCGCAGGAGTCGCGCGCACCCTTAGTCAGGCTGGCTGACCGCTACGCTGTCTGGTTTACCTTGGTCGCTTTTTTGATAGCCGGGGCTTCCTGGTTTATGTTTAAAGACCCTTTACGGTTTTTGGCAGTGCTGGTGGTAGCCACCCCTTGCCCTTTGATTTTAGCCACGCCTATTGCCATCATCTCCGGCATTTCCAAAGCCGCTTCCAGAGGCATAATAGTAAAAAGCGGAGGCGCTTTGGAAAAGCTTGGCGAAGCCAAAGCTATGCTTTTTGACAAAACCGGCACATTGACATTGGGCGAACCTTCTTTGGTGGATGTTAAAGTTTTTTCTGAGAAAAATAAAATTAGCCCGGAAGAAATAATCAGATTGTCCGCGTCTTTGGACCAATTTTCCGCCCATATCCTGGCCAGGTCTTTGGTTTTGTATGCCAAAAGTAAAAAATATAAATTAGAACTGCCGGTTGATTTTTTGGAAAGCTTGGGCAATGGCGTAAGTGGCAAACTTGGCAAAATGGAGTATTTTTTTGGCAAGCTGAAATTCTTACAAGACAAAGGCGTAAAAATTTCTTCGGCAATTCTCAACCTTCACGATGAGTTCTCAAAACAAGGCAAAATCTCGGTTTACTTGGGAACTCAAAATGAAATTTTAGGCGCAATTATTTTTTCCGATGTTATCCGGCCGGAAATGAAAAAAGTTTTTGCTTCTATGCAGGAACATAAGCTGAAAAAGATGATTATGATCACCGGCGACAAAAAAGCCGTGGCGGAAAAAATCGCCTCACAGCTAGGACTTACGGATTTTCGCGCTGAAACCCTGCCTGAAGAAAAAGTTTTAGAAGTTGTAAAAGCAAAAAACAAATACGGCAAAGTGGCAATGGTAGGGGATGGGATCAACGATGCGCCGGCTTTGGCGGCCGCGGATGTCGGGATTGCCCTGGCATTTCACGGTTCATCCGCCACCTCAGAAAGCGGGGATATTGTAATTATGCAAAACAACTTTATGCGCGTCCACGACGCCCTGCACATCGCCCAAAGAGTGATGTGGGTAGCCAAAGAGGGAATTTTTGTCGGGATGGGTTTAAGCGTGGTTTTGATGGTTATAGCAGCCCTAGGCTACATCCCGCCCGTATACGGGGCAATGCTCCAGGAAGTCGTAGATGTCGCCGTCATCCTCAACGCCCTAAAACTGAATTTTGAAAAAGTGGAGTAATTTTTTATATAAGGATATACATACTTACAAAAAAATTAAGACTGTCATTCCCGTGAAAACGGGAATCTGTTATATAAATATGCAAAAAATTATTGATTTAACTCACACACTATCTAAAGATATTCCATCATGGGATAAAATTGCGGATTTTAATTTGTCATTAGTAACCGACTATAAAGACTGCGTACCTCCGGATTTATTTAGAATAGAAAAAATAAGTGCGAGTTTAAGCCTGGGAACACATATTGATTCTCCTGCTCATGTTATTCCAGGTGGCAGAACTGTTGATAAACTAAAAATTAATGAGTTGATTGTTGATTGTGTTGTTATCAATGTAAGCAAAAAAACAAATAAAAATTACGAGATTTTACCCGCTGACATTGAAGAATTTGAAAACAAACACGGAAAAATAAAACCAAAAAATTTTATAATTTTTTTTACTGGCTGGAGTAGGCATTGGAAAAGTCCAGAAAAATACCATAATGAATTCTTTTTCCCAAGCGTTAATATATCGACCGCGGAAATTTTACTAAAAAAAGATGTTGTTGGGATTGGGATAGATACTTTCTCCTGCGATACTGGCAAAAAAGGCTTTCCTGTTCATAATGCAGTCTTGGGTGCAGATAAATACTTAGTTGAAAATATCGCAAATGCCGACAAATTACCACCAGTTGGTTCAAAAATTTTTATACTACCCACAAAATTAAAAAACGCCACAGAAGCTCCAATAAGACTTGTAGCTTTACTATAAAATTTTAAGCAATCTATTATTGACCAAAAAAATAAATTTTGTTAAGATACGTTGGTTAGAAACCTTTAAAATTTTGAATAAATAAAGGGAAGGCTAAACTTTGGTTGCTATAAACAAGAGTGCTTTATGTCGGTTTTGACCAGGTAAAAATTTGATTTGTGCAGGTAGCAAAAAGGTCAAACCAAGGCTGCTGTAAATCATTTGGATTGATGTCAGTCAAAGGTTTGATGGAAAACTAAATACGGGCAGGTAGCAAAAAGGTCAAACCGGGGCTGCTGTAAATCAGTTGGCTTTATGCCTTCACAGGCTTGCCCCGTACTAAAATAATGGGCGGTTCGTATAGCGGCAATTACACCTGACTGTAAATCAGGTGCCTTCGGGCTTCGCAGGTTCGAGTCCTGCACCGCCCACCATTTACATATTAAATTTAGTACGGGGTAAAAATCCTGTCCTGCCCACCAACATTTAAAAAAACTCGCGTATGCGAGTTTTTTCAATCTTTCAATCTTTCAATCTTTCAATCTTTCAATCTTTCAATCTTTCAAT
>CAZEKH010000007.1:37539-58559 GCA_964512925.1 uncultured Candidatus Saccharibacteria bacterium | reverse complement strand
TTACTACTTACTACTTACTACTTACTACTTACTACTTACTACTTACTACTTACTAATAAATATGTTCGACATAATTTCCATCGGCGATGCCACTATAGATACATTTTTGTTTGTAGACGACATACAAATACTTGCTTCCGAGCAAAAAGCCGTCATCAGCTGGGGTGACAAGCTGCCGGTTAAAGAGCTGTACCGCACTGTTGCGGGCAATGCGGCTAACAACGCTGTTGGCAGTTCGCGTTTGGGTTTGAAAGCCGGGTTTTATACGGTTCTTGCTCACGATGTCGGAGGTAGGGAAATTGTGCATAAGATGCAAAAAGAAGGGGTGTCCACCAGATTTATAGTAATAGATGACAAACATGGCACAAATGCTTCAACAGTATTAACCAAGGATGGAGAACGGACTATTTTTGTATACCACCAGCACAGGAAATACAAACTGCCGAGCTTTCCGCATTCTTCTTGGGTTTACTTAACTAGTATGGGCGAGGGATTTGAAAGCATTTATAAGGACTTGGCCGTGTATTTGGATAAATACAATGTAAAGCTTGGGTTTAACCCCGGGACTTTTCAGCTTAGAGCCGGCGTAAAAGCCAACAAACTGATGCTTGAAAGAACAGATGTGCTATCATTAAATGTAGAAGAAGCGCAGAGCTGGGTAGGAGAATGCGGACGAGATCCGGAAGAACTATGCGTTAAACTTAGAAAGCTTGGGCCAAAGGCCATAGCTTTAACTGACGGCCGCAAAGGCGCGTATTCACATAGCGACGAAGGATTTTTTTACTGTCCCGAGTATCCTGGTCCAAGGCTTGAAGCCACCGGAGCTGGCGATAGTTTTACCACGGCCTATATAGCCGGGCTTTTTCATAAACTCCCTCATAAACAGGCTCTCTTGTGGGGACCGATAAACGCGGGAAGTGTAGTACAGAAAATAGGGCCTCAAGCTGGTCTTTTGTCCAAGGCTGAGATAGAAAAAAGACTGAAAAAAATGAAAAGTTTTAAAGTTACCGAGATTTATGATGAAAAAATTAAAGAAAAAGTGTTAAGGATAGTTGAAAAAAAATTAGATTAGGTCTAAACAATTAACAAAAACTAATACCTGAATATATTCGTGTCATTCGAGTGCAATTCGTGTATTAGTGTCGCCTCAAAATATGAAAATAATAAAAATTGGCATAAATGGTTTCGGTCGCATCGGCAGGCAGGCTTTTAAAATCGCAATTTTAAACCCCCAGGTGGAAGTGGTCGGTATTAACGACCTTACCGAACCGAAAGTCTTGGCTCATCTTTTAAAGTATGACAGCAACTACGGCAGGTTTCCGCACGAGATAAGCTCGGACGAGACAAACATCATTGTAGACGGAAAAAAGTATCCGGTTTCAGCCGAAAAAGACCCAAGCCTTTTGCCATGGGGCAAGCTTGGGGCAGAAGTGGTTATTGAGTCCACGGGCCGATTTACTGACAGTGAAAAAGCGTCCGCTCATATAAAAGCTGGGGCAAAAAAAGTGGTTATCTCCGCGCCTGCCAAGGACGAAGGTATCACCCCGACCATAGTTTTGGGAGTCAATCAGGATCAATATAAAGGCGAGAACATTATCAGCAATGCTTCCTGTACCACCAACTGCATCGCGCCGGTTTTGGATGTTTTACATAAAAAATTTGGCGTGGAAAAAGCTTTTATGTCCACTATCCATAGCTATACCGCGGAGCAGAATTTAGTTGATGGTCCGCCCCCGGGAGGTAAATCCGGCGACTTAAGAAGGGCCAGGGCTGCTGCGGTCAACATCATCCCCACGACAACCGGAGCGGCTATTTCCGCAACTCAGGCCATACCTTCCTTAAAAGGGAAGTTTGACGGCGTGGCTTTTAGGGTGCCGACGCCAGTCGGGTCTTTGTCTGATTTTACTTTGCTTTTGAAGAAAAATGTAACCAAAGAAGAAGTAAATCATGCGTTTATAGAAGCTGCCAAAGACAGACACTATAAAGGCTATCTTGAAGTGTCTGAGGAGCCTCTGGTTTTAAGCGACATAGTCGGAAACCCCGCTTCTTCGATTGTTGACCTTTCCTTGACCCAAGTTGTAGATGGCAATTTTGTCAAAGTTATTGCCTGGTATGACAACGAATTTGGGTATTCCAATAGGCTGGTGGAGGAAGTAATTTTAGTGGGACAAAATTAGGCGACGCTAATACGCAAATAGCACACTAATGACACCAATGGTGAAAATCATTGAAAAAGACTTATCATACGAAATTGTTGGTTGTTGCTTCAAGGTTCATAATAAACTGGGTCGCTTTTGTTCTGAAAGACAGTACGCCGATGAGCTTGAAAAAGTTTTGACTGAAAATAAGATATATTTTATAAGGGAGTGTGAATTAGATAAAATTTTTCCTGGGACGCTATTAGGAAATAGAGCCGATTTCTTAATTGAAAAAAGAATTATCTTGGATATAAAAGCTAAAAAATTTATTACCAAGGAAGATTATGATCAGATGCTTAGATATCTTTATTGTTCTAAGTTACCACTGGGGTTGATCATTAATTTCAGAAATACTTATTTAAAAGCAAAAAGAGTTGTAAATAATAAGCTATAAAATATTAGTGTCATTCGCGTGGTGATTCGTATATTGGCGTCGCAAAAATTATGAGTATAAAATTTATCTCCAAATCAAATCTGAAAAATCAAACCGTTCTTTTGCGGGCAAGTTTGGACGCGCCTTTGGACGAAAAAACCGGCAAGGTGGGAGATGATTTTCGTCTGCATAGTCTTTTGTCAACAGTTAAATTTTTGGTTTCAAGCGGAAACAAAGTCATTATCTGCGGGAAAAACGGCCGACCAAAGGGTAAAAATAGCAAGAGCCTTAGCCTTTTGCCGGTGGCTGAGCATTTGAGCGCGCTTTTAAAAATGAAAATGGTGCACGCGGAAAACGAAGTTTCTGAGTACGGATTACCGCATTTGGTGTTTTTTAGCGGAGATATTCGGGAAAAGAAGAATATTGAAATTGTAAAAAATATCCCTAAGAAAGATGTGGTAGTGTTGGAAAATATGGAGTTTTACCAAGAAGAGTTGGATAATGACAAAAAATTTGCCAAACAACTTTCAGAACTCGCAGATATTTATGTAAATGATGATTTTTCCAAATGCCATCACGAAGTGGCTTCAAACTCAGCAGTTGCCGAAATTTTGCCTTCCTACGCCGGACTTTTGCTTGAAAAGGAGATAAAGTCTTTGGATAAGATAATTAAAGCGGTAAAAAAACCTTTTGTGCTGATGACCGGTGGCATCAAGCTTACGGAAAAAGTCGGGGTGTTGGAAAATTTGGGAAAAAAGGCTGACACTATTTTGGTCGGCGGAGGCGTGGCTAATCTGTTGTTTAAGCAGAAGGGTTTTGAAATAGGACTTTCGCGCATTGAGGAAGGGCAGGAAAAAACCGCGTTTCGGGTTTTAAAAAACTATAAAGAAAAGCTAGTTTTGCCTTTGGATGTGGTGGTGGCGGATAAGGATTTAAATTCTGCTTCGGTCAGGGTCTGTTCGCCGTATGAGGTCGGGAAAAAAGAAGTGATACTTGATGCGGGTCCAAAAACCATTTTGGAATTTTCCAAATATATCAAATCAGCCAAAACCATTGTCTGGAGCGGGCCTTTGGGTATGTTTGAGAAAAAGCCTTTTTATCACGCGACTTTTGCGCTTTGTAGGCTCATAGGCGGGAGGGGTAAGGGGTTTGCTTTTGCCGTGGCTGGAGGCGGGGATACGGTTGATGCTATCCGCCAGTCCCACCAATTTGAACATTTTGATCATATCTCCACGGGAGGCGGGGCAATGCTCGAATATTTAGCCGGAAAAAAACTGCCGGGGTTAGAAATATTAAAATAATTGAATAAATAAACATAAAACAGGCTATAAAGCCTGTTTTATGGTATAATTTTAGATATGGATGAAAGAACAGGTGGAAAAATATTAGAGTTTAAGCCAAACAAGCCAAAAAGCGATGTGAAGCCCACTACAAGGCCTCAACGCGAAGCTGAGCCGGCAGGTTTGGATTATATAAAAGCAGCCAAAGAAGCGATTGCTGGGCTTGAAGAGGATCCAAATGATGTTAAGAGAATGGGTATTGCAATGAAAATCGGAGATCATTTGGTAAGAGAGGGAAAATATCCTGAAGCTCTAAAAGTTTTTGAATTTTTAATTTCTCAGAATGTCAGGATGGCAAATATTTGGTTTCAGTTCGGTTTTTGTTTGCATAAACTTGCGAGAATAGACGAAGCAAGGCAGGCTTATAAAACTGCTATAGAAATCCAGCCGAATGATTTTGATTCAGTTTATAATCTCGGGGAGCTGTTATTATTTAAGGACAAACAAGAAGGAGAAGCAGAGGCTGGAGAGATGCTTGCAAAACTTGAACAAATGCGCGAGCAGCCGAATTTAGAAACTAACCAATTAACCAAATTGGCTGATCTTATAAAAAGAATTGACTATAAGTTTTTTTCTAAACCTAAAGTTTTAAGTATGCCAGAATAAAAAATATTATGACTGCTATTGATATAGGAAATGCCCGAAAGGGGATTTTGGAAAAAGAAAGGCAGGATTGGGTAAAGTTGCAAGTTGCGCGGTATATAAAAGAAGGTTTCCGGTATATTGAAATTAGAGATAAATTTCAACCCGCAGATCCGGTTAGGCAGACTTATGCAGACCAAGCTGCGGGTAAGTTTTTAACAGCTTTGGATTTGAATTTGTATTCTCAAGAAGCCTGGCAAGGCTTGCTTTCATGCTATGAAGGTGTTGAGGGTTTTGAAGACGAAATATCGAAATGCAAACTGTATTTGAAATATTTAGAGTCCGGTGATAAACAGGGAGGGGTAAAATTTAATGATTTAATTGCTCCAAATCCCGAAAATCCAGAAAAATTGTTGCATTCAATAAATGAGAAAGGGCCAAAACTAAAGTTAGTTAAAAAATGAAACATAAAACATACAAAAAAGTCGTACTGGTGGTTTTGGATGGGTTTGGGGTGGCTCATAAAAATCGTGGAAATGCCGTGACTTTAGCCAAAACACCAAATATGACCAAGTTGATACAAACCTATCCGGTAATAACTTTGCAGGCCTCAGGACCTTTGGTTGGCTTGCCCTGGGCTGAGATGGGTAACAGCGAAGTTGGTCATTTAAATATGGGCGCAGGCAGGATAGCCGGACAGGATTTAACCCGCATAACAAACGCAATCAGGTCTGGCGAATTTTTCAAAAATAAAGTTTTTTTGCAGGCTTTTGAACATACAAAAAAACACAGTTCAGCCTTGCATATAATGGGTATGGTCAGCCCGGGGGGAGTGCATAGTTTGGACGAGCATATTTATGCCCTTCTTTCTATGGCTTCTGACGCGGGTCTGAAAAATGTTTTTATCCATATGTTTACGGACGGAAGGGATACGGCGCAAAAGGTAGCTCTGGACAGTTTGTTAAAGCTGGATAAGAAAATTGAAGAAATAGGCGTGGGTAAAGTTGCGACAGTGGCAGGCAGATTTTATGCGATGGACAGAGGCAAGCACTGGAAACAGACCGAAGCTGCGTATAATGCTATGGTTGAGGGCAGGGGAGAAATTTTTCCATCTCCGGCAGCCTGCATCACCAAGAATTATTCAGAAGGGATATTTGACGAAATGATCAAGCCTTCGGTTATAACCGACACCCACGGCGTTCCCGTGGGGAAAATTAGCGACAATGACGCGGTGATTTTTATCAATTTCAGGCAAGACCGGGCAATTCAGCTGACCCAGGCATTTGTGCAAGCAGAAAAATTTGCGCAAGAAATGCAGATTCGCCCCTTACAAAATTTGTTTTTTGCAACAATGACCGAATACTTGCCGGGACTGAAAGCTGTACCTGCTTTTTTGCCTGCTGATCTGAAAAATTGTTTGTCTGATGTTGTGTCAGCTTCAGGGCTAAGGCAGTTTCATATTGCGGAAAGTGAGAAATATGCCCACGTTACAGTATTTTTTAACTGTGGTCGGGCGGAAAAATTGCCAGGTGAAGAATGGTTGATTGTGACCAGTCCGGAAAACTCCCGCAATTATGTGGATCACCCGGAGATGTCAGCTAAAGTTCTAACTGACAAGTTGGTTGAAAAAATTTTGGAAAAAGATATGAACTTTTGCGTAGCCAACTATGCCAATGGCGATATGGTCGGCCATACCGGGCATTTGCAGTCCTCGGTTGAGGCCGTTGAATATCTGGATGTTTGTATGGGTAGAGTTTCGGAAGCTTGTTTAAAAGCGGGCGCGTTTTTGATTATCACCGCTGACCACGGGAATTGCGAGTATATGCTTAATCCTAACACTGGGGAGATAAATCCCGACCACACCACGAATCCCATCCCGTGTTTTTTCATCGCTGAAGAATTAGTCCGCGAGCCTGACAAAAAAAAGGGTTTTGATACTTTGGCAACAGAAGTGCCTTCCGGAGTAATCAGCGACATTGCTCCCACAGTCTTGTCGCTTTTGGGCTTGAAAAAACCGGAGCAAATGACCGGGGCTGACTTGCTTAGTTTGGATGAGGGGGCGGAGGAAGTGGTATGAAAAGAAAAGAATGGAAATTAAAAGAAAAAGCCAGCAGTGAATTTTTTCAAAAATTTTCCAATTTGCCGCCGATTATTGCCCAGCTTTTGCATAATCGCGGGTTTTTGGAAAAGCAACAGGCTGAAGAATTTTTAAATCCAGATTATCAGCAAGGGCTATTTGACCCTTTTTTGTTTCGGGATATGGAAAAAGCCGTGGCAAGGATTTTCAGAGCTTTAGAGTCTGAAGAAACAATTTGCATATACGGAGATTATGACGCGGATGCGGTGACTGCTAACGCGGTTTTGAGGCAAACTTTTATCGCTTTGGGGCATCAGAATATTTTTAGTTATATTCCGGACAGATTTTCCGAGGGGTACGGCGTGAATTTGGATGCGCTGGAAAAGATCAAATCCAGAGGGGCTAGTTTAATTTTGACCGTTGACTGCGGGACAAACTCCATAGACGCGGCTTTATGGTGTAAAGAGAATTCCGTAGACTTTATCATCACCGACCATCATGAGATTTTGGGCGAGGAGCCTGAAAGTTTGGCGTTGATCAATCCGAAAAATCCCAATGATAAATACCCGTTTCAGGAAATTGTTGGTGTTGGGGTAGCTTTTAAGCTGGCTCAAGCCTTGATATTTACCGCGCAAAAAAAAGGTTATAAGAACGCCCCGAAAGCAGGTTTTGAAAAATGGCTTTTGGATTTAGTAGCTATTGGCACAGTTGCTGATTGTCATTCATTGGTTTTGGAAAATCGAATTTTTGTGAAATTCGGCTTAAAAGTTTTGGCTAAAACCAGGTGGCAGGGCTTACTCTCACTTTCTAAAACCGCAGGTTTGGATTTTTTGCAAAAATCACCTGATACTTACACTTTGGGTTTTGTTTTAGCTCCGCGGCTAAACGCGGCTGGCCGTTTGGAGCATGCTGATATCGCTTTAGATTTACTACTGGAAACCAACCCCGAAGAAGCCGATCAAAAAGCTTTGCAGCTGGAGGAAATAAATCGTCGCAGACAGGATCTGACTATGCGGGTTTTAAGTGAAGCGGAAAGTATGGCTGATTTGGAGACCGGAAGAAAGGTGCTGGTGCTGATGGGGCAAGACTGGCCAAAGGGAGTGGTGGGGCTGGTGGCTGGCAGGCTGGCAGAAAGCCGCGTTAAGCCGTCAGTGGTTTTATCCTTGGAAAATGGGGTGGCGACCGGCTCTGCGAGGACTGTCGGGGATTTTGACATTGTGGAAGCTCTAAAAGAGTCCTCAAAATATCTTGAAAGGTTTGGCGGACATAAACAGGCAGCCGGGCTTACGCTAAAGGAAGAAAATTTCCCAGCCTTTTATAAAGATATTCAAATGTTTGCTGAAAAAAAAATTTCTGAAGCCGATTTGGCTCTGGATTTTTCTTTGGATGCCGAGCTTGAGCCTGAGGATTTGGATGTTGGTATTGCGGAAGCTCTTGAGCCGTTTGCTCCTTTTGGCGTGGGTAACCCGCAGCCGAGGTTCTGGCTGAAAAATGCCAGGGTTTTGGATTTTCGCCTGGTTGGCAAGGAAGGCAAACATTTACAGCTGAATTTGGAAGTCGGGGGAGAGAAGCGTGTGCCTGCCATAGCGTTTAATATGGGTTTTTTTGCCGACAGTCTTAAAGACGGCGAAATAGAAGCAGCTTGCGAGCTGATGCGGGAAACTTGGAACGGAAAAACTTTTTTAAAGTTAAAAATTGTTGATATAAAAAAATAACCGCTTAGCGTATTGACCGTATCTTTCGTGGTTTCAGAAAATTATTAATCATATTTTATGAAATATTTTATATATACTGACGGCGGAGCTAGGGGTAACCCCGGTCCTTCCGGAATTGGTTTTGTGATTCAAAAGGAAAATGGGGAGACTTTTATTGAAGGTGGCAAGTACATTGGCAATGCGACAAATAACGCCGCGGAATACCAGGCGCTACTTTTGGCTTTGCAAAAAGCCAAAGATGCGGGCTGTGGGGATGTGGAGATCTATATGGATAGCCAGCTTATTGTCAGGCAAATGACAGGCCAATATAAAATCAAAGACCAACATTTAAAGGTATTGGCAGAACAAGTTAAACAACTTTTGTCAGGATTTAGCCGGTTTAACTTTACTCATATTCCCAGGGAACAAAATAGACGGGCTGATTTCTTGGTCAATCAGGCTTTAGACAAGGCTTTAAAAATAGGAGATTCTAAGACTTTTTAGTTCAACGGATGCTGAAAAATTTTAGCGTTTCGCCATCTAAAATAGCGGCATTTTTTCCATCTGAATCAATCAGGGCTTTTTTTATTTCAGCGCCGGAAAAAATTGCTAACTGGTTTTGTTTTTTTGAGGTTTGGGCATCCTGCACTATGAGCGAATTGTGCTGGATAAAAAAAACTTTGCCTAAATTTGCTAACAAGATGGGGGATTTTATCTTGTCCGAACTTCTGGTCAGCATTATAGCTTCGGGGAAATCGGAATTAAAATACGCTAATTCAAAGTTATTGCCGACAAATATGTTATTTTTATCTTGGGATTGTTCGGCAAAAGACACATTGTTATATGCCTTAACCAATCCAGAATCCAAACGGAATAGGGTTTGGTTTAAAAGCAAATAAATATTTTTTTGCTTGTTCAAAAAAATATTGGCGGTTTCAAAATTAAACGCAATCTCAGACAAGCTTATGGCCTTTGAGCGTAATGAATTTTGGTAAAAGAGGTGGTTTTCGGTTTTTGATTGTTGTATATAATATAAGGAATTGTTTAGGCTGGCAGCAGCATATATTTGAGTTAAAAAGGTGTCGGTCCAAAGCAGGTTGTTGCCATTTTCTTTGAGCAAAAACAGGCTAGAGTTGTCCAAAACAAAAAATTTATTGTCTAGATATAAAAACTGACTTTGCGGGCTTAGTTTAGTTGAAATGGTTTTGATGGACTGTGTTTCAAGGTTTAAGATAGCGTAAGAGTTTTTTCCTTTTAGTAAGTAAAAGCCCGAATTTTCTCCCAACTCTTCAATTTTGTCATAATTTTTTGTATCCGTATAAAAGCGCGAGTAAATTTTTCCGGAAAAATCCGACAACTCTACCCCGTCTTCTCTCAGAATTGCAATTTTATTTTCGTCCGTGACAATGTCCGACACTTTACTTTTTTCCAAAAAAATCTGAGGGTCGGATTTAAACAGGTAAATTTTTTCATTTTTCGGATGTACCCAGGTAACCTCTCCGGGCTTGATGGTATATTTATTTGACCATTCGGCAAAACCGGGTTTGGAAATTTTTACTTCATATTCGCCGGGCAATAAAAATTTTATACTTTCAGTGCCGGGTTTGATTTTCTTTTTGTTTAAAAATAGCGTGGCGTCCTCAGGTTCGATTTTAATAGCAAGTACCCCGGTTTTGATGAATTGGCGAGTTTTAAAATCATATTTTATTCCCGTTACATATAGCAAAACAGCCGGCGAAGCAGAAAAGAAAATCGCAAAGCAAATTAAAAGAAGTATGTAGCGGGATTTTTTACTCATTCATTATATTTTAAGACATTTTTACTCCTTTCACAACCCCAATTTTCCTGCTATAATTTTTGAACATAAGGCAGATTTTATGTTTCAATCCAAAATCGGCATTGATCTGGGAACCGCAAATACCCTGGTTTATATGCCAAAAAAAGGCATCATAATAAACGAACCAACGGTGGTGGCAATTTCTATTGAAGACAACCGGGTTTTAGCCGTGGGCCAGGAAGCCAAAGAAATGCTGGGCAGGACTCCCGAAACTATCATAGCTCACAGGCCGATGAAAGACGGGGTGATAGCGGACTATCGGGTTACTGAAGCTATGCTTAGATATTTTATCAATAAAGCTTTGGGCAATGTGCGTTTTTTTCGTCCGGAAGTGATGATCAGCGTGCCAGGAGGTATAACTTCTACCGAACGCAGAGCCGTAACAGATGCGGCTATTGCCGCCGGAGCCAAGAGCGCTTTTGTCATAAAAGAAACCGTGGCCGCAGCCATCGGTGCTGGGATTCCGATAGGCGAGGCGCGGGGTAATTTGGTTATAGATATTGGCGGCGGAACGACTGACGTGGCAGTGTTGTCTTTGGGAGGGATAGTGAATTCCACTTCCGTCCGAGCCGCAGGCAATAGGTTGGACAAATCCATTATTGATTTTGTCAGAAGGAATCATAGTTTGGGTATCGGCGACAGGACTGCGGAAGAGATTAAAATCACCATTGGCAGCGCAATGCATGTTTCAGAAGAAGAAGAAATGGAGATTAAAGGCAGGGATATGATTTCCGGGCTACCGAGGACTGTAACCATTTCCACTAACGAAGTTGTGTCAGCCATTAGTGAGGATTTGAGAGAAATAGCAGGAGCTGTTAAAACTGTGCTTCAGGATACGCCGCCTGAGCTGGCTTCAGATATCATAGACAAAGGGATGGTAATGACCGGAGGTACGGCGCTTTTAAGAAATTTGGACCATTATATATCGCAAAGCGTTGGGGTACCTTGTTTTGTCGCTGAGGACGCTTTGTTGTGCGTGGCTAAAGGTACCGGGGTTGCGGTTGAAAATTTGGACAGTTATAAAAAAAGTATTTTGAGCATCAAGTAGTTTGTGGTATAATATATATAAAATGAGTTTATTGAAAATTCATTGCTTGATTTATCTTATAATAATGTTAGGTGAATAAGAGTTAAAAAATAAATCAAAATAAAAAAGTAAAAATGC
Source organism: uncultured Candidatus Saccharibacteria bacterium (assembly GCA_964512925.1). Taxonomy (GTDB): domain Bacteria; phylum Patescibacteriota; class Doudnabacteria; order UBA920; family UBA920; genus CAZEKH01. The sequence continues at coordinate 47,293 of CAZEKH010000007.1, read as the reverse complement.
AGACAGTAAAAAAATCTATATATTTGTTTTTAACAGCAATGTTGGGAATGGTTTTGTTTATGTCCCTGCACCGGCTAGCTATGTTTTTTTTGGCTTTTGCTTTTGAACTGTACGGCAGTGTTCCATTTTTTGGCAGTTTTTTTAACTTTTTGGCTTTTGATTATTTTTCTTTAACTATTGTTTTACTGGCGGGAATTTGGTATGGTATTTGGTTGGGTGAGTATTGGTATAATCTGGTTTATATAGAAAGGGGAGGAGCGGGAGCTTTTAGTCGCCTTGTTTCAAGCGTAAGAGTTTCTAAGTCAGCGGATATAAAATCCCGTCTGGCTCAAGTAGCTGGGCGTTTGGAAAATGATCTTGCGGCGCTAGAGCATTTGTCAGCGAGAATTGAAGACAGGGTGCATAAACCAAAGCCTATCAAAAGGCGAGTGGTACGCAAAACATCGGTCAAAAAATCCGTAAAACCTTTTTTACCATAAATTTTATCGTTTATGACAGTTGACAGGTTTATTGTTCTATCTTTCATACACTGGTTATTGCTTTTTATTTTAAAGCTTTTTTATTTCAACAGTCTGTTTGGCAGCCAGCTTTTTGCTGATATTGTATTTTTGGTTTTAACCGCAGCTGTAGCTGCGGCAGTTGTCAGGCGTTTTGGTCATATCAGTTTTTTGGAAGTTATATTTTGTTCGATAATGTGGGTGGGCGGGGATTTGCTTTTAGATTTACTGGTGACCTCAAATTTTACGGGCGCGGGTATGTTTAAATTTTGGCAGCTTTGGGTTTCTTATGCGGTTTTGTTTTTAGCTTTAATATTTTTTCATAAAAAAAGACACATTTATATCAGAAGAGAACAAGCTGCCCATCATGGGCACCATTAGAGTTCAATATCGGACTTCCTCTCCCTAAGACTCCTGCCTGAAATGCGACGCATATCGTTGTCCGTCCGAACGCCAGCCCGACAAGATTATTCTGGCGGGGTTCATCCGGGCGGGCAGGCGGGTGGGGAGAGAAGGTTGGAGAGAGGTTGATTATAAATTTTACTTTTAAAGTGATGATTGTTTACAGACAAGCGGAAGGAAAAGACAGAAAATATATAAAAAAACTGATCGGTTTGTATCCGAAACAGCTTATCCAAAGCCCGCTGCCCAATACGCGGGAATTTTTCGTCTGTGAAGACGAAGGCAAAGTTATTGCCTGCTGCGCTTTGGAAGTTTATTCACGACGGCTGGCTGAGATAAGGAGTCTTGTGGTGGAAGAAAAATATCGGGGCCAAGGTATAGCAAAAAAACTGGTGGCTTTATGCGTCAAAAAAGCCAAAAAGCAGAAAATATACGAGATACTCAGCATCACTGGGGCTGTAAAGCTTTTTGAAAAACAAGGCTTCAAGCTCTTTAACACCGAAAAATACGCGATGTTAAAGGTTTTATAATTTAAAATGAATTTATGGCGGATAGGCGTGTGAATTGGACACCAGAATAGTATTTGTTTAATTTTTATGTGGTATTCAGGACAAAGGTTTACTCCAGATGAAATTCAAGTTTTGCGTGAACTTGAATATAATTTGTTTATGTCTGACCCAGGTTTTAGAAGTATGTGGGCGGATAACTTTGAAGAATATTTCAAGGCGCTTTTTGATGAAAAAATGTGGACTGAAAAAGAGGAGGAGAGGTATGAATATATTTCCAACAATATTAGTCAGCGCATGATTGAAGACAGAGAATTTTCAAAAAAAATGAGAGCAGAAGCTTTAGCAGATTCCGTCTTAGAAGGTGAAATAAGTCTTGAAAGTGTGCCTGTTGAAGTTCGCGAAGAAGTAAGGAAAATTCAGGAACAGTCCAACAATTCTTTAAGGGACTTACAAGTAAGCGAGCTTTTGGGGGTTAGTTCAAATTTTGATAGTCCTTGGGAGAAAGACCCTTTGTTTAATCAGGCTTATGAATGGGCTCATTCATTGGGTAATTTGGCAGGGAAATTATACGAACAAAATAAAAACATAGATATATTTAGAATTTTAAACAATAGTGGCTTAGTTGCGTCTAAATTATTAAACACATTAGTAGAAACAAACAACGAAACGGACTTAGGTGATATTGAGGTTCAGATAAAAAAAGTTTATGGTGATTTATCTATTTTAAGTTTAAATCGATGCATTGAATCTTTAGAAAGATTGGCTGGCGATAGTAGTATGATTAAGGAGTTAGATGTTGAAAATTTTTTGTTGATTGCAAAAAAGATCAGACCGCAGCTAATAGAACGGCTGGATAATATTCAGCAAAATCTTTTTAACGTGATTAAATAAAAATGCTAGTGTCCAATTCGTGCGAATTGGACACTAGAAGGAGTGGGCTTGCAAAATATGCAGGTTTGTTTTATTATGACTTTATAAGGTGAACGAAAGTATACTACAAAAATGAAAAATTTAAATATCAAAATATAAAGTATAGGAGTTTTTTGCAAAGCAAAAACACTATAATTTTTATCTTTGATTTTTTAACTTTAATTTAAATATTATGCAAAGCATAATCTTACATTTGGATATGAACAGCTATTTTGCTTCCGTGGAGCAGCAGGACAACCCCGCTTGGCGGGGCAAGGTTTTGGGCGTGTGCGAGCATTTGGGAGGGATTATCATCGCTGCCAGCATAGAGGCCAAAAGGTGGGGTATAAAGACCGGGACGCCGGTTTGGGAGGCTAGGAAGCTATATCCGGGCATTGTCCTTACTCATACCAGGGCGGAAGCTTACCGGCATTACCATAGAGCTTTTTTAAAAGTGCTTAGGGACTATAGCAATTTTGTGGAACCGGCGAGTATAGACGAAGCGTATGCTGATATTACAAAAATTTGTAATATTTCAAATGGAAAAATCAAAAATCAAAAATCAAAATTTGCAATTCAATCTAACACCTTCAACCTAAAACCTAACCCCTATGAAGAAGCTGGGAGGGCGGATTATTTATTTGCAAATCCTTTTGAAGAGGCTGTTAAAATAGCTTTAGAGATCAAGCAGCGGATGAAGAAGGAGGTTGGGGATTATATGACTTGCAGTATCGGCATTGCGGAGAACAAACTTTTGGCGAAGATAGCAAGTGACCTGAAAAAACCGGATGGGATTGTTGTAATTCAAAATTCAAATATAAAAAATAAAAATGACAATTTAAAAATCAAAAATGTTTTAGCATTGGATATCGAGGAACTTTATCAGAGATTAAAACTTACAGATATCCCGGGCATAGCGCGCAGGCAGGAAAAGAGGTTAAACGAAATCGGAATAAAGACCCTGCGGGATTTGCGGGATTGTCCTTTGCATAGGCTGGTTAGGGCGTTTGGCCAGGTTTCCGGCTGGCATTTGCACCATATGGGCAAACTTCAGGGGAGCTGGAAACCGTCGGTTTTTCACGACGAAACTATCAAATCCATAGGGCATATGTACACCCTGCCCAAAGAATTTCGGAAGAAAGAATTTTTTGAGCCTGTGCTTTACAAACTTTGTGAAATGGTGGGCGAGCGCCTGCGCCGGAAAAAACTGATGGGTTTTGGAATTTCCGTGTTTGTGGGCGACAAGCAGTATAACAATTTTGGTAACTCCGAGAAGGTGGACGAAGCTTTGTATGGCGGACATGAGATATTCCTTCAGGCTAGAAGAATTCTGTACGCCCATCCCGGCATAGAAGATGTATTAATAGAAGCCAAGATCATCGGCGTGACAGTTTTTAACCTGCAAATTTTTTATAAACAGCAATCCTTGTTTAAAAAACCTGGGCAGAAAGCTGAGTTAAACCAAGCCTTGGACAAGGTAAATGCCAAATACGGCAAATTCGCCATTACCTACGCCCCAGTCCTAAAAGCCGGAAAAGTGTTTAGAGATAGTGTGGGTTTCGGTCGTGTAAAAGAAGTGTAAGAGTTTGCTTGCCCGCCACAATCTGCGAAGCAGTTTGGGCGGGGAATGATGAAGGAAAAAATAAATATAGAAGTTTTGTAGTAAATACTCTGACTTGGTTTTTTTAGATTTTGTAAGTATAATAAATATACATTATAAATTAAGTAATTTTGTATGAATATAAGAAGGGAATCAGAGCATCCTGCAGAAATCAGCGTAGAGCATAAGCCAGGGTATACAATAAAAATATTGCAAGAATTTAAACAAAGATTTTTTGATAGAGAAAATATTAGAGCAGAAGTTAAACTGCACTTAGAAACAAAGGCAGAGGTTAGTGAAAAGCCTGTTGAAAGAGAAAAAACAAAAAGTAATAAAAAAGAAATCGCTTATCTAGGAGCTTTTTTTATTGAAGAAATTTGGGCTATTGCTGAAAGATATATGATGAATAAGCCGGGTCAAATATTGCAGCTTGAGGCAGCGGGTTTAGGAAAAGATGGCAAAAGGCTCTATAAGGTTGTTGACAAAGACTTTGAAGATATTAAGGCAAAATTTGAAAGTTTTGAAGATTGGAATCAAGCATTAAATTTATTAGAAAAAATTTTTTTGGATTTTATGCATATTTGTTGTTTAGATGAGCAGAATATCAGATTAGCTATCGAAAATGGGACTTCTGTAACCGGTAAAGGACAGGATATTGATAATAAAGAAAGTTTGTATTTTAAGAGAATGAAGGATTTAATTTTGAACGCTCAACACGGTATTATTGATTCGCAAGGTAATCAGGTAGCTGATTTTGCCGGATTTTTTTATGGTGGGTTTAATAGCGCAGTGAAACGAATTTTAAAAATTGGAAAAATTTTACCAAAAGTTTATTTTAAACAATTTCAAAGAAAAGTTGGTCAAAAAGAATATTTCCAAATAATGAAATCTTCAAAACCTTTCATTTTATTTTTAGCAAATATGCATGACTCTGATTTTTTTGCGTTGTTAAGAAATATTTCAGAAGGTAGGGATCAAGTTGATGGAGAATTTATTTCTGAAGCCTTTGAATTTCTATCAGATGAAAAAGGGCTTCTATATTTGGAAATTAAGCCTGATACTTTAACTAAAATAATAAATGAATGGGAAGTGGTTCATAGTAATTACATGGATCCGGAAGCAAGTATTGAGACTGCTTGTCCAGCGTTAAGTACCCCAGGACAACATGGAAAAAATGTTATTTCAGAACTTTATGATAGGTTGATAGACTTAAAAAAACAGCTACTTCAATCAAAGATGCAAAAATATGGTATAATAAATTAAACAATCATTGATCTAAAATAAATATGCCAGACCAAGATGAGTACAAAAAAATGCTAACAGATCTTATCCAAAAGCAGATGGTGGTTTTAGGACCCAACATTGCTTTGGACAAGGCCAAAAAGATCCCGGGGGTTTCGGTTTCTCCGGATGGAACAGTTACAGATATTTCCGGCGATGGCCAGACTGTTTTAAAAGGTGTGGCTAACGAGTATATGACGCTTTCCGGGCAAATAGCCCAGATGACTATCAACACTCTGCTGGAAAAATACCCTTCGGTGAAGGGGTTTTAGATAATTAGAAGGTTTGTTACAACCTCACCCCCGAATCCATTTAAAACTTCGTAGGGCGAGCCTACCTTCTCCCTTCAAGGGAAGGGAATAATAAATTTGGATTTTATAAAATCGTATATAAAACAAAAATTTAAAATAAATGTCACTGATCAATATTTTACTGGTTATCAATTTTGCTATGCTGTGCGTGGTGGTTACTGGCTATGTGTATAGCTCCACCCGTGAAAGAAAATTTTTGCGAAGCCGGGCAGGGCAGTCTTTGGAGTTGCAACAAAAAGTTTACCAGGCGCAGGTTTTAAAAGAGATCGGCGAAAGAATAGGCTATAGCCTGGATACGGCTAAAATTGTTGACATCATCACCAGCAGTTTGGGTAATCTGCTTAAGTACGATACGGTTTCGTATATGGTTTTGGAAGAAAATGACAAGATAATATTCAAGTGTCATGTGGAAAACTCGGTCAACCATAGTTTTGTGGAAGAAGTGAAGGCAAAGATGTTGTTAGCCTATGCAACTGTATTAAACAGGGAAATCAAGCCATCCAGTTTAGATGAAAGTATTACTGGCAATTTGCTGGACGACAACTTAAAAACCGGTGTAAAGTCGTTTTTTAACCTGCCGGTTGTCATCTCCGGCAAATTAGTCAGTTTTATCAATGTCGCTTCAGTCAGACCTGGTCAGTATGGTGAGTCCGAGGCGTCCATACTCTATGCCATCACCAACCAGGCCGCGACCGCGGTTACCAAGCTGCAGGCAGTTTTAGACGCCGAAAAAGGCAAGCTGTCCGGCATAATATATTCTTTGACAGACGGAGTTATTACTTTGGATTTGGATTTCAACTTAACGGTTTACAATCCGGCGGTGCGGAATATTTTAGAGATAGCTACAGACAAGCCGCTGACGCTTTATGATATCGTGGACGCTTTGGCTGGCAAGTTTGATTTAAGAACAAAAATCCAACAGGCTTTGGCTGAAGAAAAGCCGATTGAGATCCCGGAAGTGATCTTGAAAAACAAGGCTTTGCAGGTAACCATTACAACTGTCAAAGATAATGCTGGAAAAAAAATCGGCGCAGCCGCGCTTTTTCACGATATCACCACTGAAAAATCTTTGGAAAAACTCAGGCAGGAATTTACAGCAATGATGGTTCACGAACTCAGGGCGCCTTTGACCGCTGTTCGGTGGTCTTCGGAAAGTATGCTAAAAAATCTAGCTGCGGCGCAAAATCCAGCAATAGAACCAGCTAAGCTCAAAGATACAATGATTACCATAGAAACCGCTTCCAACAATATGCTGGAGCTGGTCAATGACCTGCTGGATGTGGCAAAAATTGAGTCAGGTAAATTTCAGCTTAATGTTCAGGAGAATGATATTGTAGAAATTATTAAATCCCAGATTTCAGCTTTTAAACCTCAGGCGGAAATGAAACATTTGGAGTTAGTTTTTGCGGGACCAGAAAAATACAAATTAAATTTTGACAAAATCAGGGTATCCCAGGTTTTGTCTAACCTTTTAAGCAATGCTATCAAATATACTGATGCTGGCAATGTGGAAGTAAACTTGACCATAAACGCTGAAAAAAAGCAAGCTGTGGTTGGGGTTAAAGATTCAGGAATAGGTATTTCTCGTGAAGATATAGGGGATTTATTTTCTAAATTCAAGCAGCTTAAAAGTGGGGACAGAAGCAGAAAAGGCACGGGTCTTGGGCTAGTGGTGTCCAAAGGCATTGTGGAAGCCCACAACGGTCGGATTTGGGCGGAAAGCCCGGGAGAAAACCTTGGTACTGTGTTTTATTTTTCTTTACCCTTGGTTTAAAAAGTATTATAATAAGTATATAAAATTTAATATTCTAAATTCGCTATATATTTATAGGATTTACACACTTGGTGTCATTCTGGTCTTTGAGCCGGAATCTACTCTGTTTGTTAGTATTATTTATCAGCAAGATTCCTGCCTACACGGGAATGACATATAAAATTATATTAAGTGCGTTAGTCTTAATTTAAACGAATTATGAAATAAAAGTTAATAAATAAAAAATATGGCAAAAATTTTAGTAGCTGAAGATGACAAACTTATTTCCGCATCGCTTTGTGATGCTTTGAAAACCGCGGGTCACGAACCGACCCCGGCGTATGACGGAGAAGAAGCAGTGGCAAAAGTTAAAGAAATGCATCCAGATCTTTTGCTTTTAGACATAATGATGCCCAAGCTTGACGGCATATCTGTTTTATGGGAGATCAAGGCTGACCAAAATACCGTGGGTACCAAAGTGATTGTGTTGACCAATATGGGTGATATGGAAACTATTAGTAAAATTCTCCAGGCCGGCGCAACTGATTATTTGCTAAAAAGCGACCAGTCAGTTGATGATATTATGAAAAAAGTATCAGATGTTTTGGCCAGGGATGTAAATCTGACATAAAGTTTATGAAAGTCATTACAAAAGCGGATAAAAATTTCATTTTAAAACTGGAAACCGGGGAAAGCTTTATGACTGTTGTGCCGGAATTTTTAGAAGCCCAAAAAATCGGGGCGGCGGTGTTTTCCGCTGTCGGCGCGGTTAGTACTGTGGAACTCGGCTATTTTAACCCGCATCTGAAAGATTACCGCAAAAAGCTGTATACCGACGAGATGGAGATTGTGTCGCTGACAGGCAATGTGGCTATGTTAGACCAAAAACCCTCTATCCATATGCACGGCTCTTTTGGACACACTGATTTTAGCCTCATCGGCGGCCATATTTTCAAGCTGGTAGTTGGGGCAACCTGCGAAGTGTTTTTGCAGGTTTTAGACGGTGAAATGCAAAGAGCTTTAGATCCGTCCACAAATTTAAATTTATTGATTTAGTTTTGAAAAAAGATTTTTTTGTTATTGCTAATAATATCAGATCCTTGTTTAATGTGGGGTCTGTTTTTCGTACCGCTGACGCTTTTTCGGTTTCCAAAATATTTTTAACCGGCTATACCCCCGCGCCTGACAATTTAAAGCATAAAAGTAAAATCAACAAAACCGCGCTGGGCGCTGAAGACTTTGTTTTGTGGGAAAAGAAAAAATCCGCGGGATTGGTTATAAAGCATTTAAAAAAACAGGGGATAAAGATCGTGGCTTTGGAAAACAACATTAACTCCTCCCTGCCTCCTCTTTTTAAAAGAGGAGGGGAGATGCAGATTTTGGCCAAAAAGTCGGGTATTGCGCTACTACTTGGCGAGGAAGTAAAGGGGATAAATATAAGTTTACTCAAACAATGTGACTATCTTTTAACCATCCCAATGTCAGGAAAAAAAGAAAGCCTCAATGTTTCCGTAGCCTTTGGCATTGCCGCCTATGAGATCAAAAAACATCTTTGATTTTTGGTTTTAAAGGTTGTGGATATGATTATTTAAAATTTTAAAATTTGTTAAAATACCCCTTAATCAAGAGGTATTTTTTTATTTGGATAGTTTTGACTGGTGGTTTTTTCGGGTATATAATAGATTTAAATGGTAAAAAGTGGTTGAAAGTGGGAAGAAATGGAAAATTTTGTGGATAAATAATCCCCTCATCCAACAAAGTTTGGAACTGAGGGTTAAACTCCATAGAGTTGACCGCTTTCTACTTTCAAGGAAACCCGCGCCAAAGTTTGGACATCAAATTTTTACCATATTTTAAATAGTCATAAACAAACTTTGGCGCGGATTCCAAATCCTCTAACTTAGCCCTATTACCTCAATTTTATGTTCATCGGAGAATATCAGGCATCCATAGACGACAAGGGCAGGATTTCCATACCAGTGAAATTCCGGAAAAGTCTGAAACAAAAAGTAGTTGTAACCAGAGGTTTGGACAATTCATTGTTTCTCTATACAGCAGAAGAATGGAAAAAGCTCGCGGAAAAATTGGCTAGTCTCCCGATTTCTACCGCAAACACCAGAGCATTTTCCAGGCTGATGTTGGCAGGGGCAATGGATTTGGAAGTTGACAAGCAAGGCAGGATAATCATCCCGCTGTATTTGAAAGACTTTGCCAAGATCGGCAAAAGAGCGGTTGTGGCCGGTTTGTATAACCGCGTAGAAATATGGAGCGAAGAGTTGTGGCAGGCTTACAAAACTCAAACCGAGGCGGCTTCTAACCAAATTGCGGAGCAGATGGGAAGTTTAGGCGTTTAAAATTAACCTAATTTCTAATTCACCTAATTATTCTAAAAATTTCAAATTACTTTTGAGGTTTGTATTTTAGGCAAAATTAGAATAATTAGAATAATTAGAATAATTAGAATAATTAGAATAATTAGAATAATTAGAATA
>CAZEKH010000007.1:0-37439 GCA_964512925.1 uncultured Candidatus Saccharibacteria bacterium | reverse complement strand
ATTTAATGGCATATGCTCATATCCCCGTTTTGCTGAAAGAGGTTGTGGAATATTTGGATCCGAAAGAAGGGCAGATTTTTATAGATGCGACTTTGGGCGGCGGAGGATATAGTAGGACGATACTTGATCAAGTGAGTATAAATGGAAAAGTATTATCTGTGGATTTGGATATTGATGCGATAAAAAACGCAGAAATTGAAAAATCAAAAATCAAAAATCAAAATTGGATAATTAAAAAAGGAAATTTTAAGAATATTGATGAAATTGCAAAGCAGGAAGGATTTAGGGAAGTTGACGGGATTGTGGCGGACTTGGGGCTTTCTTCTTATGAGTTAGACCAGGCAGGGCGGGGGATAAGTTTTCAGAAAGACGAGCCTCTGGATATGCGGTTTGACCAAAGCCAGGAGCTGACAGCGGAAAAGATTTTAAATGAATATACGGAAGAAAGGTTAAGAAAAATATTTGAAGAGTACGGGGAAGAAAATTTTTCCCGGCAAATAAGCAGAGAGGTAGCAGGGTTAAGGGCTAAGGGGGCAGCTATAAAAACAACAAAGGAATTGTTTAAAGTTATTGAAGAGGCTCTGCCAAAACCGGTAAAACATAAAGTCCAGGATTCAGCCAGAAGGATTTTTCAGGCTTTAAGGATAGAGGTCAACGGGGAGATTGAAAATTTAAAAGTCTTTTTGCCAAAAGCTTTTACACTCTTAAAGTCGGGTGGCAGATTGGCAGTTGTCAGTTTTCATTCTTTGGAAGATCGGATAGTTAAACAACAATATTTAGAGTTTGCCAGAGGCTGCGTGTGTCCGCCGGAGTTTCCAGAATGCGTTTGCGGAAAAAAGCCACTAGCAAAAATATTGACCAAAAAACCATTAACCGCTTCTGAAACCGAGCTTTTAGAAAATCCCAGAAGTAAGCCGGCTAAGCTCAGGGTTTTAGAAAAAATTTAAAAAAACAAAAATAAAATGTTAAAAAGTCTAACTATGGAAAATATCGCAATACTTAAAGCGCCGGCGCTGGGCAGCGCAAAAAAAGAGAGTGTTAAAAATTTTTCAAGGAACTGGACCAGAGTTTCAGGAAAAAAATTGGCTATCAGGGGTATGATTGCTCTGAATTTGTTGCTTTTGGCTAGCTATCTGCAGGGTATAAACAGTTATTCTTCCACCGGGTATGAGATCAAAAAACTTCAATCCCGCCTTACGGTGTTGACCGAGCAAAATAAACAGTTGTCTGTTAAAGCCGCTGAGCTGTCTTCAATGGCTGGTTTGCAAAATGATTTTTCTTCCTTGGGTTATGTGCCGGCTGGAACCCCGCATTTTCTTTCCGGAGAACATTCCCAGTACAGTTTTTACAAATAGGCGATAAAATATATAAAGCTAATAATTGTCTTTTTGTATTTTCATAACATTAAAATTTGCAGATGAAATTATTAAATTAGTTGAATAACAATGGTCAGGAGAACTCAAAAAGCCGGAGAAGGGAGTTTTGAAAGGCGAAGCAGGATTGCTGCGGCTTTTTTTTTGCTTTGTTTCGGGGTTATTGTCGGCAGGTTGTACCAGCTTCAGGTTGTAAGAGGAGATGTATATAGAAAAACTGCGCAGGAGCAGCACGGAATTTTAAAAAAGATTTTGCCGGCGCGCGGGGAAATAAAAATTTTTGACAAACTAAGCAACGAATCTTTGCCTTTGGCGGTAAACATAGACAAACCATTGGTCTATGCTGATCCGGCGATGGTTGAAAACCCCCGTTTGGCCTCAGAGAGTTTGGCGTCACTTTTGGGTATGGAAGCCTCCGAGGTGCTGGAAAAAGTCACACGCACTCAAAGGCGGTATGTCCCGATAAAAAAATCTTTGACCGAAGAGGAGCAGAAAAAAATATCTGATTTGAAATTGCCTGGCATATATTTTGACCAGGAAAAGGTCAGATATTACCCGGAAAAATCGCTCTTGGCTCAAACTGTGGGGTTTGTAGGATATAAAGGGGCTGATTCGGAAGTCAAACAGGGGCTTTATGGCTTGGAACGGAACTTTGAAAAATCTCTGGCCGGCAAAGAGGGTTTGCTCAAAGAAGAAAAAGATTTGTCAGGGGCTTGGATTTTTGGCTCAAATAGGCAAACCGTTCCAGCAGTTGATGGAGTGAACTTGCTTTTAACCATAGACAAGTCATTGCAGTATAAGGCTGAAAGTGTGTTAAAAGCCGCGGTGGAACAAAACGAGGCAGACAGCGGCAGTATGATTGTGATTGATCCAAAAACCGGGGCGGTGTTGGCTATGGCTGGCTTTCCGGCTTTTGACCCTAACGAATTTAGTAAAGTGGAGGATGCGGGCGTGTACCAGAATTTAAATGTTACGGGAAGCTACGAGCCTGGTTCTATTTTTAAGCCTTTAACTATGGCTGCTGCCATAAACGAAGGTAAGATAGGTCCTGACAGCGTGTATACTGACGCCGGGGAAGTTAAGATTGACGAATATACCATAAAAAATTCCGATCTAAAGGCTAACGGGCAGCAGACAATGGTTCAGGTTTTGGAAAAGTCATTAAATACAGGAGTTATATATGCCAAAGAGCAGATCGGAAATAAGAAATTTTTGGAATACATAAAAAAGTTCGGTTTTGGGGAATACACTGGCATTGAGCTGCCTGAAAGTAAAGGCAATTTGGAAAACTTGAAAGGAAATATCGGGGTGAATTACCATACCGCCAGTTTCGGGCAGGGTATTTTGATCACGCCTATACAGATGGTGCAGGCTTTTACCGCTTTAGCTAACCAGGGTAAAATGGTTCACCCGCATTTGGTGCAGTCGGTTATACACCCTGACGGCAAAACTGAAACCATTGAGACCAAAGAAGCCGGACAAATCATTTCCGCTAAAACCGCAAACACAGTCTCGGCAATGTTGGTTTCCGTGGTGGAGAACGGTCACGGCAAGAAAGCCGGAGTGCCGGGCTACTATATTGCGGGCAAAACCGGAACCGCTCAGGTGGCAAAAAAAAACGGCAGGGGCTATGAAGAAAACAACAATATCGGGTCCTTTATCGGCTATGGCCCTGTGGAAAACCCGGTCTTTTTGGCTTTGGTCAGGATCAACCATCCCCGGACTGTGAATTTTGCGGAAACCACTGCCGCCCCGGCTTTTGGTGAAATGGCAAAATTCATTATGAATTATTACCATATTGCTCCAACAAGAAACGACCAATAAAAAGTTTCAGTTTCTTCAGATGTATTATTATTACTTGATTTTTTGTTTAAATTGTTCAATACTACTCACTAACAACTAACCGTTAAAAACTAATCCAATGAAAAAACCTCAGGCTGAACTTCATAGTCACCTTGGCAGCGCTGTGCACCCTTCAATTTTATGGTCCATTGCCCATAGGCAGGGTATAAAACTTCCCTGGAAAGACTATTGGGATTTTCAAGCTGCTATGACTATGAAAGGCGAGAAAAAAAATGCCAATTTGGATCAGATGGATAAGAATTTTTTCCATTGGACAGAACTTATACAGTCATCGCCCGAAGCCATAGAAGAGTCGGTTAAGTCCACCATTGGCGGAGGCTATAGGAAATCCAACATTACTCTGCACGAACTTCGGTTTAACCCAATGAAGAGAAACCGAGGAGGCGAGAGGGATTTGGACTACATTATCAACTCGGCTTTGTGGGGGCTGGAGCGGGCGGTTTTGGAGTATCCACAGGTCAAAGCCGGGCTGATACTGATGCTGGACAGGACTTTGAGTTTTGCCCAAAACAGCATCATTGAAAGTAAGGCTGAAAAATACATCCATAAAGGCATCGTTGGAATAGATGTAGCGGGGCCGAATAGAAAGACATTTTCAATGAAGGCTCATAAGCCTTTATTTGAGCGCGCGAAAAAAGCCGGCTTAGGAATCACTATACACACGGGCGAGGAAGCCCAGCTGGATGAGATGTTTTATGTGGTCAGGGAGATAAAGCCCGACCGGATAGGCCACGGGGTTCAATGTGTTAAAAATCCGGAATTGATGGCGGAGCTTAGAAAGTCGGGGATTGTGTTGGAAATATGCCCAACTTCAAACCTAAGAAATAGCGTGTTTAAGAATATCGCGGAGCTGTCAAAGGCTATAAAAACTTTGCTGAAAAACAAAATTCCTTTTACTATCAACACTGACGGTCCTGAGATGTACCAGTCCAATATCTTAAAGGAGCAGGAATTTTTGTTAAAACATAAAATTTTAAACCAAAAGCAAGTTGATGATTGCACAAAACTTGCTTTTCAGAGTACGTTTATAAAAGCCTGATGCCTTCGGAATGACCGATGGTACTAAGTTTATAAATCCATACAAAGAATATTACAGGAATAAATCGGTTACCCTCTCGCTTGTCATTCCGGAATCCGCCAAAGGCGGATATTCGGAATCTATTTTTACACACAAGATAAGTCTTGGGTTATTTGCTTAGGCTGTTTAACCGTCGTTTTTTTTCTTTTAATTTAAAACCCCGCCCTTTCTTGAAAGGGCGGGGTAAAAATCAGACTCTATTTTTTCATCTCAACTGAGACAATTTCAGTTTCATTTAGTATGGAAACTTGGCCGCTAAATTTTCTAAGCAGTGCGGTTAACGCCGCGCACATGACTATGAGTAGCGCCCAGGAGATGGCGACTATTGCTCCAAGCTGCTTAATTCGTTTTTCCACTTCGCGGATGTTTTTTCCGACCAGTACATAACCTTTGTCATCTTCCAGCTTTTTTATTGAAGTGGCGACTCTGACGCCGCTTTTAGGCTGCCAGGTCAAGAGGCTGGAACCTTTTTTGTTTGTCTGTTCAAACAGGCTTTTTGGCGGGGTGGCATTTTCAGCGCCCAGTTTGCCTGAGCCAGCTAAGAATTTACCGTCCTTGTCATAGATGTTTATGAACAACGACAGGCTTTTTTCTATTTCCACGCTGTTTTGCCCGGTTATGGCTTCCGGTGGGGCGCCTTGCTTGATGATGTCGCTGATGGCTTCAGAAGCCTCAATCTGCGGGTCATTTGCGCTGTTTCGGTATACTTGCTGAGCCACAGTGTAAATAGTGATACTGACCAATGTGACTATGCCAGCCAGGGTCAAAAATACCAACCAGCCGTTTTTGTTCTCTGTTTTCGTTTCCATTAGATTTTATTTAATGTTTTAATAATATTGATATTAGCTTATATTTTGATTTATTACAAATAAATTTTGTTTGAATAATACAGCTGAATCCTTTGGTAAAGAAACAAAGTTCCTATGATGTTATAAGGGATTTTAAGATGTTTTTGCCAAGGTATTTTGACCCACATCAGTCGCTTGTTAAACTAAAATTTTTGTTAGTTCATCTAATAATCTTTTAATATGTCTTTTTAAATAAATGATGTAGTCCCCGTAATTGAAAGCTATATCATCAGTATAATTTGAGCCGATAGTGGTATTTCCAATTTTTATTGTATGAGGTACGCAACCCACAATTCTGTTAAAAGTAAATATTGCATTACCAATCTTATTTAGATTACTGTCAGAATGACAAGCAGCATTTCTTATATTATTAACTAATTCAGTAATATCCGTACTCCCTGCTCTTATATCTTCTTTCCAAGATATTCGTTTTCCAATCCCGTCTAATGATTGCAATATATAATTAAGTCTGATTAAAATTTCTATAAAAGCCGATTGGCATAAAATATGATTAGATTCCAAAATATTGAGTTTGAAAATTTCTTTACATCTATCAAGTTCAAATTTGAGCTTGTTCATAATTATTCGTCTTATGTCTCAATCCTTAACTAAAATTTTATTTGGCTGCCCGGCTAGGATTCGAACCTAGGATGGAGGATTCAGAGTCCTCAGCCTTACCACTTGGCTACCGGGCAATAGTTCACAACTAGCAAATATTATAGCATTTTCAAGGATTTTTTCAAGGAAGTACATATAAATGTTATAATATTATTATAAAAATTATAGATGAAGCACATTGCCACAAATATGAAATCAATAACCATACAAACCACCGTTGGAGTGGGGGTAGAGAGGGCTTGGGAGGTTTATACTGACCCTGGGCATATAAAAAAATGGGCTTTTGCTTCTGACGACTGGGAAGTGGGGGATGTGAAAAATGATCTGCGCGTTGGCGGCAAGTTTTTGACCAATATGCGCGCCAAAGACCAAAGCGCGGGCTTTGACTTTACCGGGGAATATACCGAAATCGCGCCAAACGAAAAAATCGCCTACACAATGACAGACGGCAGAAAAGCTGAAGTCTGGTTTAAAGAAATGGGAGAAGTAACAAAAGTTACGGTTATTTTTGAAATGGAAAATGAAAACCCGGAAGAAATGCAAAGAGCCGGCTGGCAGGCGATACTGGATAACTATAAAAAAGAAGCAGAGAAATTGATGTAAAAAAAATTTTATTTCCAATGTTAAAAAAGATTTTAAAATATTTGTTTTTTACTCTAATATTTGTTTTGGCTTTGGATATAGCTTTGGTTTTTTCTTTTGCCAATTCAGAGAGTTTGCCTAAAAGCGCTGATGAGGTGGTGGTGATGGGAGCGGCCATCTACAGCCCGGCGCTGCATAACCGCACAGCCAAAGCTTTGGAACTTTACGAAAAAAAGATGGTAGTTTTTACACTCTAAATTAAAATCAATAGTTTTATTTGTAACATTAGTTGAAAATCATATGAACAAAATGAACAGGCGGGAGATTCTTACAGCTTTGGGCTTGGGAGGCGGGTTGTTGGGTTTAGGGATAAAAGGAATGGTTGAAAAGCAGAAAATCCAGGAGCAATATTTACAGGAAATAAAAGATTTTGGCAAAAAAATCGGGGTTGATGTGTATTTACCTGAAGAGCATCTACCGGCAGAAGATCGTTCAAAATACGAAAGAGCTGTGAGGATTGGAAATGTTGAAGCGGAATTTGAAATTTTAGATTTAGAATTTATGCTCAAGATTCTGGCGGATTTAGAAAAGCTGGAAAGCAAAGAAAAGAAACGTTTAACTTTTCCAGACCAACCTATTTTGGTTTTTGGAAAAAATATTAAAATAAAAAACATACAATCAGGAGAAACGGAAAATACTGGCTCTGCCGTGGTTTTTGGTCTTGGTAGTTCAGAACAGATTAAGAACTTTGTTTTTATTTCTGCTGATGAGGAGCAAAATTATAATACAGATTCCCTAAGAATGGCAGTAGAAAGATCAATAGAAATATTGCAAACAAATCCAAAGAAGCAACAGGTTTATAGTCTTTAAAAGACGAATGTTTTGTATATAGGCTTAATTATCAAGTAGCCAGTGGTTTAATTTCCTATGTTAAGAGCTTTAAAAAAGTTAGTTATATATTTATTATTTATTTTTTTATTTTCTTTGTTTTTAGACTTAGGATTGGTATTTAGCTATGCCAATTCAGAAAGTTTGCCTGAAAATGCTGACGCGGTGGTGGTGATGGGAGCGGCCATCTACAGCCCGGCTTTGCATAACCGCGCAGCCAAAGCTTTGGAGCTTTATGAGCAAAAAAAAGTACCGCTGATAGTTTTAACTGGCGGCAGGCTCATAGAGTCTGACATCAGCGAGGCCCAGGACGCACAAAGGTATCTGCAGAAGATAACTAAAAAGCCTTTAAATCTAGTGTTAGAAGAAAAATCCGGCACAACTTATGAAAATTTGTTGTTTGTCAGAGAAAAAATAGGGCAGGATAAAAACATAATTATAGTCAGTGATGGCTATCATATCGCGCGTTCGGTTTTAACCGCGCGCGCTTTGGGTTTTAAAAAAGTTTATTGGGCTTCCATAGACAGTTCGTACTACCCCAAATCTGAATTGTGGTTTCATTATGCTCGTGAAATCGTGGCGATGTTTGACTATTTGCCGAAGTTTTTTAGGTTTACGAATACGAAATAATACAAAATTACGAAATTTTAGATCAACTCCTACCAGGAAGTGTAAAAAATATTGATTTATCATAAGCGTATAAGCTTTTTGTAGGTTCCCTCTCCGCTTTCGGAGAGGGGGAGGGGTGAGGTAATCATCTTTGAATATTAAATAAACTTATATTTTATTACTTTCACTTTAACACTTTAACCTCACCCCCTACTTCGTTAAAACTTCGTAGGGCAAGCCAACCCTCTCCCATACTTGTCCGCCGAAATCTTGATGAAGGAGAATGGGAGAGGGAGTAAAGCAATATAAATTTTTAATTTATTGAAATAAATAAAGAGACGGCGCGTGGGTTTAGGCGGGCCGTCTTAGGAAGTAGATTGCGAAAGGGAATGCGCCTAGTGCGAGGAGCAAGAGGTTGGCTTTCAGGCTGGTGATGTTCCAGCCAGTCCATTCGCTTGCGTAGTGGGCGATGCAGGAGCCGTGGTAGGGCTCCAAACCCTCTTTTACCCGTTCTTTGTTTTCCCAGACTGTCAGCGGACAGCCGGCTGACCATACTTTCAGCGGGCGGAAACTCACCCTCAGCCAGGTGGCTGGGATTCCGACTGCAAGTCCCCTAAACCACGGCAAGTAAACCTGGGTAAAAAAATCCCAGTCCAGTTCGGACAACACGACCGATGACAGCGATACCAGCACTGTCATTGAAAAAGAAAACACATGAAGAGCAAAAATCCACTGCGACTTGCGCAATTTTTAAGCCTCCTTTTGACTCTTTGGTTAGTCTATAGGGATTGGTAGGGTAGGGCAAGTATGGCAAGTATTTAGTATTATGTATTGAGTATTAGGGATGAGGGATGAGGTTTTTCTCCCTCCCCGCTTTCGGGGAGGGCTGGGGTGAGGTAACAAAATTTGAATACTAAATTAACTTTTATTTTATTACTATCACCGAAACCTCACCCCTACCCTCTCCTATATAGGAGAGGGAGATATGAGCAAAAAAAGACAAAAGAAAAACGACCCTCTGATGCACCTTGGTTGGATGCAGAGCAGAAGGTCGTTGCGGGTGTCGGATCGCCGGGGTCCCATAGGGACCCGGACGATCACGAAAGCGAGTTAGGCGCGGCCCAGGTGGCCGCGACCCCAGGCGAGGAGCACGATGCCGAAAGTCAGCAGCCCGAGGCTGCCGGGTTCGGGGGTGTCGGCATTGATCTCCGAAAAGCTGCCAGCGAAATTGAAAATGTTTGGGCTTAGCATGATGCTGTTACCAGTGACATTTCCAATTTGGTCCCGAAACGCGATGGTGTTGTATCGTTGCTGAACCAATAGTTCCGGTTGGCCCGGGTTGCTCTGGTTCGGGCGGGTTGCCAGACCGCCGACCGGCTCTGGCATGGAAAAGAGGGTGGTGTACGCCCCGGTCAGGTAGTTGGTGATTTCCACCACCAATTTTTGGTCGCCGAGGCCGGCGAACAGACGAGTTCCAAAGCGGGCAACTCCAGTTACACCCGGAAGTGGCATGAAGCTTGTCAGGCTTCCGTCGGTGTTCACGAAGTATATGCCGGACTGCCCATTCGTCGCATTCGTGTAGCCACAGGCGATTCCTGTGCCCCACGCGGCGCAATCGTACTGATATGCGTCATTCGGCGTGGCGATGTTGCCAGTGGATAGCAGTGCCCCGGTCGTTGGGCTCAGGGTGTAGAGGGTATTGGTGTTGTAGTCCCTCCCATAGAAAACTCCTCCCACTGAGTCCGAAAATCCTGTACCGGCAGCGATGGGAGTGCGGGGAGCACACTCCGTGTAACCGCACAGAGTTACGATTTGGCTTTCGCTGGGGTGTCCAGCGAGTCCGACCGCAAACTGTGTTGGCATAACCGGACCAGCCAGAACGGGCTGGGCGAGCGTGGCGCACAGCAGCGCCAAAACGGTAATGAGCCAGTCGCGGCTCAATTTTTTCATTCGAATCTCCTTTGTCCAACATGTTGGGTGCCCGCGAAGTGGGCACATTGGGGCAATTATGTCATAAATTGGGGATTTTGTCAACTGATTTTTTTTCTACAGAAAATATTTTGGAACACTACAGATACCTACAGAAATCTAACCCTCTCCGCTTTCGGAGAGGGGGAGGGGTGAGGTAACATCGTCGATTCATCAAATAAGCAAAAATTAAGAAATAACCGTCGTAACCCCACCCTAACCCTCCCCCATATGGGGGAGGGAAGCTATTGCATTTAAATATTTGACAATTTGGGGGGATTGTATTAGAATATATTTAATCAAATATTCCAATGACAGTTGGTTTCGCTAAATGCGAATTAAGTGCTTAATTTCTGGATCCTGGCTCATTGGCCGGGATGACAAATATAGCAGCCCACCGAGGATATATATTTAGTATTTTAGACTTTAGTCTTTAGTGCTTAGTATTTTCACTCGGGTAAGCCCGAGTTTTTTTTAAACGCGGAAGATACGCGGATCCTAGAAAAAACGCGGATCTCACGCGGATAAGGTCAAGAATAAATGATTACCCTTCTAAGTACGAAGGGTGAAAAGGTCGAAAAAAGAATCTGTAGGTATCTGTAGATTCGTATAAAAGGAAATCCGAAGAATATGGCAAAAGCAAAATCACAAAAGGATTTGGACCTAAGCGAGCTTAAAGAAAAGCTTTCCAAGGCCAAGTCAGTAGTTTTAACTGGCTACAAAAGCACAACCGTCAAGGATATGGACAAGTTTAGAAGGGCTCTGAGAAAAGAGCAGGTCTTCTCCAAAGTCTATAAACTGACACTGGTTCAAAAAGCGCTCAAAGACAACGGGATGGAAGCTAAGGAGCTTTCTTACAAAACCCCGGTTATATTGTCTATGTCGGATACTGACGAAACCACTCCGGCGAGAGTTGTTAAAAACCTGTCCAAAGAGATAAAAACCATCAGCATCCTGGAAGGGATGATGGAAGGAAAATTTATCTCCAAAGCCCAGGTTGAAGCTTTGGCAGATTTGCCGAGCAAAGACCAGCTTCGTGGGCATTTGGTTAGGACTATCAATGCTCCAGTTTCCGGCTTTGTCAACGTTTTGGCCGGCAATATCCGCGGCCTGATAAATGTGCTAAACGCAGTAGCGGCGAAATAGTTGTTAGTCTTTAGTAGTTAGGGGTTAGTGAAAAATTGTAAAATTATTTTATTAATTTAATATCAAACCCTCACCCTATCCCTCTCCCTGAGGGCGAGGGTAGAGAATAAGGAAAAATATTTTTATGTCAGAAGAAAACAAGGTAGAAGTTCCGGAAAAGTTTAAAGCTTTGGTTGAACAGATAGAAAAACTGTCTGTTTTGGAACTTTCAGAGTTGGTTAAAGTTTTGGAAGGCAAGTTTGGCGTTTCAGCCGCCGCCCCGATGATGATGGGCTCCGCCATGGGCGGACAGGCCGCCGGAGCAGGCGCAGCCGCTGCTGAAGAAAAGACCGAGTTCACTGTTGAGCTGACCGATGCTGGAGCCAACAAGATCAATGTGATCAAAGTTGTCCGCGAAGTAACCGGCCAGGGTCTAAAAGAAGCTAAGGATATAGTTGACGCAGCCCCGAAGGTTGTAAAAGAAAATATGCCGAAAGCTGAAGCTGAAGCTTTGAAGAAAAAATTAGAAGAAGCCGGCGCTAAAGTAACCTTAAAATAACTTCATTATTTTAAGGTTATCCCTCCGCCAAAGGCGGACAGGCGTGAAAGCGGGGATCTAGCACCTTATTATTTCAAAGTCATCCTGAGCTTGTCGAAGGATCTCTAGTTATTTTAAGGTCATCCCGGGCGATCCGCCAGCAGGCGGAGAGACCCGGGATCAATAATCCGCATTATTTTAAAACCATCCTCGCTTCGACGTGGATGGTTTTAATTTCTGCCATCCCTCCGCCAAAGGCGGACAGGCGTGAAAAAGGGGATCTTGTGTTTTGTGTCCAAGATTACAAGATTCCCGATCAAGTCGGGAATGACAGAGTAACAGACTTCCGCTTTCGTGGAAATTACAGAATACAAGATTCTCGCCTTCCTCCTTCGTTAAAACTACGGAAGGATAAGTCGCGGGAATGACAATATAGAAGTATATAAAGCCTAAATTGCGCAAAACCCGCCCCGATGTCCATCGGGGCGGGTTTTGAATTTTATTTATTTTTTTGTTATCCTCCTATTTAGGAGGCAACATGCCACGAAGAACACGAAGAGAATGGTTGGATGCAAAAGTGACTGACATTCAAGAGTTTGAAGGGACAGAGGTTTCAATAAGCTTTTCACCCAGTAATGGTGTAGGTAATTCATTGACGCTTCCAAGAGAGTCCTTTTACAAGCTTGAGGGATTTCATCGGAGTCGGCAGAATCTAAGTGATTACACCAATTTTGACCGCGGTGGAATCTCAACCGGAACTCGCGTGTGTATCTTTTATGATGGACAACCTGAGCAGATTACCTTCATCCGACCGCTCTCGCTGCTTTGATTTTCCTTCGCTCTGCCACGACGCCGTTCTGTGGCAGAGCATTTTTATTAACTATAAATCTCAGGACTCGGCCTGGTGAGCATATAAACACCTAAAAGCATTGGAGGGATGGAGGAAAGTTGCCAGAGGTTGGGCAGGTTGCCAAGCATTAAAAAGGAAAAAAGTATGGTTAGGACAGGCTTAATGCTCGCTAGAGCATTGGCCTTGGTTACAGAAATACGCAAGATGGCTTCCAGCCAGAAAATTTTGGAAATGCCCAGGATGATTATTCCGTTAAAAAGCAAAAATAAAATTGTTTTTAAGTCCACGCTTTGTGTTTCGTTTCCACTTAATACAAAGGCTAATAGAAACACAAAGGGCAGGGAAAATATGGTGCGTAAAAACATCACAGATTCGCTGCTGGCTTTTCGCCTCATTTTTCTCTGGAAAAAGTTGCCAACTGGCGGAAAGGCAGTACAAAGCAGAATAAGTAGGTCGCCCTTGTTAAAATCCAGATGTCTGATTTGGGGAAAAAATATCAGCAATGTGCTAAAAAGCATAAGGCCAGCTCCCAAGAGGTGTTCGGTGGTTAGAGCCTCTTTTTTCCAGACATTGAAAAACAGAAAAGTAAAAAACAGTTCCATCTGGATAATGATGCCGGCGTTGTTGGCTGTGGTATAGCGGAGAGCGAAAAAGTAGAGCCCATAGTATAAAATTCCGATGAACAAAACAACCCAAATTAAGTCTTTTAGAAGTTCGAGGTCTGCGAGTTCGGAAAATTTGTTTCGATAAGCTATGACAAACAAAAAAAACAGGGCGGTGAAAACCCAGCTGTATGACAGGGAAAACAGGGGAGGCAGGGTGGCAAAAGATATAAGGCTAATGACCGGAAATAGGCTATTAATCAAACTTTCAGCCAAAATATAAAATTCACCTTTGCGAGTTTCGGTTAAGTTCATAGAGAAATTATAACATATGGATTTTTGGTTATATAGAAAATTTTTATTGATTAATGGATTGAATAATATTTAAAAGTTGTTACCTCACCCCTACCCTCTCCGATAGCGGAGAGGGGAAATAATCAAATCCTAAATTGAATAAAAGTCTTACTATACATAGGTTGGGTTTTGGTTTAAAATACAGGAATGCAAAATTTTTGGAACAATTTGCCAAAGCCGATATTTGCGTTGGCGCCTATGGAGGCGGTAACGGATGTTGTGTTTCGGGAGATGGTGGCAAAATATAGCGGGAAACAAAATTCAAAATTCAAATTTTTAATTTTCAATCAATTTGAAAATGAAAATGTTAAAAACCGCATTGATCTAAAAATTCCTCATCCGACTGTTGGAAGTAACACAAAAATAAATCCTTTTGTGATGTTTACGGAGTTTATAAACGTAGATGGCTTATTGCACCCAGAGGGCTATAAAAAGCTCAAAATTGACCTTCTGTACACGGAAAATCAGCGGCCTATAGTCTGCCAGATCTGGGGAACGGATCCGGAAAAATTTAAAAAGGCTGCCAGCTTAATCAAGGATCTGGGTTTTGACGGGGTGGATATAAATATGGGTTGTCCTCAGGACAAGGAAATTGGCATTGGCGCTTGCGCGGCGCTGATTAAAAACCCAAAACTTGCGGGTGAGATTATTGAGGCGACTATGGAAGGGGCGGGCGGTTTGCCGGTTTCGGTTAAAACGCGGTTAGGGTACTCAAAAATCCAAACCGAAGAATGGATAGGGCATCTGCTCTCGTTTAAACCAGCTGCCATAACTATCCACGCCCGGACGCAAAAAGAGAAATCAAAAGCGCCAGCGCACTGGGAAGAGATAGGGAAAGCGGTGGAGGTAAGGAATCAGAAATATACACAATCGTTCGACCCCCGCCCGAACGCCCACGGCGGGCAAGTCTCCCGCCCTGTCGGGCACCCTCCCCACGCCTGGGGAGAGAAAAATAGTGGCCAAAGGCCTCTTATACTTGGAAACGGGGATGTAAAAACTCGGGAAGAGGGGCTTTTGCGCATATCCGAAACCGGGTGCGATGGGGTGATGATAGCCAGAGGAGCTTTTGGTAATCCCTGGCTGTTTTTGGAAAACCATCAGCATCCCGCTGTCAAAGACCGGCTTTTAGCTATGGTGGAGCACGCGGAGATGTATGAAAACTTTTTTCAGGGCGAAAAACCTTTTGTGGTGATGCGGAAGAATTTTAAAGCTTATTGTAGCGGCTTTCCCGATGCTTCGGATCTGCGGGTAAAGCTGATGGAAACAGAAAATGCCGCACAGGTGCGGCAAATAGTGGAAGAATATTTAAAATCTTTATAATTTTTTGTAGGTATTGGTAGATTTGTTTAAATTTGTGGATTGGTAGTTAAAACAGCGTTTTATACAAAGTTCCTTTATCTAGTATATAGACAGTGGAATTTTTTTCGTCAACATAAAAATCCGAAGGATTCTTTAAATCAGAACTTACCAAGGTTTTTTTAATTCCGCCTTTGTTGTCGGTGATGATTATGCGGCCTGATTTTGAATCCAGGATATAAACGGACTTAAATCCGGTTTCGGTATAGATTTTGCCTTCGCCGGAGAAAGGCACAAAACCAAATGGCTGCTTGAACTCCGCGGGTTTGCCGGCCAAATATTTACTGACACCGGTTTGTGAAAGTACATAAATACTGCTGTCAATGGCAAAATCAATAGCGCTGGAAAATTCCTCAATGCCTGAAATTGAGACAGTAGGTTTAGAAAAAGATTCGGTACCGGCAACAAAACTGACCACTTGTTTTTTGGATTTATCCAGCATATAGACCCGGGAATTTACCGAATAGTAGGCAAGTCCGGCAAATGAGTTTTGATCCGGCACCATTTGGTTAAAATCAGCGCCTAGTTTGCCGGTTTTATAATCCCAAATATTCAGTTTTCCCGCATTGTATATGGCAATCCTGTCTTTGCCTAAAAATACGGAAGCGCTTATATCAGCGGGCGATTTTAAAGCCCCATCCTGAATTTTTTTGGTTTGGAGATCATAACTTAAAAACTGTCCGTTGATTTGTGTAGCAAAAAAACCGGGTATGGCTAACAAATTTCCGGAATCGCTCAGGTTTCCCAAATTTTCAAGTTTTAAAATTTCCGTTTTGTCGAGTTTTATCTTGAATTCATTTATCTGACTTCTCATCTGGTCGTACAGTGGAGTTTGGTCAGAGCTGATTTCGTTTTGACCGGGCAGGTTTTTCTCAGCTTCTTTTATAAATTCAATGCTGCCAGTGTCATCGCCGTAAAGCAGGGCGCTTTGGGCGTTCTCTAAAAATTTCTTGCTGGTTTGCATCTGCGCGATGATAGCCTCCCTTGCAAGCCTGACTTTTTTGAATTTTACCGCCAAGCCCAGGTTGATGCCGGCCGCCAACACAAACAATATAATTGCGCCAAGAAGGAATTTTTTTTGAGGGCTGAAGTTTTTGAGATTTTCCATACTCATAGCTTCTCGGCTTTTTCCTATATATCTAGAAGTTGCCGATGCCATATCCTTGCTTTGGTTTAAAAGTTTTACTGCTTTTTTTGACAAATTTGAAACAGAAAAAGACGGTAGGGAAATTTTGGATATCCTGCGGCTGCCTTTCAGGTTAAACATTTCCCTTAAAGCAATAAAGGCTTTTTGTGAAAAACTTAGCTCGGACGGAGTGGAGGATTGCATATAAGCTTCAAAATCTGTATTTGATTCATCAGCCTGGCCTGCAGGGATTTGCAGGTTGAATATTATGCCAAAAGCGGCCTGGGGGGCTGCATTGGCTTTTAAAACTCCAACCACATTTTTTACAGAACCCAAAAAATCGGGATCCGAAAGTATATCTTTTAAGCGGTCTATGGAAATATGGTTGAAAAGCTGGGAGGTGGAAAAAATCGCCATATCGTCTAAGACTATTTTTCCCGAAGCGAAATTTTCAAAGGCTTTTAAAGGATGGATGGCGGGAGAAGAGCAGGAAATGTCAGTCATCTCGCCTGCGCGAAACAAAAGAGCAATAATTTTTCCGCAAGTGGTGATGTGTAATGTGCGTCCGATTTTGATGGAAATAAGAGCGTTTAATTTGTTAATCCAAGCGGTTTCCCCATTTTCCGCCAGTTTTCCGACTTCTTCATTAATCAGACTGATGATTTCTTCAAAATTCTGGGCGCCTGCTCTTTTAAAGCTTCTTTTTATGGCTGAGGCGATGCTGGAAGTTATGCGTATGCAGGTTTCTTCGGCTGCCGGGTTGAGCATTGGGATTTCGGCCAAAAAAAATAACTCAGCTTCGCTATTTTCGGCTTTTTCCGCCATTGCATAAACAAAACTGCTTGAACTTCGAGGTTCAAAGATTTGTATTTTGGCAATCTGGCTTTCTAGATCTTCGGGCATTTTTTTTATTATAATAAGTATTATTATACCATAATTTTAATTTATTTAAAAAACCCTTATAAAGCGTTGGTTTTTGGGAGTTGGTATGGTATAATATTTGTGATGTACGAAAATTTTTCTAAAAATTTATGTCTTGGCCTGGCGTACTTTTATACCCAAACCAAGAGGGCATATAGTTTGCCTGAACTGGCCAGCGCTCTGCGCTTAAAACAAAACTCAACCCAAAAAATCTTGGATGAGCTTTTAGTAATGAAAGTTTTAAGTTCATTTTTAAGGAAAAATCGCAAATATTTTATAGTCAACCAAAAGTTTGTATGGCCGGCTGAACTCAGAGCTTTGGCCAATAAGCATAAAAAAAATTATTGGAAGGAAAGGATTTTTTCCGAAGTGGTGAAATTGGGGGATATGAAGGCTGGTTTTTTGAGCGGTTTTTTAGCAGGTCAGCCGAATTTGCCGGTTGATATTCTTTTGGTTGGCAGACTTGATTTGAGAAAACTGAACAAATTTTTATTATCAGCAAAAAAAGAATTAGGTCAGGATTTGAATTACAGCATTATGTCTCCTGACGAGTTTGTTTTGAGGCGTGATACTTTTGACCGGTTTATACGAGATATTTTTGACTACAAGCATATTGTTTTGTTTGACCGCACCGCAAAGAAAAAATAATTCTCTAATTCTCTAATTCTCTAAACGCTAAACTTATGTCCGAAATCCAATCTTTATACTTACAATTCTTAACCAACTTTCCAGAGAATTTAAGACCTGTTGTGTCTATTGCGCTGGCTGTCTTGCTGCTGTATTCGGTATTTAAAGTTATTAAAAAGGAATTTGTTTATATCATTGCTTTGGTGGTTCTTTTGCCGGCTTCTGTACCCATCTTAAAAAATGTTTGGCAGGGCATTTTGGCTTTTGTGAAGTTTTTGTTGGGAATTAATTAGAACCTATCTTAAAAATACTTTAGGCTGCAATTGCAGAATTTTGGCATCTTGGAGCAATCCGCCAAAGGCGGACCGCTTAACTTTGGTTAAACATCAAAATTTATTTGCCCCAATCTGCTCAAAATTCTGACAATTTCGCTTCAAAATTATTTTTCAGACAGGTTCTAGTAAATTATCGGTTAGTATTTAGCATTTAGAGAGTAGATTTTAGGTTATAGGGCTGAGGGAGCAGGGAAAGGGTTAGATCAGATTGTCAAAATTTATTTTCCGCTTTGGCGGTTTTTTTAATCTCTGAAGTTTAATGCTTAGAGTGCCTGCACGCCGTAGCTTTATGCAAGAAGGAGTGCCTGCACTTCGTAGCTTTAGCGTAGAAGTGTGGATAACTTTTAGGTGAACAAAGAATCACCTTATTTTATTTGGTTTTGACAGAAGGTGTACAAAGGTATACTATAAAAAAGTGCTCAGTAGACAGTAATCAGTAAAATAAAATTTATGGAAAAAGAAATTACCAAAAGGCAAAAAGAGCTTTTGCATTTTATCATCAAGCAAGTGCGTGAACACAACCTCCCTCCCAGCATATCTGAAATGGCAACATTTTTAAAAGTCAGTTCTAAAAATGCAGTAGCAAAACTTTTAAAAGCTTTGGAAGAGTCCAAACACATCAAAATTTCCGGAAAAGCCAGGGGTATAGAAGTTTTGCAAAGTTTGGGTGAAAGCCTGGAAAGAGGTATGGTTTCTGTTCCGCTTTTGGGCCGTATCCAGGCAGGCACCCCTCATTTGGCGGAAGAGCAGATAGAAGAGTGGGTAAATTTGCCATCAACTTTAATTCGCGGAAGAAGAGATGTTTTTTTACTTAAAGTCAGGGGGGATAGTATGATCAATGCTGGCATTCACGAAAACGATATGGTGATTGTCCGTCCCACCAAAGAAGCCAAGCATAACGATATAGTAGTAGCCCTGCTTCACGACGAGGCAACTGTAAAAAGATTTATCCAGATCAAAAACCGCGCTTACCTGAAAGCTGAAAATCCCAAGTTTAAAAACATCTACCCCCGCGACGAATGGTCAGTCCAGGGGAAAGTGGTGGGAGTTATTAGAAACCTTGAATAGAAGTATATTGTATAAAGTATTTTGTATTAAGGAGATGTAAAAATATGGAAACAAATAAAACAAAAATTCATTCTTTTACTGACTTATTTGCCTGGCGAGAAGCTCATAAACTCGTACTCAAAGTTTATGAGAATTCAAAAAATTGGCCAAAAGAAGAAATATACGGACTAACTTCTCAAATACGAAGGTGTGTGGTCTCGATTACATCAAATATTGCAGAAGGTTTTAGCAGACAAACTTGGAAAGAGAAGCTTCAGTTCTATTCAATAGCATTGGGTTCGTTGACTGAATTTCAAAACCAAATTTTGATAGCAAAAGATTTAGGTTATATACAAAAAAGTATATTTGATTTGATTGCAAATCAAACTGTAACAATCAGCAAGCTGATTCACGGCCTGATGAAGAGCCTAAAAATATCCCCGCATAATACATAATACTAAATACATAATACTCTATGTCTGAAGCTAACAAACAAAAACTAAATATCATCAACCAGCTACGCGGGCTTTGCGCACATTGTTCCTGCTCAAAAAAGCCGCATAACTGTCCAGTCAGGCAGCTTGCTTTACGGGTGGAGTCTTTAAAAGGCGTGCCCTTAGTGGTCAACGACCAGTTTCGCGGCCTAATCTGGACATAAAAAATCTCCCTATGGGAGATTTTTTTTATTTGTTAAACCCCTTTTTTTGATTTCATTACTTAAAATTTTTATTTTTTCATCTAAAGTGTCAAAATAGTTTTTAAACGAATTATTTTTACTTTCAGTTTTTAAACGTTTCTTGAGTTCTAAAAGAGTATGATACATCTGTAATATATTTTGAGGCGTATATATTCCAATATTTTCAGGTCTTATCAGACTAAAATCCAATTCTACCTTCTGAAAACCGTGTAAAAGCCTATTTTCGTTTTCAGCTTCCAGTGGTTTGTTTTCCCGTCTGTTAATAGCACTGTTAACCAAATCAACTTTGTTTTTTAGATCATCAACACGTTCGCTTAATTCCATATTTTCTTGTTCTGCATAATTTGCCAACACAAATTTTAGTTCAGCTTGTAAAAATTTTAACAGCAATTTAAGTTCATCGATGCTATAAGCAGATAAAAATCCTTCATTGATCAAATCAATATCTTTCCTGTCAACCCTGATATTTTCCGGTTCCGGGTTTTTTGCTAGTCTTTCTAAAACCAAATCTAAATCAAGTTCAGCCTTTGATAGTTCTCTTTGAATATTAGCTAATATATCCGCGCTTGGTTTTCTATCTTTTCGTCTTTTTAAAATATCAACTTTTTGCTCTAAAAAGAGTTTAAGTAAGTGTAAATCTTGCCTACCAAGCTTGTATATTTCAGGGACAGTGATTGTATCAAGATTTGGCTCAAACGCCGATTGTTCTGGTGTATGGTTTTTTGTTTCAAGCATAAAGTTATATATCTAAAATTACCCAAATATTATAGCATTTTACTGTTAAAATATGCTAATATCTGCAAAGTTAGCATTCTAAAATTATAGATGATATAACCCACAAACAATCCGATACAAGGTCGAGAATTTTTGTTGGTAGCGCTACCCCGCACAACTCGCGGACTCGTATGCGGGGCACGGCGGGAAGTTCCACCATATCTCTGACCATAAAAAATTCCCGACACAAGGTCGGGGATTTTTTATGGTAGCGCTACGGGGAATCGAACCCCGATTTGGTGGATGAGAACCACCTGTCCTAACCATTAGACGATAGCGCCAGGTTTATTAAAGATGTGCAGATTAATGTTTTGAATATTTCGACACAAGATTCCCGCCTCCGCGAGAATGACACTAAAGAAATATTGTGGATTTAGACAAAAATATAAAAATGATATATATAAAGTCTAAAAAACCAGCAAAAGCAAATTATTTTTTTGTCACCCCCGTGAAAACGGGGGTCTGGTACTAAAATAAGCAATATTTATAGCAGAAGGACAAAAAAATATAAACTTGCAATAAAGTCTAGCAAATTTTGCGGTTTTGTTCAAGTTATGGCATAATATATATGAAATGTAAAAAGAAAAAATCAAATCTCAAAGTTTAAAAGAATGAAACAAAAAGTAAAATTTCCCGAAGGGTTTTTGTGGGGAGCGGCTACGGCTGCGCATCAAATAGAGGGGAATAATCCTAATTCTGACTGGTGGGCGTGGGAGCATTCAAAAGATAGAGAGTTAGGGTTAAGGGTGAAGGGTTTAGAGCCGGAAAATTTTTATAGTGGGGTAGCGTGTGATAGTTATAACCGTTTTTCGGAAGATTTTGCAATTGCCCAAAGTTTAAACCATAACGCCACGCGTCTTTCAGTAGAGTGGGCAAAACTGGAGCCAAAAGAAGGGGAGTTTAACGAAAAGGAGTTTGAACATTACGAAAAAGTTTTACAGGAAGCGAAATTTCGTGGACTTAAAATTTTTGTCACCTTGCACCATTTTACAAACCCAATTTGGTTTGCAAAAAAAGGTGGGTTTGAGCATAAAGCAAATGTGAAATATTTTGTTCGTTTTGCCGAAAAAGCGGTCAAAAGGCTGGGGGGAGATATGGATTTTGTTATCACAATAAACGAGCCTGAGATATATGCTGGGTTGTCTTATATGTCCGGAGTATGGCCGCCACAGAAAAAAAATCTATTTTTTTATATTAAAGTAGTAAAAAATTTAATCTTGGCTCATAAGCAAGCCTCGGAAAAAATCAAAACTATCCGTAAAATTCCGGTCAGTATGGCTTTTCATCTGCACGACAACCAGCCATATGGAGTCTTTGGCAAGCTTGCTGTTAAAGTGGCAAATTATTTTGGTAATCATTATTTTTTAGATAGAACGGCTAAATACTGCGATTTTTTAGGCATTAACTATTATTTTCATCACCATATTGGGATTTTTGGACAAAGAAAAATTAGTCATAGTCATCACGAGCAGTCGGACCTGGGTTGGGGTATACATCCTGAAGGTTTGGAAAAAGTTTTGTTACTGGTAAAAAAATACAACAAACCGGTTTATATCACTGAAAATGGCTTGGCAGACGCGAAAGATGTAAAACGAGAAAAATTTATCAAAGATCATTTGTTTTACCTCCATAAAGCTATCAAGGAAGGTGTGGATGTCAGAGGCTATTTGCACTGGTCTTTGCTAGATAATTTTGAATGGGCAGAAGGTTTCGCGCCCCGTTTTGGGCTCGTGGAGATAGACAGGAAAAATAATCTGGAACGAAAAATCCGTAAAAGCGCTTTGGCGTATGCGGAGATTTGTAAGAGTGATGAGATGGAGTATGAAGAATAAAATATATAATTCTAATATTGAGTATATGATGACCATAAAATATTTTGTGTCACCCGGAATCCCGCATAGTGGAATATCCGGGATCTAGTGTTTATATCAATAATATTTTTAACCTAACCCTGGATCCCGGATCAAGTCCAGGATGACAAAGTCACTTTATGCAACTTTGGATTTTACTTGCTATCGGTTCGTATTTACTTTTGGCGCTCAATGGCGTGGCGGATAAGTTTTTGCTTTCCAAGTCCGTTAAGCACCCTGTGGCCTATGCTTTTTATGTGGGGATAACTGGACCGTTTACTTTGGTTTTAAGTCTTTTTGGTTTGGCGGGTAAATATTTGCATTTAAGCTTTTTCCAAAATACTTTTTCTTTGCAGTTTTTATCTTTCCCTGACACAATGGTAGCCCTTTTGGCCGGGGCTTGTTTCCCTTACGCTCTATATTTTTTGTACAAAGCCATCCAAGAAACCAGTGTTTCCCGGGTCCTGCCCATAGAAGGCGGGCTGGTGCCTTTTTTTACCTTGATTTTAGCTTATATTATATTGGGCGAGAGGCTGACTAACTACCAGATATATGCTTTTTTCTTTCTGGTTTTGGGCGCAGGCCTTATTTCACTTAAAAAGAAAAAAGGCGAGTACCATTCCATAGCTATGGGCAGCGCGACTACGGCTGCTTTTTTGTTTGCGATGTCTTTTGTTTTGACTAAATATGTTTTTAATCAGGTCAATTTCGGTTCAGGGTTGATCTGGACGCGTTTTGGATTTTTTCTGGCTTCAGTTTCGTTTTTGGCAACTGCCAAATCCAGGAGTTATATATTTAATGCGCCTAAAGAAACCACCACGGGCAATAAATTTGTTTATCTGGCAGCGCGCGTCTCCGGCGGCTTGTCAGGTTTTATGCAAAATTATGCCATTTCCATCGGTAGCGTAACTTTGGTCAATGCTTTGCAAAGCACTCAGTACGCGTTTTTATTGATTTTAACGGTATTTTTATCGGTCAAATATCCAAAGATTTTGAAAGAAGATGTTTCCAAAAAAATTATTGTTTTGAAAGCCGTTGCCATAGCGCTAATAAGTTTCGGACTGTGGTTTTTGGTCAAGTAACTACGAATTCTATAAAATCTACCAATACCTACAAATGGAAAAAAATATGCAAATGAAAAAAATTTTAATTAAAATTTTAAAATATTTCGGATACGTTGTGCTCTCAGGTTTGTTTTTTTTAGTTGTTTGCTATTTTTACTATAGCCCTGAGAAAAATCCGGTTTTTGGAGTGAATTTTTCCCCTGACCAGGCTAGGTATATGGGTTACGATCCAAGGGAGGTGTACCAAGATATACTTAAAGATTTAAAACCAAAAAAAGTTCGTTTGGTGGCGCATTGGGAAAATATTGAACCCTCCAGAGGGACTTATGGTTTTTACGAAACCGACGAACTGCTGAAATTGTCAGAAGAGGCAGGAGTCAAAGTTACTTTAGTTTTAGGCCACAAGCAGCCACGCTGGCCGGAGTGCCACCATCCGGGCTGGTATGAGAGGCTTTCAAGAGAAGAACAGCGGACTACGCTTTTGGCATTTGTGAAGGCTTCGGCAGAACATTTTAAAAATTTTAACGCAGTTGAGCGTTGGCAGGTGGAAAATGAGCCGTTTTTTAACTACGGCGCCAACTGCCCGGTCATCAGCTTTCAGGATTTAAAGGAAGAAATTTTGTTGGTAAAATCTTTGGATCAAAGACCTGTAGTTGCCACAGACAGCGGGGAAAAAGGCGGTTGGCTTTCTGCGTTTCGGGCGGCGGATATATTTGGCACCACTATGTACCGCAAAGTCCATAATCCTCGCTGGGGAGGCGATATAACTTATCCCATACCGCCGATGTGGTACAGAGTCAGGGCTGGGATGATGCAAATATTTTTAGGTAAAAAACCTGTTGTGGGTATAGAGCTTCAGGCTGAACCCTGGTTTTCCGGTAATGTAAATGATTTTACGCCTTTAGAGCACTTAAGTTTTTTTAGCTTACAGGATTTTCAAAATAATGTAGCATACGCGAAAAAAACCGGTCTTTCTGAGCACTTGTTTTGGGGGGTTGAGTGGTGGTATCGTATGAAGGAGAACGGGCATCCTGAGATATGGGAAGAAGCTAGAAAATTATTCTAATTTCCGCCAACTGGCGGACTAATTAACCTAATTATTCTAAATTAAACCAGTTATTTAGAAATTAGAATAATTACCTGTCCGAATGTTAAGCAAGGCGTGGCAGGCGGGGAAATTAGGTTAATTAAAAACAAAATAAATAGCACAAAATTTAAATAATAGAAGTATATTTAAAAAAGAAAATGAAAAAGTTAACTATTGGCTTAGATATCGGGGGAACAAAAATTGAAGGTGTGCTGTGGGACGGAAAAAGAGTTTTGCGTTCTGGGCTTTTGCCTACGCCAAAAAATATTGAGGGATTTACCCAGACTCTCAGAAATCTTTATAGGGAATTAAGTTCAGGTAAAAACATTAAGGGTATTGGCATCGGAATGGCTGGTATTGTGGATAGAAAAAACCAATCCATAGTAACTTCCCCAAATCTAAAGTTTTTAAAAGGCATAAAGTTCGCTACAGTTTTTCCGGGTGTTAAAATTGTTTTGGAAAACGATGCAAATTGTTTTTCTTTGGCTGAGGCTGTCGTTGGCGGAGGGAAAAAGGCCAAAACTTTGGTTGGGGTTACTTTGGGAACCGGGGTGGGTGGCGGGCTTGTTGCAAATAAAGCTATTTATCCAGGGGCTTTTGGCAGCGCCGGGGAAGTCGGGCATTTTCTTTATAATAAAAATTTGTATATTGAAGATGTTTTTAAGAAAGTCAGGGATAAAAAAAGCTGGAAGGGGTTAGCTGAGGTTTTGGGAGTTATTTTAACCAATGTTGTTAATTTTTTAGATCCTGAAAACATAGTTTTGGGCGGAGGTGTTTCAAAAGATGCGGCAAATTTTTTATCCCAAGCTAAAGCTATCTTAAGAAACAAAATGTTAAATACTAAAGCTAAGCCAAAAATTTATGTCTCAAAACTAAATCACGCAGGCGCAATCGGCGCTGCTTTATTGATAAATTAAAAATACCTTCACACACGACTGTATGAAGGTGGAAAATAAATACTATCATACAATCTTGTATGATAGTATGGAAAAAATATGATGCAAAAAAAAGATGTGGAATTGCGGGGGGATGACAGAGTGGGGGGCGAAAACCACAGAAAGAATATTGGGACAAAAATAGTTTTGGGATTCCTGGTTTTAGGACTTTTAGCTGCTGGTTGTCAGAAGATAACTTTAAAACAGGAAGTGCCGTCCAGTCCTAGAGAGTCTTATGAAGAGCTTCCGAAATAACTTTTGGCTAGGGAATGCGAATAGGTTTTAGGGCTAAGTATATAGGATTTATGGTGAAGCATAAGCGATAGATATTTATTCATTATCGTCATCACTATCCTCGTCTTCGTCATCTTCAAATTCATCATCTGATTTTGAATCTTCAGAGGAAGTCTTTTCAGTTTCGGTTTCAAAACTAGATGATTTATTTTCAGCGGTTGTTGCGGCTACTAATTCAAGCGCGGATGTGGGCGTGATTTCTTTTTCCAGAGTTGTTGGTGTTTCGGAAAGGGTTATTTGAGGATTATCTGAAACAATATCCGCAGCTTGATTTTCTAAAGCCGGAGTTTCCGGAAGTTTGACTTTTAGACTGATTTGGTTGAAATCAGGCAATTCGGAAACCGATGTTAGACCTAGATGTTGGAGCATTTCCGTGGTGGTTTGATATAAAAAGCTTCTTTGGTCGGAAGGATTTTGGACTTTTTCGATAAGCCCGCGCATTAACAGGTGTCTTAAGCTGTACTGGGAGTTCACCCCACGGATAGCTTCTATTTCAGCTTTGGAGATGGGTTGACGGTAAGCAATGATGCTTAAAACTTCCACAGTCGCTTCGGTAAGCTTTTCCCTAAGATCGGTGTTTAAAAAGTTTTTTACCTGGGTGGAGTTTTCTGAGTTGGTGGCGAGTTGAAACTCGCCGTTGTTTTCTAAAACCACTACGCCCGAAGACTGTTTTTCCATCTTAAGTTCCGTAAAGGCAGTTTCTATGTCTTCTTTTGGCATATTTAAAAGAGCGGATAGGTTTTTTGCCCGAAGGGGTTTTGAAGCTACAAACAGTAAACTCTCTAGGATTGATTTTAAGTTTTGTTGGGACATTGGGAAGAATGAAAAATTTATTTCTAAAATTATTTATTTTAAGATCAAACTTGAGGGCTATATATTTCGGTTCCAGATCATATATATTCCAATCAGAATTAGAAAAGCGGAATAAAAAATAATTTGCAGTTTGGGACCCAGAAAATTTTTTTCAGACTTTGAAAACTTAGGTATTTTTATCCAGCCGTTTTTTGCCAGAAACCCCAAAGTGAACTCATTGATTTTATTTATGGCTAAACTGCCATATAGCAGACCCGCGCATATAAATATTATACCAATTTTTATTTTGTCCATACAATACGAGGCGCTAATACACTGATTACTGATTACTGATTACTGATTGACTGATCAACCGACATAATTACACTTGGCTTTTTAATAATAACTTCCGCAAACAGGGTTTCCTGGTCAGCCACAAAGAGCTTTTGTTTGATGAGCTCTAAAAGCGCGAGGAAAGTAACTATTAGTTCGTCTTTGTTTTTAGCTGAAGCAAGAAGTTCGGAAAGTTTGGTTTCCACTTGCCCTGAGAGCCTTGACTGCAAGCTGTCTATTTTCTCCTGGATGCTGATTGCCTCTTTGATTTTGGCTTTGGGTAAATTGTCCAGCTCTTTGAGGTCTGAAAGTATTTTCTGGATAGACTTGAACAAAATTTCTTTGCTAACGGAATTGTCGGGAAAGAAATTGATTTTTTCTTCAAAGGTCAGCGTGCGGGTAAAGCTCTGCTGTTGTTTGTTGTCTAAAACTTTCAAGCCTTTGGACGCTTCTTTAAAGTGTTTGTAAAGCATCAGCCGTTCTTCCAAGTTAAGTCCGGGGTCTTCTTCTTCGGGTTCTTCTATATCCAACGAAGGCAGGATGGCTTTAGATTTTATTACCAAAAGTTTGGCGGCTATGGCTAGGTAGTCTGCCAGCTGGGTTGGATCCACATTTTGTAAGGATTTTATGTATTGCAAAAACTGCTCAGTTACTTCGGCCAAAGCAATGGTCGTAACATCTAGCTGCCTCTGTTCTATAAGCGACAACAGGAGGTCAAGAGGGCCTTCGAATTGTTTTAAAGTAACTTTGTCCATATTCGATCCTAATTTACTTTCTATTACCCTCCCCCTTAAGATAAGGGAGGGGACAGTACATTTTATCTTTTACTTTTACTAAACATTCCCTTAATCGGCTTGACCAGTTTTTCAAAATCTTTGACAGATATTTCTAGGCTGTGGGTGTAGGAGCCGGCGGAAGCCAGGAGTTTTTTTGATTTGGAGAGTGTTTTATCTAGAATGGTTGGGATATTATACAGGCTGCCGAAAGGATGGAGGAGCCCGACTTTGGTTTTAAGATGTTTGATGATGTCTTTTTCGCTTGCCATAGAAACTTTTTTGGCTTTGAGCGCTTTTTTTATGCCGGAAAAGTCCAAATATTTACCAGCCGGGACCACAACCAGTGCGTGGAAAGAGGGTGCCCCTCTTAAAAGAGGGGCACCCTCTTTCCCTTCGACTTTTATCAAAACCACTTTCGCTATCTCCGAAAGTTTTTTCTTGGTCGTGGCAGAAACATCGTGCGCCGTATAAACCACTTTGTGTTCCAAAACTTTGTATTTAACCTTCGTCTGGTCTAGGAGTTTGGTTAAATTGTTTTTAAAGGGTTGGATTTCTTTTTTAATTTTAGATTTTGATTTGGTTTTTTTCATTTGGTTTAAAATGACTGCAAGAACTCCCCCTGCCCCTCTTTAAAAAAGAGGGGATAATTCATAAGTAAAGAATCTTTATATTTTTACCCCTCCTCTTTTACAAAGAGGAGGATGGGAGGAGTTCAGTTATTTTGTTATAGATTGTGATATAAACGCCGTTTGCGTTTAGTAAAACTTCGTTGTTCCAAAATCTGATAATATATATTCCAACAGATTTTAAATATTTTGACCTAAGCTCGTCAGCTTTTTTATTTTCTTCATAATTATGTTGACCGCCGTCAATCTCAATGGCCAGTTTAATCTTTGGACAATAAAAATCTAAAATATATTTATCTACGCTATATTGCCGGAAGAATTTTTGATTTAGTATTTGTCGGTTTCTGATGATGTTCCAAACTGCTCGCTCAGCGTCCGTAAGATTTTTCCTGAGATTTTTTCTGAGTGGTTTTAGGTAAAGTTTGTTATACAGTTTCATACAGGAACTCCTCCTGGCCTCCTCTTTGAAAAAGAGGAGGAAAACTTACTACTTACTACTTACTACTTACTACTTACTACTTACTACTTACTACTTACTACCGTCTTTATGTGCAATTCCTTCAACTGTTTTTCTTCCACCTCAGAGGGGGCGTTCATCATTGGGTCGCGGGCGGCGCCGTCTTTGGGGAAGGCGATGACTTCGCGGATGTTGGGCTCATTTTCAAACAGCATAAGCATACGGTCTATGCCTGGGGCAAAGCCGCCGTGCGGGGGAGCGCCGTATTCAAAAGCGCGGATCATTGCGCCAAATTTTTTATCCACCACTTCTTTGCTGTAACCCACAATTTCAAAAGCTTTATACATTATCTCCGGATTGTAATTGCGAATAGCCCCTGAGCTTAACTCTAAGCCGTTGGCAATGATGTCATATTGATAGGCTTTAATTTTAAGCGGATCTTCTTTATTAAGCGCATCTAAACCGCCCTGTGGCATACTAAATGGGTTGTGCATAAAATCAATTTTTTTGTTGGTTTCATCCCATTCATACATCGGGAAATCCGTGATCCACGCCCAAGCCACAACAGAAGGGTCTTTGAGTCCAAATACATCGCCCAGGTGATGCCTTAGCTTGCCCAATACCTTGTTAACCACCGGCCGAGCGTCCGCGCCAAAGAAAATGATGTCGCCAGGAGCGGCATTGGTTTTAGTAATGATGGAAGAAATTTCTTCCGGTGAAAGAAACTTGAGGATCGGGGATTTAAGGAATTTTTCAACCTCTCTCTCAGTCCCTCCCCAACTCTTCGGGAGGGAAGCTCCAGTTTGATTTATAACTATGTAAGCTAAGCCTCCAGCACCTTCTTTTTTAACCATTTCAGTTAGCTCGTCTATCTGCGAGCGGGTGAGACTGCTGCCGTCTTTACAGCAGATAGCTTTAACACAGCCGTCCTGTCCGCCAGCTGGCGGATTAATGGCATTGCCAAAAACAGAAAATTTGGTTTCTTTTAAATCTTCAGTTAACTCTACGAGTTCCATTTTGAACCGAAGGTCTGGCCTGTCTGAGCCGTACTTTTCCATAGCTTCCAAGTAAGGCAGGCGGGGGAAAGGTTTTTCTAAACATTTTTTTCCGGCAAATTTTTCCGTCAATTCCACAAACAAAGGCTCCATTTGCTCAAAAACAACTTCATCTTTGTCTGCAAACGCAATTTCTAAATCTAATTGATAGAATTCTCCAGGACTTCTGTCTGCTCTTGGGTCTTCGTCCCTAAAGCACGGAGCTATCTGAAAATATTTTGGCACTCCGCCCACCATTAACAATTGTTTAAATTGCTGAGGGGCTTGCGGAAGCGCATAAAACTTTCCCGGGTGCAGGCGAGAGGGGACCAAAAAATCGCGCGCGCCTTCAGGGGAAGAGGAGGTAAGTATGGGGGTGGAAATTTCAATGAACCCCTGGCTGTCCATCCAGTCGCGGATGTATTTGATCATCTTATGTCTTCTAACCAGCATCCGTTGCATCTTTTCCCGTCGCAAGTCTAAGAATCTATATTTTAAACGGATGTCTTCACCAATGGTATTTTCTTCAGATTTTCCGTGAGCAAGTGGGAAAGGAAGGGCTTTGGAGGAGTTTAAAATTGTAAGATTTGAGATTGAAATTTCAATGGAGCCTGTGGGGATGTTTTGGTTTTGGGTTTCTTTTGACCGTTCTATGACTTGTCCGGAAACTTTCAGCACATATTCATCTCGGCATTTGTCAGCAGCGGCAAATGCTTCTTTTTGGTCAGGGTGGACAGCCAGCTGCACCAAGCCTGTGTGGTCGCGTAAGTCAATAAAAATAACTCCTCCGTGGTCCCTGCGGGAGTTGACCCAGCCGGAAAGAGTTACTTCTTCACCTATATGTTTAGGTGTTTCTACTGCAAGCATTCTTTTCATATTTTTTGTTCCACCCCCTCCCCTTTAACAAAAAGGAGGCTTGGGAGGAGTTCTTTTTCGCCATCGATGAACAATCGGCGCGAAAATTACTTATTTAATGCTTTAATATTAACAAAATAAAGGTTTTTTGCCAAATACTCTACAGAGACTGTCTACGGAGACTACGCTGAGGCTCTACAGATGCCTACAGAAAAATACCGCAGATTTTTTAGTTTATGGTAGCAGTAAAATTTATACCAATGTTATAAGTTGCTATGTCAAGGTTGTCCTTGACATAGTTTTAGGTTTTGTATTATGATTTTGGAATCAAAATCCCCATGAAAATGGGGGTATATGCTGAGCAATCAGCATACCGCGGCAAGCCTATGTAGCCCCTCAATCAACAGGGTTTGTCGCAGCACTAATAATAAGTAGGGATTAATTTTTGGCAGGATTAGAAGTGGGGGCTTCCGGGTCCTGCCAAAACTGCGCGGGCTTAGCTCCACCCGCGCACGCAATAATAAGTTTGCCGGGTCCTCCGCCCGGCAAAAGGTGGTCTTAGACCACCTAACCTCTGAGCCTTGTGCCGGGCGTCCGACTAACGCCCGGCTTTTTTTATTTGCAGAATTTTTTGTTGTGGTTTTTTCATTTCTAATATTTTGTCATCCCCTTAGAAAAGGGGATATTGGGTTTTAATGCAAAAAACAAGATTCCCGCCTGCGCGCCTGTCCGCCTCTGGCGGAGGAATGACAGAAAAAAGGCGGGAATGACAGACAGCAGATGGGCGCAAAACACCCTCTCCGTTGTCGGAGAGGGTGGCCGCAGGCCGGGTGAGGTAACGATGATTGATTATAAAACATTTTTGTAAGATATTTAAAGCGCATTGCTTCACCCCCTACTTCGTTAAAACTTCGTAGGGCAAGCCAACCCTCCCCGAAAGCGGGGAGGGAAAAAAGTAAATCCCTCTCCGAGCACGGAGAGGGTGGCCGCAGGCCGGGTGAGGCTTGGAAGCTGGTTATAAAATACGTGTGAGTAAAATATTCAAAGCGCATTGCCTCACCCCAGCCCTCTCCCATATGGGAGAGGGGGTAATACAAAACCCTCTCTTTCTGAGGAGAGGGTGGCAAAGCCGGGAGGGGTTTTGTGCCCCTGTGGAAAACTCAAAACTTGACAAATATAAAAAAATCATTAAAATACAAAAATCACCTGAGGAGGTACCATATAGTTTTTCCGGTTCACCCCGGAGAATTTGAAGTAACCTTCTTTAGTTGATCGACTGAAAGGACACAGATGAAACTCAATTTCAATCTTTTCAACCGTGGTTTCTCCGTTCTTTGCCTCGCGACCGTACTTTGCCTGAGTACGGCGTTTGCGGCCACCAGCATCGACAACGCCATCAGCCGTGCGGGAGCTCAGAACGACTTCGTTTTGGGCATCGATACCGCGGGCAAAGCCGCCACCAGCATCTTCCTGGCGAACGGCGCGAATGCGAATCTGACGAACCTGCTCTCCGCCACGCTTGTGGCGGCCAACCTGAAACTCGACAACCCCGACAACGCCGGCGCGAAGGCCGGCGACGTGAGCAAGGCCGTTGACATTTCTCCGCATGCCATGACGGCGAGCGGAAACTTCAAGGCCTGAGCGTCATCCGGGGGGCCGATCGGCGGCCCCCCGCCCTCTTTAGAAGTTTACTTCAAAAATCAACGACGGCCATCCAAATTTTGGATGCGCTGTTTTTGTTTGTGTGTTTTTCTTTTGGTAGAATGTAATATGCACGAATTACGAATTTTAAAAATGATACAAATTTAAAAACCCCTCTCCGATCACGGAGAGGGGAAGGGGTGAGGTAATAAAGTTTGGATATAAAATACTTTTTGTTTATTTACAACCGTTGTTACCCCACCCCCTACTTCGTTAAAACTTCGTAGGACAAGCTAACCCTCCCCGAATGCGGGGAGGGAAAAAAAGTAAATCCCTCTCCGATCACGGAGAGGGTGGCCGCAGGCCGGGTGAGGCAGCGGTGTTTGTTTATAAAATTATTTTAGATTATTAGCTGTCTGCGTAGCCTTACCCCAACCCTCTCCCATATGGGAGAGGGAGCAATACAAAACCCCCTCTCCGTTGTCGGAGAGGGGGGCCGCAGGCCGGGTCAGGTAAAGGCATTGGTAAATTTAATGATAGAAAGTTAATTAGTATCATCGTAACCCCACCCCAACCCTCCCCGAAAGCGGGGAGGGAGAAATACAAAAATCTTCAGTAGAAAAATAGTAAAACATTTTTTACTTAAAAACTTTATGCATATATCCAGAGTTTTAAGAAAAAACATGACCCTTTGGGAAAGGAAGCTTTGGGCGGTTTTGCGAAACAGGCAATTAAACGGCTTAAAATTTCGCAGGCAATTTAAAATCGGAAATTATATAGCGGACTTTGTTTGCTTGGAAAGCAAACTCGTTATAGAATTAGACGGCGGGCATCATTCAGATGCCTCAGTAAAACTATTTGATCAAAATAGGCAGAAATACATTGAAAATTCGGGGTATAAAGTTTTAAGGTTTTGGAATATTGATGTTGATAAAAATATTGAGGGTGTTGTAGGAGAGATTTTAAAAAATTTTTAAGAAAAGACAGGTGAGATAATTGTGTTTACTTATTAAGTATTCCTTGTTGGATATTTAAGCCTGGCAGCCTCACCCCCTACTTCGTTAAAACTTCGTAGGGCAAGCCAACCCTCCCCGAAAGCGGGGAGGGAGTAAAAATTCATTAAAAAAATAAACAATGCTTAAGAAGATCGTTTTAGACCTTGAAACGCAAAAATCCTTTCAAGAAGTGGGGGGGAGGGGGAAGAATCATTTGCTTAAAATCAGCGTTTGCGGGATATATGACTATTCCACGGACAAATACAGCATTTTTGAAGAACACGAAATACCCAAGCTGTCTCCTATCCTTCAAACCTGCGACCAGATCATTGGGTTTAACATCATTGATTTTGACTTTGAAGTTTTGCAGCCTTACTTAAGCTTTCCTTTGTCAGAAGTGCCGGCTTTGGATTTGTTGGTGGAGGTGGGTAATGCTTTGGGACACCGCATCAAGCTGGAAGACATTGCAACAGCCACTTTAGGCAAGGGCAAGTCTGGAAGCGGACTTGAAGCGATCCAGCATTTTCGCTTAGGCAGGATGGGAGAGCTGAAAAAATACTGTTTGGACGATGTAAAGGTTACAAAAAATATCTATGAGTACGCGCTGAAAAACGGAAAACTTTTGTATAAAGATTTTTTCAAAACTAAAGAGATCCCGCTGAAGATAGAGGACGCAAAACAAAGACAGGGGATAATGCATCAGGCGGCACTTTTTTAAATTAACCTAATTATTCTAATTAACCTAATTGACCTAAATGCGATTGGAATTTATTAGAAAAAAATATTTTAAATTTGCCTGTGGCGGAGCTTTGCTGCTTGCTGCTTTTTGTTTATTGCGGGCAATTTTTAGCAGTATGGTGATATTGCCGCAAACTTTTCGTTTTGGCCCATTAACAATCCATTACTACGGGCTGACCATGGCTTTGGCTGTGTTTTTAGCATATTTCTTAGCTTTGAAAAGAGCGCCGAAATATGGGATTGAAAAAAAACTGGCGGAAGATTTGATATTTTGGCTGTGCGTGGGCGGTTTTTTGGGCGCAAGACTGTACCATATACTTTCCAGTTTTTTTTATTACCAATCGCATCCTTTGGAAATGTTACAGGTCTGGCACGGCGGACTTTCCATCTACGGCGCGGTTTTGGGCGGAGTGCTTGCACTCTATTTATTTATTAAAATTCATAACCCCCCCTTGCCCACCCTTACCTTAAGGTGGGGGAGGGCTGCAGACTGGCTTACGCCTTCTTTGATAGTGGGGCAGATTGTTGGCAGGCTTGGTAATTTTTTTAACTATGAGGCATATGGCTTGCCTACAATCTTGCCCTGGAAAATGTTCGTACCTTACGAATTTAGACTAGAAAATTTTGTTTCGTACAATTTTTTTCATCCCTGGTTTTTGTATGAACAATCGGGCAATTTGGTTATTTTACTCATAATTCTAAGCTTGGAAAAGCGTAAAAAACAGCATTTGTTTGTTTGGTATGTTTTATTGTATAATATGCTTAGATTTGTCTTGGAATTTTTGCGGGCAGATAGCGTATTTGTTTTAGGTTTTAGGCAAAATGCCATAGTTAGCCTATGTCTGTGTATAGGATCAATATTGTTTTTGCTACATAAACATAGGAAAAAAAT
Source organism: uncultured Candidatus Saccharibacteria bacterium (assembly GCA_964512925.1). GTDB lineage: Bacteria > Patescibacteriota > Doudnabacteria > UBA920 > UBA920 > CAZEKH01. The sequence goes on along the minus strand of CAZEKH010000007.1, from coordinate 2,891 downwards.
GATATTTTAATTCGGGTTTTGAGTATTAGCTGGTAAGATTTTTAAAATGAAAAATGCCCATAGTTTAATTTCTTTCCTGATTGCCGGGATATTTTTTGCCATACTATATTTGTTTTCTTCAGATGGGGCGATTTTGCGAGGACTATTTTTTTTCTATGGTTTATTTGTTTTGGCGGCTTCCTGGTATAACCGCAGATATTTGCTTAAAATCGGCAAATATGATTTGTGGCAGGTGGTCAGGTTTGCCTTGCTTTTGTCTTCGGCCTTTGCGGTGTTTTTTGTTTTACATTCTTCTTTTGCCAGAATGATGTTTCTAATTGTTTCTTTTTTTGTGGTCTGGTTTTTTGAGTATGCGCTGGGCAATTTTTCTGAAAATTTGCTTTTTAACGAAACTTTGTTATCCGCTTTCGGGTTTTTTGTTTTTTTGGCCGCTACCCGGTTTTATTACTCGTTTTCCGGCTGGCTAACCACAGCTTTGGGTTTTGGCTTTTGCATTCTTCTTGGGCGCGCGTTTTTTGAAATATGTCCGAAAAATAATTCGGTTAAATGGCTGACTACTTTGGTTTTAGCTCTTTTGGTTTCTGAAATATATTGGGCAACTTCTTTTTTGCCGCCGCATTTTTCGGTTTTAGGCTTTTTAGCGTTTAATGTTTTTTTCTTGGGGCTGGTTTTTAACTATTTTTATTTTTTTCAGTCTTTAAACTACAAAAAAGTGCAGTTTTACCTGACGATTTTTGCTTTTTCAACCGCTTTGCTTTTTTTAGTCACGCCTTGGCAATATAAAACTTAAGTATATAAACCATATGGAAAACAGAAAAAACATAAAAATAATCTTAGCCTCAGCTGTTTTAGCAGTGATTTTAAATATTTTTTTTGGCCAGAGGCTGGGGGCTTTTTTTTCCACTTTGCCTCTTTTAAACCGTTTGCAGATTTTAAGCCCTGAGGCGCCGATAGTCATTAACCGCAGAGAAGAAATCAGAGTTACAGAAAGCGCTCAGACCAGAGAAGTTATTTCTTCAGTCAGAACAAAGCTGGCTATGCTTACAGCTATGGATGCCCAAGGTTTACAGTCTATTGGTCAGCTGACTGTTTTGACTTCGGACGGGTGGTTTGCGGGCGCTGTTGATGAGAAAGCGGCCCTGCCCGCCAGCTTGTCGGTTTTTTTGGAAGATGGTAGTTTATCGCCTGTTAAAAATAAAGTTTTTGACCCCGCTTCAGGGCTGGCTTTTTTTAAAGTCGAGGCAAAAGATCTGCCTATTGCGGTTTTGGGTAACCCTTGGGATGTGCTGGCTTCCGATAAAATATTTTACATAACCCCTGGTTTTCAAAGCGGGTCTGTGCAATACGGGCAAAGCGAAGTGGTTTTTGGGTATGATTTTTTGCCAGGCGGAGAAATACCGGCAGGTTCGGGTTTTTTAACTTTTTTTGCCCAGCCGGAAAAAGCGCTCTATGGACAAGCGGCAGTAAATGCAAAAGGCGAAGTGTTAGGCTTATGGAATGGCAGCTATTTTGTGCCTTCCCGTTATATTTTGTCCAGCTTTAACCGTTTGTTGGAAAACAAGGAGAAATTTCAAAGACCGGATTTTGGTTTTTCTTTCCGAATTTTGGGTACCGCTGAAGCTAAAGCTTTAAAACTTCAGGAAGGCGGCTTAATAACTAAAATTACAAAAAACACACTTGCCCAAAAAAGCGGACTAAGCAAAGGGGATGTAATCATCAGCCTGGAAGGCGATACAAACTTTTTTAATTTTCCCGAAATATTTTCTTCGGCAAAACCTGGAGACAAGCTGAAAGCAGAAGTATGGCGGGCTGAAAAAACTATAAATTTGGAGTTGTATTCCGAAGAATTAAAGTAGTTTTAATTGCCTATTATGAATTACAAAAATATTTTAGTGACAGGAGGAGCGGGGTTTATTGGGTCGAATTTTGTAAATTTTCTATTTAAAAATTGCCCAAAAACCCAAATTGTGGTTTTAGACAAACTGACATATGCCGGCAGAATGGAAAATTTGGATTTGGTAAGAGATAAAATTACTTTTATCCAGGGAGACATCTGCGATCCTGAAGCGGTAAGAAAGTCTATGGCAGGGGCGGATGCGGTGGTGCACTTTGCGGCTGAAAGCCATGTTGATAGGTCTATAAAAAATCCTGAAATTTTTGTGAAAACAAATGTGCTCGGCACCCAGGTTTTGCTGGAAGAAGCCTTGAGAGTAAAGGTGAAAAGATTTCATCATATTTCCACTGACGAAGTTTTTGGTTCCTTGTCTCTAGGTTCTTCCGAGAGATGGGATGAAAATTCTCCGTATGCCCCCAGAAGCCCATATTCGGCTTCTAAAGCTGCTTCTGACCATTTGGTGCGGGCTTACCACACAACTTTTGGGTTGCCAGTTACCTTAAGCAATTGCGCCAACAACATCGGCCCGAATATGTTTCCAGAAAAACTCGTGCCTTTGGCAGTAACCAATTTACTCAGAGGAAAAAAAGTTCCGATTTATAAGCCGGGAAATCAGGTAAGGGAATGGCTGTATGTGGAAGACCACTGCTCAGCTATTACCGCAGTTTTGGAAAAAGGAAAAATCGGCGAGACTTATTTTATAGGTCCTAACAATCCCGAGTATACCAATTTGGAAATTGTGAAAATGATTTTGGAAAATATGGGTATGGGCGAGGAGATGATAGAATATGTTGACGCAAGGCCTGGTCACGACCAAAGGTATGCTATGGATCATAGTAAGATAGAGCGTGAGCTTGGGTGGAAACCAAAATATCAGCTAAAAGAAGCTTTACAAAAAACCATCGCCTGGTATAAAGACAATGAAGAATGGTGGGGGAACTTGATTGAAAGATTGAAAGATTGAAAGATTGAAAGATTGAAAGATTGAAAGATTGAA
>CAZEKH010000006.1:51832-96437 GCA_964512925.1 uncultured Candidatus Saccharibacteria bacterium | reverse complement strand
TAAGTAGTAAGTAGTAAGTAGTAAGTAGTAAGTAGTAAGTAGTAAGTAGTAAGTAAAAATCCCTAACTTTTTATAAGTGAGGGATTTTAACAACTCTGAATCATCTTTATTTAATATTACTTATAATATTTTATTTTCCATTTTGATTTTTACATTTTAATCTTTAAATATACCATTGCATATCGCTAAAAGAACGCATTGCGTCTTCGGCATTGAACTGATACTCCCTCTGCTCATCCCTGGTAACCAAATTTAAAGGGGTTTCGCAAAACGGGCAAATGCTTGGCTTTTCCCTCACATATCCGCATTCGTTGCAGATATATAGAATAGTATTTTCGTTCATATTTACCACCCCCTTCTTTTTAAGAAGTTTAATGGTTTATAACTTTGTGTAATCTTTTATAGTTATAATTATCGTTATCGTTATGATTATGGTTATTGCTTGTAATTTGTTACTGTTATATTTACTCCTATCCCCTTTCTACCTTAGGCATACACCCGCTAAGGACTCCTGTCAAGAGTAGTTTTCCACTGCTTACAAAAATCATCGAGACCTTGAAAATTTAGGCTAATAATGCTATATTTAACCAGTTATTATCCGCTATTTTAAACTTTTGCCTAATAGCAACATTAGGCCTCGTAGCTCAGTTGGATAGAGCGCAAGCTTGCGGAGCTTGAGGTCGCAGGTTCGAACCCTGCCGAGGTCACCACGAACTATTCGCGAACCGAAAGTTCGCGAATAGTTCGTGCCGTGTGTCTGAGGAGTGCGTCCGACGAATGATTCACGGCCTCCAAGTTCGTTCAAGTTCATGGCGCTGCCACATAAATAGATATATATCGCTCAGAAAGATGGCAAGCCTTATACTTATAATGCATAAATGGTTCCGTAGCTCAATGGATAGAGCAGTGCTCTTCTAAGGCATTGATGTTGGTTCGATTCCAACCGGAACCACCAGAGTTAAGCTAAATAAGTCTCTTCAAGCTTTATTGAATATTAATCAATAGGCCAGGAGTATTTAAAAAATGTCAGAAAAAACCATTGAAGAACACAATGAAGAAATAATAAGAGAAAGAAAGATTGCCAGAATTAATGAGCTTTTATCCAAAAAAGGTTTAACCCCTTTGGAAGATAGCGAACTAGCTGAATTGCAAGGTTTTGTAGAAACAACAATAAGTGATGCCAAGCAAGCTGCGAAGTCATATTTTGAACCGCTCTCTATCTTATTGGAAAAAATCAAAGAAAAATTAAAGAAATAAAATCTAAACGAGCCCAAAAGTTAATTTTTTTATAAGGAAGTCTCATAAATCTCGTTTACCAAAGCCAAATAAGTTTTCCACCTGTGTCGAGATGGTCCACCAGTAGCTCGGATAGATTAGAGCAGTGCTCTTCTAAGGCATTGATGCTGGATCAACCTCGTCCGCCATAAAATTTTTTCATTCAAATTCTAGAGTTAAATAAAAAACAAAACTTCAATTATAATCCGGCTATTATTGCCGGATTTTTATATCAAATATTTATTCGGTATCGCTACAATAAATCAACATCCATTATAATATCTAGATAACCATAATTTTGCTTTATAGCCGTTTTAGGCTAATATATAGACACTATGCAAGAACGGGTACAAAAATTTTTGAGCCAGTCAGGGATTGCTTCCCGCAGGAAAGCCGAAGAATTCATAATTTCCGGCCAGGTTTTTATCAATGGCAAAAAAGCCAAGCTCGGGGACAAAGTTGACCCAGAAACAGACCAGGTCAAAGTTTACGGAAAAATCGTCAAACCTTCAGGCAAAAAAATCTACCTTGCGCTGAACAAACCAAAAAACTATATGGTTACTCGCAAAGACCCGCAAGGAAGAAAAACTGTTTATATGCTGCTTCCGGAAAAATATAAAAATTTGGTTTGGCCAATCGGCCGCCTGGACTTTGAATCCGAAGGACTGTTAATCCTGACCAATGACGGTGAGCTTACCCAGGAGCTTTCCCATCCAAAATACGAACACGAAAAAGAATACGAAGTTTTGTGTTCTGACTCCCCTACCAAAGAACAGCTGCAAAAACTTAAAACCGGAGTTTTCATAGATACCGGAAAAACCAACCCAGCCAAAGTTAAAGCTAAAAGCAATCTCATTAAAATCACTATTAACGAGGGTAAAAACCGCCAAATCCGCAAAATGTTTGAGGCTGTTGGACTGGTGGTAAAAAAACTCACCCGGGTGCGGGTAAATAAATATATTATGCCTGAGGCTTTAAAAACAGGGCAATTTTTAGAAATCAAGAAGCAAGAGGTTGCTTAGTGATTAGTGATTAGTATTTAGTATAAAGTATGCAAAAGCAAGCTCATCTTGTAACGATACTTATGGTAACATTTGCAGTCCTCGGAGCGAGTGCGGCTTTAATATGTATAAAAAAATCTTATTACAATCAGGGTCAATCTCCTGTTATATACTTCAATTCTACTGAAAAAACAGATTCAAAAAATTCCAATATGCCCAAAACCCTTTTGCGCAAAGTCCCCTTTACCGCTCAGGCGCCGACCGGAAACTGGGACAAACTCCACAACGAAGCCTGCGAAGAAGCTGTGCTGATAATGGCCAATGAATATTTTTCCAAAAATACTGCTTTACAACTCCCCGCCCAGCTCGTGGAATCGGAACTCAGCAAACTTACCAAGTGGCAAAATGAAAATTTCGGCTTTCACCTGGACACCACACTAAAAGAAACTGCCAAAATGGCGCAAGAAGTATATGGGCTAAAAACAAAAATCCTGGAAAATTTTTCCGCTGAAGATATCAAACTGGAACTTTTAAATAACCGTTTGCTTATAATACCTGAAGCAGGCAGACTGCTTCAGAACCCCAACTACAAACGGCCCGGTCCTATATATCATATGCTCCTCATCCACGGCTATGATTCGGATGACAACTTCATCACCAACGACCCTGGTACTAAAAATGGGCTTAACTACCCATATACTTTTGACACACTATACAATGCCGCAGCTGACTGGGACCACAGCATAGCAAATATTGACCAGTCAAAAAAATATATTTTAGTTGTTTGGAAATAGAACTACGAATACCTACAAATATTTAAACCCCTGGGGGAATAATTCTGTAGGCATCTGTAGTGTCCCAAAGTAGTTTCTGTAGAAAAATGTTGACAAAAAAGGGCTGTTATGATATAATTTGGGTACTATTTATTTAATGACTCTTAAGCTCAAATCTGAAATTTTTATTTCCGGCCCTGAGACAAGGGTCGGAACTTTTTTTTATGACACCTCAAACACCTCAAAGTTTTGACGGGCTTGGCATCGCCCCGAAACTTTTAGAAATCCTGGATAAGCTGGGCTTTATTACTCCCACCCCTATCCAGCACCAGTCCATCCCAACCGCGCTTTTAGGCAAAGATTTGATGGGCATTGCCCAAACAGGAACAGGGAAAACCCTGGCTTTTGGCATTCCAATGATCCAGCATTTAGCCCAGGCGGATAAAAAAGGCAAAAAAGGTTTAATCCTTCTCCCTACCCGCGAACTGGCTGTGCAAGTAGACGAGTCTTTAAACAAAATCGGAAAATTCATCGGACTTAAAACCGCCATTCTTATCGGCGGGGAAAATATGGGCAAACAACTTAGGCAACTGAGAAACAACCCTCATATAGTCATAGCCACCCCGGGCAGGCTCATAGACCATCTGGAACAAAAAACCATCAAACTTGATCACGTGGGAATTTTGGTTTTAGACGAAGCAGACAGAATGCTGGATATGGGTTTTGCGCCGCAGATCAACAAAATCCTCGCCACTGTGCCAAAAGAAAGACAAACAATGCTTTTCTCCGCCACCATGCCGGCTCAGATAGTTGAAATCGCAAAAAAATATATGCAACTGCCGGTCAGGGTTGAAGTAGCTCCTCCAGGTTCTTCCAATTTAAACATCACCCAGGAGCTTTTTGTAGTTAGAAGAGAACAAAAAGTTGCCCTGCTCCAAAGCCTGCTTTCAGAATACAAAGGCAGCGTGTTGGTTTTTTCCCGCACCAAATTTGGCGCGAAAAAAATCAACGCCGCGGTGCAAAAAATGGGACACACCGCAGCGGAGATACACTCCAACAAATCCCTAAACCAAAGGCTGGAAGCTTTAAAAGGCTTCAAACTTGGTCGCTATCGCGTGCTGGTAGCCACTGACATTGCCGCGCGCGGCATAGATGTTACCGGCATTGAACTAGTCATAAACTTTGACCTGCCAGAAGCTGCTGAAGACTATGTTCACAGAATCGGCAGAACCGGCAGAGCCGGTCATTTGGGACGCGCCATTTCTTTTGCCACGCCTGACCAAAGAAGGGATGTAAGAGACATAGAGTATCTAATCAAAAAACAGCTTCCACCCACTCCTTTGCCCAAACTTCCTGAAGTAGCCACCCCCGCCTTTTCACCAAATGACAACTTTTCTCGTCCGCCGTTTCCTTCCAGAGGATATAGCAAGCCTTTTACTTCAAAACCTTTTGGCGACAAAAGAGCTTTTAGCCCAAGGCCGGAAAAGCCTTTTTCCAAACCCTTTGGCGCAAAACCGTTCGGAAAAAAGCCAAGACCGGGGTTTAAAAAATCCAAACCCTTCCCTCCCCGCCCCAACTCCCACCGCCGTTATCCGCAAGATAGAAGTTTCTAAAATAAATCCCGCCCCGATCTACATCGGGGCGGGATTTTTGTAAAAATTTATCTGTTCAAATAAGTGATGCTCAACTGCAAAACCGTGGCAAAACACACCCATAAAAGATACGGGATATTTACTAAGCTCACCCACCTGGCATAAGGCCAAATAGCAACCAAAGCCCATATCAATGAAATTAAAACCAAAATAATATCTATAGAAGCAAGCAGATTGTTCTTTAACCCAAACTGAAGCGGGGTGAAAATAAAATTAAAAAATAGATTTAATGCAAAAGGCAGTATTACGATAGCTGGAATTTCTTTTCTAAAACCCATCATAAATACTCTGCCGAAAGAAATTGCGATTATAATGTATAAAACCGTCCACACTGGCCCAAACAAAAAACTAGGCGGCGCCCAGGAAGGCTTTATTAACTGCGAATACCAGTTATATGAATTCATAAGGTAAATAAATTAAATCTTAATTATTTCTTTCTATATTTTCCAAAAGATTTATTGCCCTATCTTTTGAATGGTTATAGGAACGCCAGGAGCTTTCTTTATAAACTTCCAACTCGTCTCTTTGCTGAATCAATATTTCATCTACCCTGCTTTGGTCTGAAGCGTTTAACAAATGTTTGATGCTTAAAATTTCCGGCACGGCGTCTGGTGACATATTGCGAAAGTATTCAATATCTATCTGGCCATTTTTAATATAATGCTCTACATTTTTCCTTACAATATAAGCATCTGGATTTAAAACATCAATCATAACCGTAAATATGATTAAGCTCATTAAAACGCCAAAAGCAAAAAAAGATTCTGCCTTTCTTAGAACCGTCCTGATTCCAAGGATTATAAATACAACAAACAAAAACCAAATAAATATATTGACATAAAATCTTAAAGTTGTCTCACCGTACGCTTCAACATACAAACCCAGTCTCATAAAGGCAGAAACAACGATAACCAACACTTCAGATATAACTGCCATCGCGGGGATAATATAAAAACTATCTTTTTTTGCTGAATTGTTGGAAAATTTTTCTGAGATTAAAAGCAGAAGCAAAGTCAAAATCGCCACCGCAATCAACTCCCAAAAACCCTGTCTGGCATATTGAGCATAGGTAAAACCCAATTCTGCGATATTTCTTTCCCCTCCGAATAAATAAGCAATTTGAAAAATTATAAATACAAAAAACAAACCGCCGATCAGACTCAAAAATACCATAACCTCAACGCTCTTTGAGGCAGATGCATTTTCAATCGCCTTATTTTCCCCAGTTAACCAGTCAACCTTATCTTTAAATGCATTTGCTAAAAATCCTAAAACTGTCAAACCGATAAACACAACGATAAACAAATGCTGCTGCCAATTTTCTGGTAGATGAAAATTTAGTATAGAATCAAAATATTTTTTAAAAGCCAAATCCGCTCCGGCAAACAAAACAATAAAAACCAATAAAAATGGAACTGCAAAAAGAAACCCCACCAAAGCTTTGGAAATATAACTATCCTTTGTTTTTACATCCAAATACTTATTTATGCCGCTTAATGTTCTTAGCCCTTCCCTTAAAAGCAGTAAGGGGAAGATAAACAGAGTAGACAAATAATTCTTGATTGTAAATGCGCTAACTTTTAAATCTAAAACATTCCTGCTTAAAAGCAGCAAAAGCCCTAAAACCGCCAAAATATTTAAAAAATTCAAAAACAAATTTGCCCGTATCGCCGAAACAAAGGAAAAAAATAATATTGGCAATACTAACCACAGAGATTTAATATCCCTCTTGCCGGACAGAAAAAAACTTATAACAAACAAGCTAAGCAAAAACAAAACAAAAACCGCTACTGAAATACCCAGCTTCTCCCCCACAAACAAAAAGTCAAAAAACAAACCTGACAGCAAAGCAGTAAGGCTTAAAACCAAATTTCTATACTTTAAAACAAATTCTTTCATAAAAGATTAATTTCAATCAACGTGCATTTAAGATACTTGAGAGTGTTAGAGTGTTGACTATCTCCCCTGCCAGGTAAAGATGTAGTATAAAGTTTTTAAGATGATTTCCAGGTCAAACAACAAACTGCGGTTTTTTATGTAGTAGAGATCGTATTGAAGTTTGAGTTTGGTTTCTTCGTCATTTCCCGCGTAGATGTTGTTTATCTGCGCCCAGCCAGTCAGCCCCGGCTTGACCAGGTGCCTCTCGTCATAAAATGGGATATCTTTTCTCAGCCTCTCTACGATCTGAGGTTGTTCCGGCCTTGGACCCACAAGACTCATATTGCCAAAAAGCAAATTTAAAAATTGCGGGATTTCGTCAATGCGGCTTTTCCTTAAAAACCTGCCCAAAGGGGTGATGCGCGGATCTGCTACCTTAGTCCAGGTATTGGTCGGGCTGCCGTGTTTCATTGACCTGAATTTATAAACTTTAAACACTTCGCCGTTCTTGCCCACCCGCTCTTGGGTGAAAAATACCGGCCCGGGAGAAAAAATTTTGATCAGCAAATAGATAAAAGGGAAAATCAGCACAAACACCAGTCCGGACAAAAGGCCAAAAAACAGATCTACCAGACGTTTGAGAAAGTTAAACAATCTTTTTTCCCGGTAGTTTATATTCTGTAAAAACCACACCTCGCTTAAATCTGAAAGATAAATCCGCCTTAAAAGTTGTTCGTAAAAATCCCGATGGTTGTAAAAACTTACTCCGCGGGTGCGAAGATGAAAAAAATCTTTTAGCACGGCCTTGTTTTCATCAAGCTTGTCAGGTAAAACTATTGCCGAACTTTGACCAATGCTGGCGGAAGCTAAATTGTTTGCATTTAAATGTCCCAGCACTTTGTAGCCTAAAAATTCATGGTTTTCAATCTCTTTTTCCAAATCCAGAAGTTCCTGGTTAAATGAAAACAAAAAAATATTTTCCTTAATCCGGTTTTTTAAGAAAAATTTAACCAGCAAGTTCCAGACTAAAAGCAAGGCAAAACTGATCGCGAGAACAACCAACAAAAAACGTCTGGGCGTAAGTATCAGATCTTTCTGAAAGTAAAAAAACAAAATGGCAATCAGTAGATTGACAACCTGGGCGGTTGCCAAGCGAAAAACCAAGCCCAAGTACCTTCGAAAAAAAGAAGTATCAAAAATCCCGTGGATGAAAAAATTTAAAATCCATAAAATAAAAATCCAGGAAAAAGCCCACAGATGGGCTGACAAAATTTCCGGGCTCATCCCGGCCGGATAACGGACGCGCATAGCCAAAAAAAGCGCCAAATACAAAAGCGCCAAGTTTGGCAACAAAAGGACCCAAAAAACCATTTTTTTTCTTCCCATATATTTAAAACAAATAAGTATCTTTAAACAAAGGCAGTTTGGCGTCTTTGTCCGAAATAACTGGATTTTTCACTGGCCAGGTAATGCCGATTTCCGGATCATTAAAATATATACCGCTGTCCTTATCCGGATCATAGACATCTGTAATCTTATAGGAAACCAAGGCTGTTTCCGACAAAACCAAAAATCCGTGAGCAAAACCCTCGGGGATAAAAAGCCCCTTGCCGTCTTTTTCCCAAAGTTCAATCCCATACCACTGTTTAAATGTCGAGGAATTTTTTCGCAAGTCCACCACCACATCCCATATCTGCCCGGATAAACATCTTAAAAATTTAGCCTGGGCTTTCGGAGGCTTTTGGAAATGAAGTCCCCGCAAAACATCCTTACGCGAAAAAGACAAGTTATCCTGCACAAACACAGGCAATCCAAGAGCTTGATATTCCTCTAGTTTATAAGTTTCTGTAAAATATCCCCTTTCGTCTTCAAAAACTTTTGACGTGACAAGTTTTAAATCCTGCAAGGGCAAATTTTCCACCGCAATAGACATATTATTATTGTCCTATTATAAATTTCCTAAACTTTAATATTAACCCTGAAACAAAAGCCAAGGGGTATTGTTTTTTATACCTCCGAATTAAAACCGATTGCTTGTCAAAAAACAACCCGAGCTTATACTTATTATAATCCGACTTTCTATATAGAGCAAAAACATCTGCGAAATTGGCCATTTTTCCCAAAAGTCCTATTCTCAGCCACAAGTCATAGTCCTCTGCCAAATCAGTGCTGTCCGACGCAAACCCGCCCGCCTGTAAAGCCTCCTGCCTTCTGACCATAACCGTGGAAGTAAAAAAGTTGTTCCTAAGCAGCATCGTTCTTCGAATAGTCTTGTTATCCAAAGGTCTGTTAAGACTTAAGACTTTAGACTTAAGTCTTAAGACTGAGACACTGCCTCCAACCAAAACATATTCCGGATGGCTGTCTAAAAACTCCACCTGCTTTTTCAACTTGTCTTGATCAATCCACTGGTCGTCGTCATCCAAAAACGCCACGTACTCCCCGCTCGAAGCTGAAAGCGCCTCTTGCCTGCTTTTGGTTATACCTAACGACTGTTTATGGTTTAAAATCTTTAAATTTTTAAATCTTACTTGTCCTCCGAAGTCTTGACGTAGGAGGAAATTTTTTAAATATTTTTCTGTCTGATCCGCGCTCCCATCATTTACCACCACAACTTCAAAATCCGTAAAAGTTTGGCTCCATACCGAAGCCAAAGCTTTTTTTAAAAGCTCCAAGCGGTCTTTGGTTAAGATATTTATAGAAACTTTAGGCATAAAAAATCTTTAAAAAATTTTCCGCAACCAGCTTGTCTGTAAAATTTTCAAGCGCGTAGGCGCGGGGCTGAAAATTCTTTTTTGACAAATCAGTTAAAATGCGTCCAAACTCGTCCGGAGTTTTAAACCTAAGACCCGCTGATTCATCCAAATACGGGCTGGCGGTATTGCCCAAAACCTTTATTCCGTCTTTTTCAAAATACCCGCGTTCTAAAACCAAAACCGGCACATCAGACATCCAGGCTTCCAGCATTGCTATACCCTGACTCTCGGTTTCTGACAAATACACCATAAACCTGCTTTCAGATAAAAGTTTTAAATACTCTTCTCTGGTATGTTGTCCGTAAGACAGAATTTGAAAAGTCATTTTATTTTTTAAAAGCTGATTTTTTATTTGGGAAAACCAATCCTCGCTGATATTTTTCTTATAAACCAAAAAGTCGTAAATTTTTGGCTGATTTTTTAATTCAAAAGCTTCAACCCCAGATGCCCAAACATCTATTTTGCCCAAAAGCTCGGGCGCCTGTTTAATATAGCACTCTTTTACCCACAAAGACGGCGTTAAAATCCGGTCAATTTGGGGAGATTTTAAAATGCCTCGAGCATCTTCTGGCATTACCACCATATTCGGACCCGCGATAATTTTCTTTAAAAGGCCTGTTTGCTTTTTTACAATCGCCCATTTCAAAACTTCCGTGCCCGAAAGCACAGAAATAATACTGCCAAAAGCCGGCTTTGGGTCATTGACTGTAAAATCCTGCCCGCATTCCTTCAGTCCCCTTTTAAGACTTTCAAAGACCGCTTCAGGTCCGCGGTTTTTGCCAAGTAAAAATTTAACAAAATTTTTCAGCCGGGCTTTTAAGAAAAAATTTTCCGTATAAATGTAAATCATTGTTTTGTATTTTTAAAAACCATACTCACCATAACGGATTTTCCGCGCAGAAACCAAAAAACTTCAGTTAAATAATACCCGATCCGGCTGTTGTCAAACGCTTTTAGAAAATTAAACTTAAAAATTTGTTTAAAATAATATGAAACCTCAATCGGCGGCCAGGACCCCAAATAAGAAAGCTTTTGACTTACCCCCCAATTTAATACTTCAAAAATGGAATGGAAACTGACCTGCGGATGCACATAACCGTCAAACACCGCGACCCTGTTTTGACTCTTTCTAAAAAACAGCTTTTCCGCCCAATACTGTCTTTTTTCACCATTGTCTTTGGCGAGCAATATGACAATTTTTCGTTTCAGTCTGTACAGCCATTGGGTCCGGCTATACACCCCCGCCAGCACAATACCGCCGGGCTTAAGCAGCCTAGTTAAACGGGCAAATCCTAACGCGGGGTTTGCGGTATGGTGCAAAACGCCATAGCATAGGACAAAATCGTATTTCAGTTCGTGGGCTTGTAAAAAATTATCGTCAAAAATATCACCCAATATCCATCGGTTGTTGATCCGGTTTAAAATTTTAGCCTGCGCTTCGGCACGCCTCAAGCTTTCCTGACTGATATCAACCCCTGTCACAGTCCCGCCAAGTCCTGACATAAAAAGACTCAGCTGTCCCCCGCCAGACCCGATTTCCAAAATATTTTTACCAAAAAAAAATTTTGCCAAATCCTCCCTGTTTAAACCCAAAGACTTAAAAACTGGAAAATAGTCTTCGTTGTAAGCCTGATACGGCTGTTGGTTATAAAGCTCTTTGACTTTTTCTGTGACAGATTTGGTTCGCATATTACTTTTTGCTGATCAAAAAATTCTCCAAAGCCAGATAATTTAAACCTGAGTTCTCCAAAGTTTTTATAGCGTCAGCCGGGGTTTCCACATTGGGCTCGCCGTGCAGGTTAAACGAGGTGTTTAAAACCGCGCCTATGCCGGTCAGGCTTCTAAATTCCGAGATTAAAGCGTGATAACGGGGACTGATAACCTTGTCCACCAGTTGCGGGCGGGAAGTATAGTCATAAGGGTGGATGGCGGCCTTTAGATGCTTCTGCGCCAGCTCAGTAGTATGAAAAGTGATAGTCATATGCGGGGAGGCGGTGTTTTTTGGATTTTTTAAGTAGGATTTTTCTTCTTCTTTTAAAACTGAAGCCGCAAAAGGCATCCAAAAATCCCGATTTTTGATCATCTCATTGATCAGCTTTATGGTTTCAGCAGACGAAGGGTTAGCCAGGAGGCTTCGGTTGCCCAAAGCCCTGGCGCCCCACTCGCTTCTGCCGGCAAATCTCCCAACCACCTGGTTTTCGGACAAAAGTTTTGCCACTTTTTTTTCTATCTCAAAAACGCCGGAAAATTTTTCAACTTTGTATTTTTGCTCCAGCTTTTGCTCTTTGATATATGTTTCAATATCCTTATCTTTATATTCATTACCCAGGCATAAATCCAAAATCGGTTCATAGCAAAATTTGCGGTTTTCGGAAAGTTTAAGACCGCCGTAAAATGCGGCGCCGATAGCCGTAGACTCGTCCGCCCCCGAAGGCATCACAAACAAACTCTCCACTTCAGAAAGTTCGGAGATTTTTTGATTTAACTTCACGGACATAAAAACCCCTCCCGACACAGCCAGGTTTTTGATGCCGGTTTTTTCTATCCATTTCCTTATCCATTCCAAAACTTTTTCTTCCAGAAAAATCTGGGCAAACGCTGCCACTGTGTCAAAACGTTGACCATACAGCTTTTCCAGCAAAAAAAATTCCAACCGTCTCATATCCAGCTTGGACTGAAAATTCAGATTGTCATCCAGCCACAAAAGCTGCTTAAACTCCTCATAGAGTTTTCTAGCTTTTTCTTCCTTGGCATACGGAGCCAGACCCATAACCTTAAACTCGTGTTCGTTAGGCGTCATCCCTAAAAGCTTGGTGATCTCGGTAAAAAAGTAGCCGATAGAAACCGAAATTGGATTGGAAGAAATTTTTTTAAGGCTCTTTCCATCCCAAATGCTGATTGTGCTTGACTCGCCGTCCCCTTCCCCATCCATTGTAAAAACCAAAGTTTGCCTGTCTTTCGGCAGGTTAAAACAACAGGCATAGGCGTGGGAAGCATGATGTTCGGAAAATAATATTTTTTCTTTCGGCAAACCTAAAGCTTTGGAAAAATATGCCATAGATTCTCCGGTTCTCTGGTCCTTAAACTCCCGAAGTTTTTTCCGAAGCTTACCCATAGCTAATCTAATAAAATTAGTAAAGGGCAATTTAGACTCCAAATGCTTATAAAAACTATATTTTTTTCCGAAATTTATATTGCTTAAAGAAAAATTCCTCACTGACTTAAACCCGTGACGTTTTAGTTCATAGTAACCGCTGAGGTCTTTCTGAAACAACACCGCGGCATCCACATCTTCGGGCTTTACATAATTTTTATAAATGTGTTCCAAAACCATCACTGGCATACCATTGCTGTTTTTCAGGCGGTTTAACCTTTCTTCACTCATAGCGAAAACTACCTTGCCGTCTTTTAGCAAGGCCGCTGTCGCGTTATGTCCATAGTGCACTCCCAAAATATTCATAAAAAATAGCGCTTTAAAGCCTTTATCAAATACCACAGCCCGTTTAGTCTCAAATATTTCCAGTCAAACAAATCCGGCTTAAATTCATTTAATGCCTGTTTATAAGAACTGAAATCCGGAGCGGTTTTTTGCAAAAAAGAAATCAAGTTGTTGGTGCTAAAACTATAAAATAAATTTTTATCCTCGCCCGCCAAAGGCTCAGGCAGACTAAGTTTGTAAAACGAAAACAGCTGTCTTGCAAACTCCCGGTCCGCTTTGGGATTAGTTGAGCCTTGCGAGTCTTGTCCCGGGTGTATACGGTAGTTGACTAAAATCTCCTTAAGAAAAGCCGCCTTGCCGTCTTTGATACTGCTTATCATATAAGGCCGGTCGCACCATTTGCCGTACTTTTCCTGAAAAGGAGCGATATCCTTTATAATATCCGCCCTATACAAAGCGGAGTTGAAAGGTATATTAACTCCCCTTAAAATCAGCCTGGTAAAACCGGCCTTGTCAACCAGAGACCATTGGGGCTGGGCGGAAAGATTTTCAAATTCAAACATCTTGCTAAAATCGGAAACAAATTTCATACCGGTTAACACCAGAGAAATCTCCGGATGTTGGCCTAAAATTTCCACCTGTCTTTTTAAAGCCTCCGGATGCAGGCAGTCGTCATCGTGAAAAATCATCACATACTCGGTCTTGAATTTGAAATTGCATATTCTTTGGAAATTTTTGGCATTGCCGCCCAACAAAAATTCGCTGCGTAAAAAACTGATCCTGGGATCGTTAAATTGCCGCAAAAAATCAGGGGCGCTAAAATCGCTTTTGTCGTCAAAAACAATTATTTGAAAATCCGAAAAAGTCTGCTTTAACAGACTTTTTAAAGTTTCCGCCAAATATACCGGGCGGTTATATGTAGGTATGGCAATGGTAACCTTGGGCATAACTATCGCTTTTCCTTTTCAATGATCCGTAAAATATCTTTAGCAAACGTTTCCTGGGAAAAAATCCGGTATTTGTCTGACTTAAGATAATCGGAAATATTTTTTAAATACTCGTTATAGCGGTTTTCCGGCATAGAGGATAAAAATTCGTACAAAGCCGACAAATCTTTAAAATCGCGAAAGTCCACAAAAGCGTTTTTCGGAACGAATTTTTCCACATCCGGCGCCCCCATATAAATAGGAACCGCGCCGGAAACCAAAGCGTCAAATATTTTTTCCGTCACATAGCCGGGAAAAACCGCGTTTTCAAAACAGATGACAAACTTATACTCAGCCAGCTTTTCCATTTTAGCCGTCTCGCCATAAGGCAAGCTTCCGCGGTATGAATTCTGTATATCCTCTTTGGTAATGCCCGGTATCTGGGCCTTGTCCCATCCCCTGCCATAAAGGTCAAATCCCGGCTTTTTGCAAAAGAAAGCGATGACCCGCCTGCGCAGATCGTTGATCTCTTTAACCGACAAACCATAAAGAAGTTTCAGCAGAATGTTTTTAAAATGGGTTTTGTTGTATTTGGCCCCCACAATAAAGACTAAAAATTTCTTTTGCCCGAACGGCACGCTCTTTACTTGGGGCGCCGGGCTTTGGGGAAAATTCATCTCGTGGAATTCCGTTTTGCCGCTCACCTGCTTTTTGGCTCCGGCAAACAAAAAACTGTATTTAAACAAACGGCTGTATTTTCTTAAAAAAACATAAAATCTGGAGGCCACATAAGGAGACTCCTGGGAAAAAAGGATCAGGGGCTTTGCGCCAAGGCCGATGAGTTTAAAAGTATCCGCGGTTACTCCGTGCGACATCATAAAAACCTGATTGGGTTTTTTTTCCATCTTGTAAAACACATCAGGGGTAACAAAATTTATACCCTGTTCTTTTGCCCTTTCATACAAAAAACAGATCGGTAAAATGGTATGCATCACCTTGGCCGCTTCTTCGCGAATAAATATTTTATTGTTTTCCAAAACCGGAATGCCGGCATCCAAAACTACCAAAATTTGGTTGTTATCCATTTATATTTATTTTTAAGTATTGTTGCAAATTTTTCCAAACCTTTTTATGTTCAAAAATCAAATCTTTGGGCGGACTTTTAAAAAACTTTCCTGATTTAGGCTGGCCGGAAACTTTGCACAAAAATATCAGCCCCACATCCTGCCCCCTTTTACTGACTGGATAATTCACCGGAAACAAAAACTTACTTGAAAGAAGCTTTACCCCAAGCTCGGCTACAGCGGTTTTTTTGAGCCTCTGTTCAAATTTTTCCCCGAACCTCAAAAGCCCGCCCGGAAAATGCCAGCCAGTCCACCAGCGGTCGTTCCGCCAGCAGAGCAAAATTTCTTTTTTTTCATTTACCACCACGATTTCGCAGGCGGTAAAAACCACCATTTTGCTTATGGCTAAAAAAATCTCAAAAGGCAAATCGCCTTTTGGGTTGGCATATGCGGCAAGTTCTTGAGCTAATTTTTGCGCTTGTGTTTTTGGTTTCATTTGAAGTATTGCCAAACTTCCTAAAAGTTTTAAAACTATTTACGCGGATTACATCAATGCCGGCTGAAGCGGATTGATCAGACCCTTTTCCTTCAAAAAATCCTGAATTTTGGACGTGATATATAAAACCATTTCATCTGTCATAGCCTGGTGGCAGGCGACCAAAAACGCGTTACGCATCACAAAGTCGGCGTTCGGCAGCGGAGTGGCAATGCGCATTTTATGAACCTTGTTCACATAGGCCGGATGGCGGATGATGTTGCCGGCAAAAAGAAGCCTACTTTGGATCTTATAGCTTTCCAAATACCGAAGCAGCTCCTGCCTGTCAAAACCCACGCCTTCCCGGACGCTGACCGGAAAAGACAGCCAGTAAACCTCAGCTCCAGGGATGGTTTTCGGCAAAATAAAAAATTGTTCGTAGTTTACAAAGAACCTATACAGCTGATCAAAGGTGCGGGCGCGGATGCGGTTAAACTCAGAAAGTCTGTCTAACTGGGCCAGTCCGAAAACCGCCTGCATTTCCACGCCTTTCATATTGTAGCCAACTTCTTCAAAAGTAAATTTGCCGTCATAAGGCACGCCACCGACTTTGACTGAATACCTATCTTCAAACTTGCCTTCCACATATTCCGGCAAAGAACGTCCCCAGTCGCGGAAAACTTTGGCCTGGCGCTTGAAGTCCGCGTTGTCAGTCATCAACATTCCCCCGCCCCCGCCGGCTGTGATGCCGTGAGAAGCGTAAAAACTGGTGGCAGTAACATCTGACCAAGTGCCGGTCGGCTTGTTATGTAGTTTGCTGCCTATAGTGTCGCAGCTGTCTTCTATAAGTTTGAGCCTGTACTTGTCGCAAATTTCTCTAAGCCGAACCATATCGTTTACGCTGCCTACCGCGTGAGGCACGGTGATAGCCACAGTTTTCAGAGAAATGGCTGCTTCAATTTTGTCTATGTCAATGTTGTAAGTGCCGACTGTTGAGTCAACCAAAACCGGCACCAGGTTTTTCATCAGCATAGTGCTGATGGTGGTGCCGAAAGTGCAAGCCGGGGTTATAACTTCCGAACCCGGAGCAAAGTTAAAAAGTTCGTAAGCAAGAAGCAAAGCAGAAGAGCCGGAGTTTACAAACAGCCCGTACTTTTTTCCGTACAAGGCCGCCACCCTATTTTCAAATTCTTCAGTATACTTGCCGTTGCCCAACCAGTCTTCAAGCAAAACTTTGTTTACCGCTTCTATCTCTTCTTTTCCGTATACGGCTTTTGCGTAAAAAATCCAATCCTCCCCTGGCCTAAATTTCTTATCCGGATGAAGCAAAAAGTTCATATAAATGGGCTTAAATTTAACAATAACTAGACATTATAATACGCTTTTTTACCCCCTTTGTCCATATTGACTTTTAAGTGTGAATTTTGTATAATATTTGGCTCTGTATGCACTGTAAAATTTGCATTCAGATATCACATCCCTGTTTGAGAAAAGGAGGAATCTAATGCAGAAAATTCTGCAGTTGATTCTTGTGTGGTTGCTTCGGCATGTCCAGCAACCCTGGAGTGCCAAATTTTACAACGCATTGGCGCGCATCTGCGCGTTCACTGCGATTGAAACCGTATTTTTCCAAGAGTCCCCCGAGGGGCTCAGGGTGCTTCTGGTTCCCAGATCACCTGATGATAAATTCTACCCAAACGAGCTGCATAGCGCTGGAACAATGTTGAGAGGCAGTGATCCCAATGATCGCAGCGCGTACTCTTTCAACGAGCCTTTCAAACGGGTTCAAAAAGAGCTTGGGTCAGACAGGGTTCAGGGAACCCTCGTGGATGTGTTGCTTCATCGCACACCTCGAGGTCCTGAATTAGCCCTCATCTTCATTTGTGATAAACCATCTTTCGCCAATCCAAAGGCTCAATGGCTTTTGGTCAGTGAAGTGCTGACCGATCCCGAACGTTTCAACCTGATCGAACACCACGAACCCATCATCCGTGCGGCACACAAGAGTCGTTGGGTGGCGAGGATGAAAAACGGAGGGCTACAGCCAGAAGACTTCGAAGAAGGCATTTTGCCGGAAGATATCCGGCGGAATCTCCTCACTTCGTCAGCACTCTGGCTAGGCAACCAGCAGGGAGTACCGCCATGGCTTTTCGAAGCTCGTCTTTGTTCAGGCTTCGGCCTGAACGTCAGCTACGAGCTCGTAACCCTGGTTGTGGACGGGGGTGGAAAACCCACCCACATACTCCTCAATCAGCGGCCTGAGGACGATAATGTCTATCCAGGCCGACCGTGGTACTGCTCGGGCAAGATTATGCTCAAGGGCATCCCTGCCCACGAGCGCGGCAAGTCGCTTGGTCTGACGGATGAGACCGGCATCGCCGGCGAGCATCACTTCGCCGGAGTCGTCGAAGTGACAAACGACCCGCGCGGGGCCGGCAATATACGAAAAGGACACTGGCTGCTCATAGTGTTTGCCCAGCGCCTCAAGCAGATTCCAGCAGAATATACCGGCAAATTCTTCCCCATATCGGAAATGCCTGACAACCTCATCTGGGCGCACGGTACAAAAGGAGGGATCATCGAAACGGCTCTCAGGTACATTGAAACGGAGGGTCAATGCGTTTTCTCCTCTCTCCGCCACCCGGACTAACGGCGAACCACAACACAGCCGCTCTCGCATCTCACCGATGCAAGGGCGGCCTATTTTATTTTACAACATCACTAACTTACTTTATACTGGCTATATGAACGACAAAGTTACAGAAGGAATCGGACTTGGCGCCACCTGCATCAGCGTTGGCACTTTTTTGCCGCAAGTCATAGCGGCTTTCCAGACACAGAGTCTCAAAGATGTTTCACTTTGGTCTCTGATACTACTAGCTCTCAGCACTTTTCTTTGGTTCTGGTATGGACTGAGAAAAAAAGCATTCGCAGTCAAACTGGCAAACAGCTTGGTTTGCTTGCAGGCTATACTGCTGATCATCCTAAAGCTTCGGTTTGGCTAACCCGCACCATCTTCACAAGACCCGTCTTCGCGCGGGTCTTTTTTTATTTCAAATATTCAAACATCTTCCCTATTCCCTCTTCTAAAGTAGTCAGCTGGAAGTTTGGAAGTTCGGACAACAGGCGGGAGTTGTCGCCGGTGTATTCTTTGGCAAGACCGGGGTTTTGGATTTCAATTTTTATTTTTTTTCCGCTGATTTTTTTTACCGTTTCAGCGATAGACAACAAGTCCACAGGCTTAGCCGAGCAGGCGTTGTAAAATTTGTGTTTGCCTTTATGCTCTATAAAATGCTCGATGATTTTCACCAAATCCCCTACCCAAAGGTAATCAAAAAAAATATTCTGAAAGATAGTAATATTTTCCCCGCTTAAAGCTTTTTTTATGGCGTTTGAAATGAACCGCATATCCGGGTCTTCGTATTTTCCATAAACGCCAAAGCATCTAAGCGATATTATGTTTTCATTGGATTCAATGTATTTAGATATCTGGTATTTGGCTTGCCCGTATTCGTCCGAAGGCTCAAACCGGCCGAAATCTTCTTCTTTAACCAAATGCAAATCCCGTCGCTTGTCGTACTCGGCTCCTGAGCCTAAAAAAATCATTTTTTTAAAATGCTCGCTGGCACCTGCCACGTTCATAAACATCCCGATATTTTTTTCTTTTATATCCGTTATATGTGCTTGCTTTTTGTTACCCCCCACATTGGCGGAGTAGATGACTACATCTGAAATATGGGAGGCAAAATAGTTTTTTACTGAATCAGCATCAAGCAAATCCATCTCAGTTCTGCTAGGCGCCAGTAGGTCATACTTTCCGCCCAGCATTTCTAAAATATTTTTACCGATAAATCCGCTCCCGCCTATGAGGATGATGGTTTTTTTGAGCATACGCGTATAGTTTATTTTATACCCTCTCCGACCACGGAGAGGGCTAGGGTGAGGTAACAATATTAGATGATTAAATAAACTTATATTTTATAACAATCGCTGAAACCTCACCCCAACCCTCTCCTATACTTGTCCGCCGCAGTCTTGACGAAGGAGGATGGGAGAGGGTGTAAAGACAGCAAGATCAATATCCCCTGTGGATTCAGACCAAAAAAATCGTAAGTTATTAACACTAACATTGTATATAATTAACCACCTCTTCCGGAGTTTCGGCTAAACATGACGGGTGTTCTTTTTGCAGGTCTTCTCTGGTATGAAAACCCCAGGTTACGGCTATGGTTTTAAAGCCCATTTTGACCGACTCCTTCATATCCCCAACAGTATCTGTAACAAAAAAAACTTCTTCTGGCTTTTTGCTTTCCTTTTCCAAAATCGCCTCAAAAGTTTTTGTTTTGCCAAGTTTGTTGATGCCGGAAATTTGCACAAAATACTGTTCCAAATTTTTTTCTTTTAGCATCTGCCTGATGACATTTTCCGGCGCGGAAGAAACTATATAAAGCCTGCCCAAAGAATCAAGCTGCTTTACCAGGTTTTCCGCGTGAGTAAATAGTTTGGTTTTGTCCGGATTGTAAAATGAAGAAAAGATCGAAAGTTTATACTCCAAAAATTTTTGGTTTTCTTCGTCTGTAAGCCCAAGTTTTTTTTGCAGTTCCTTATGAAGCGAGCCAAAAAAACATTGCCTATAGTCCTCTGGACTTAAAGTTTTGCCAATGTGCTCCGCGCTTTCTTTGTTTACCCCGTATAAAGATTCAAACGAATCCGAAAGCACGCCGTCAAAATCAAGAATTATAAGTTTGGGCATAGATGTTAGATATTTGATAGAAGCCAATTTTTTTCAAATTCCCTCTCCGTGGTCGGAGAGGGCTAGGGTGAGGTAACAATATTAGGTAATTAAATAAACTTATATTTGATAACAATCGCTGAAACCTCACCCCCACCCCATTTGACAAGCTCAGGACAGGCTCTAACCCTCCCCCTCCAAACAGGAGAGGCGGAAAAAATTATAATTCTATTTATTCAGTTCTGACAAAACCAACTTCATAAATGCGCCGATGTCCCTGGGGTGGCGGGAAGTGACTATGTTGCCGTCTTTGACCGCGGGTTCGTCTATGTATTCAGCTCCGGCATTTACCATATCATCTTTTATGCCGACATAGGCTGTGGCTTTCTTGCCTTTCAAAAGTCCGGCTGAGATCAAAACCCAGGGGCCGTGGCAAAAAGCCGCAACCAATTTTCCCGCCTCGTGCATTTTCTTCACAAAGTCCAAAACTTCCGGTATTTGCCTGACGCGGTCTGGCGCTTCAAAGCCTCCGGGGATCATAACCATATCATAGTCCTCAGCTTTCAAAGTTTTTGCATCCACCAGTTTTCCATAGTAGCGGACCATCAGCTCCAAAGGAAAACCCAAACGCCCCAAAACCAACTTGGCGTCCTTAGTCGCGATATCCACGACTATCCCCTCTTCTACCAGGCGCATTATGGGATACATAACTTCTTCGTCTTCAAAACCTTCCGCGGTGATGATGACTGTCTTGAGTTGTTTTTTTTCTGTCATATGTTTTTTTAAATATTTAGAACTTACGCCTTGATTCCATCCCGAGTTAAACGATGGATCCCTTAAGTTTAAATACTTCACAAATTTAAGGGATTCCTCAGTCGTCCTACTCCTTCGGAATGGAAAATTAGCAAGGGAGCAAGTCGTATTATTTTAATCCAATTTAGTATACTTTGCATAGTCATCCCTGTCCATAAACGGGAACATATCTTCCAAAGGTCTTTGCTCATAAGTCCCGTCCGGCTTTGCTTCCGCGTAAAACCTTGGGATCAGAGCCTGACTTTGCTGCATATTGATGCTGCAAAAAACCGCACCGTCCGAATCAAAAACCTGCCGGATCTTTTCATCTATCCCGTTTTGGTTTTCTATCCTAACGTAAGGTATATTGAAAGCGTCGGCAACTTTTTTAAAATCCGGAAAAGTTACGCCGCTGGAACTTTCCGAACCAGTAAACCTGCCCTTAAACAAACTGGTTTGGGTATTTTTTATGGCCAGGTATTCATTGTTGTTCAAAACAAATATTTTGATTGGCAGTTTATAGTGAGCGATGGTTTGAAGCTCCTGCAGGTTGAGCATTACCCCCCCATCGCCTACTATGAGCACCACTCTCTTTAAGTCGTTGGCAAAGCACGCGCCTATGGCCGCGGGCAAGTCATAGCCCATCGGAGCGCAGCCGACATTGCAGTTAAATTTTTGGTTCTTTTTTATCTTGATGGACTGGAGCGTGCCGGTAAAGGAAGTGCCCACTCCGGTAAATATGACTTCGCCCTCAGCCATCGCCTCGCTTAAACGGTCGACAAAATAATACGAATTAACGCAATCTTTCAAATCTTTATATTCAGGCAAGACCACCGGATATTTTTTCTTCACTTCCAGACTTCTGGAAAGCCACGCGCTGAAATCCGGCAGTTTTTCGCCCTGAAGCTGTAAAAGCAGTTCAGCAAAAAAATCTTTCGCGTCAGCTTCAATGCCAAAATTAGGCTGGATCGTTTTCTTTTTCAGCTCTTCGGGATCTATGTCCACCACGACTTTTTTCGCGTTCCTGCCAAAATCTTTATAGTTATACCCGATATTCCACAAATGCATACGCGCGCCCACTACCAACATCAAATCCGAAATCTGCGCCGCCATATTGCCCGCCCTGTCGCCAAAGATGCCAGGCCGGCCGACAAAAAGCTCGCTGCCTGTTTCTATCAGGTCGTGAGCTGACATACTGGTTAAAACTGGGATTTTTAAAATTTCTACAACCTGTCTAAATTCAGACCTTGCTTTAGAAAGCCTGATACCGTGGCCGGCAAACAAAACGGGCCGCTTGGCGGCTTTGAGCATTCCCAAAAATTCCGCCACCTGTTTTTTCAAATTTTCCTTATCTACATCCTTAGCCAGGCCTTCAGCTTTTGGATCAAAACCCACAAGCGCATCCGGATCAATTTGCGCATTTTGGATGTTTAAAGGTATGTCCAACCATACTGGACCGGGTCTGCCGGACTTGGCAAGGAAAGCTGCTTTTTCCAAATGATACCTTATCTTTGAAGCGTCATTAACCAGCACAGCGTATTTGGTGATGGGTTTTACAATATCTACTATATTTATCTCCTGCACTCCCATATTGCGTAAGTGGGTTCCGGTCATCATATGATCCATAGCCACCTGGCCGGATAAATATATGACAGGTATGGAGTCAAGCCAAGCGCAGGTAACCCCGGTTACGCAGTTAGTCGACCCCGGACCCATAGTCACCAAGCAGGCTCCCAGGTTTTCCGAAACCCTGGAGTAAGCCTCAGCGGATATGGAACTGGCCTGCTCGTGGTGGTTGCAAACATATTTTAAACCTTCCTGCCTGCCCATCGCATCCAAAAGCTGGATACTGCCGCCGCCGGACAAAGTAAAAATATGTTTAATGTTTTGTTTGACCAAAAAATTCGCCACATAATCTGCAAGTTTAATTGTGTTCATAAAATATATTTAATGTAAGTGCAAAGTAACAAAACGAGATTTAATTTGCGCGCCATTGCTCATATGGGTTTTAAGTTCCCGCGTCTCCATACTGTCCCCCGGCTCCGCTAAAACCTCTCCGGATGTGTCGTAGAGAACGCCTTCTACGATGCCCAAAACTCCGCTGTCAATTTTCTGTAAATAATTTACCAAGTCATCAGGCTTATGGTGGGTTATAAAATGCACATTACTATTTTTGATTTTGCCTTGCTTGCTTACTGTACCCGGCTCAAAATAACAATACTCATACCCCTCGGTTTCAAAAGAGATGTTGGCTATGCCTTCATAGCCTTTTTGCTCCCTGCCGTACCTGTCTTCCAGCCTGACCAGATCGTTTTTGTTTGGCGGAGTTTCAATCTCCATTATGATAGCCCCGCCCTCGGAAACAGCCTTGGTCGAATGAAATGTCTTGGCATCAATCAGCAATCCATCAGACACCGCTAAACTATGCGCTCCGTTTAAAGAAGAAGTTTCCACTTCGCCGGACAAAACAATCAAGGAAGTTTTTTTATTGGGATGGCAATGCATGGACGTGGAATGCCCGTAGTTTAAAAACAAAACCCAGACAGCCACTAAAGAATTTTCATACAAGAGATACTCATATCCCCAAGGTTTTTTTACCACCAACTTATGGTAATCCAAATTCAAAGCCGAACTGCCGGCCTTGCGGCCGGATAAAGCGTCCAGATCTTTTTGGGTTGTTTTGATCTTATGAATCATAAACTTAATTGAGCTTCAAAATGCCCAAATTTTTCACGAAACGCAGCAGAAAAACCGGCGTTAAAAAAATCCCTAAAGCCAAACACAAAGCCGCCGGATTTTTATAAAAATCTTTAAATAAAATTTTAACTACGTCCATTTTATAAGGCAAGCTGTGAAGTTTTGCAGATGCCATAGTGCGGGGCAAGTCCCTGGCAAAACCTTTCAGCTGGTCTTTTATCACCTTTTCGGAATAACCCAAATACGGCAGGTTCAGTATGATGCGTCTTAAATTCGTGAAGGTATAAAAAGCCAAACCGCCTTTGGCCCAAGCGGTCTTGTGGTCAGTGGGCACAAACAAATTTTTTACAAAAAACAGCGGGCGCTTGGCAATGATTTCCAGCGCCATAGAATAATGAAACCACAGATTCCCATAATATTTTTCCCTGTCTGCGGGTAAAAATTCCCTATTATATATGTTTTGGGACAACAGTCCGCCCTTCATACCGAGCGTGCCCAAAAGCTCAGTGCCGTCACGGAAAAACTGCGCGTCTTTTTCCCCGGCTTTGTTGGGGTTGTTGCTTATGCAGACATAGGCAACTTCAGGGTTGGCTAAAAGCAGTTCCACCAAGAGCTTTAAAGAGCCCGGCACTAAAAGCTCGTCCTGGCTTAACACCCAGCAAAATTTTCCTTTCCCTTCGGTTAAAACTTTGTTGACATTCCTGTCAAAACCAAGATTTTTCTCATTGACCAAAATTTTGATATTGGAAAAACGCTCCTGGTAACTTTTGAGGATTTCCAAACTGTTATCCCGGCTTCCGTCGTCGCAGCAGATCACCTCAACATTGTTTAAAACTTCCGGATCGGAAAATTGGTCGGTTATGCTGTCTAAGGCTTCCTTTAAATGTAGGGAGCCGTTATAAACAGGCATACAGATACTTAAAAATGGTTGGGCCATAAATTTCAGACAATTAAACTTTTTGCTTTTTTATATATCGGGCTTAAAAACAATTCCAAATCCCGTTTTTGCAACAATTTCAGTGTAAATAAAACCAGAATATTAGTCAACAAAAGAGCGGCGCCGAAAAACAGGTTGTTTAGATTGCCCAAAACCTTGAAAACATACAGCGTAGCCGCGTTTACAAGAAACACCAAGACCATCTTCCCTATCAGTGTCCAGTCCTTTTTCCACTCAACCACATATTGTAAAACCACCAAATTTAAAACTTCGGCAAACACCGTTGCCCAGGCCGCCCCGTAAAGCGAAAACTTTGGGATAAGCACAAAATTTAAGACTAGATTCGCCGTAGCTGAACCAGCGATGATCCAGATGCTCTTTTTTTCCTTGCCCTGGATGACTAAAAGGTTGTTAAAAAACAAGCTTAAAAACATCAACACCTGGGCGATCATCAGTATCCGCAACGCCAGCACGCTTGGACCGAAATCGCCGGCAAAAAACCAGCTGATCAAGAAAGGCGCCAGAAAAATTAAGCTTAAAGCTATGAGCACGCCGGCTGAAAAAATTATCCTGAAAGACTGGTAGTAAAAATCCCAAAATTGCCTCCGCTTTTCCGGATCACTATATATATTGGACAGAATGGGAAAGATAGAGCTTAAAAACAAAACTGAAAATAAAGAAGAGATGTCTAAAAATTTATATGCCGCTCCATACCAGCCTACGGTTTCAAAATCTTTCATATATCGGAGCATTGTCATATCTATGCGCGCGTACAGCGAAGCAAAAATCGCGATAAACAAAAAAGGCAAACCTTTTTTAAAAAGCTCTAAGGAACGTTTGAAGTCAAAAACAAATCCGACTTTCAACGCGGTAATTTTTTTATAGTAGTACAAAGCCGAGATTATCTGTCCTGCCAATATTGCGTAAAATACATTGGTTAAACTGGCCCGGTAAAACAACAACGTTCCGCCTAAAAAAACCATCACGGTTTTTTCTATGATCTGCCTGGTGGCGGTAAAACGAAACAGATTGTCTGACTGCAAATACAAGTCATAGAGATGCAGAAACATCGCTATAAACATTGAAACATAAAACAAGCCCAAAGGCACGACAATGCCGGGATTGATAAAATGGTTTATAACCAAAAACGGGACAAACAGCGCGGCAGTGATGCAAAACCTGACAGTAAACAAAATATTGAAATCTCTCTCTACTTCGCCTTTGTCTTTCTTGCCGCGAGTCCATTCGCGGAACAAAAAATCTCCGGCGCCAAAATCTATAACTATGAACCAAAACGGCACAAACGAGCCGATGAAATTATATTGCCCCACCCCTTCGGCTGAAAGCCGGCTCGCTAAATATAGATAAAAAGCCAAACCCAAAACCCTGACTCCGGCCTGGGCTAAAGTCAGCCACGCAAAATTTTTCCCAGCCTGTTGTCCCGCTTCTTTCATAAGTTTAAATAAGTATGGGAAGAAAATGTTAAGAATATCGATTCATTGAAATAATACAAATTTTTCACATTTTCCCTCTCCGATTGCGGAGAGGGTTAGGGTGAGGTAACAATCTTTATCAGTTTAAATAAACTTATATTATTAACATCGCTGAAACCTCACCCCTGCCCTCTCCCACAGGGGAGAGGGGGTAAACAACATTTTTTTTGTTTATGAAAGTTTATAAAATGTTATTTTATTTTAAAGCAAGTCAACCCATTACCAATCCTTAACCTTTTCCCTAACTTTGCTTTTAATTTTCTGATAACTATCCACAGCTTTTTGCTCAACCTCAGGCGAAAGAGCGCGCAAAATTTCATGCCCCATTATCCTGTACTGCTTGCCGATTTTGTTAGCTCGTAAAAGTCCGCCCTTAAGCATCCGTTTGATAGTGCTTTGGCTGACTTTCAAAAGCTCCTGGGTTTCTTTTGGCGTATAAACTTGATTTGGTTTTATTTCCATAAATAAAAATACCTTTATTTTAATATAACAAAGGTATTTTTAGGTGTCAATAGGGGTCAGAAGGGGTCAAAGTTAGTATTATGTATAATGTATTTTGTATATAGTATTTAACAATCTAACCCCCTCTCCCCTGTGGGAGAGGGCTGGGGTGAGGTTACAATGAGTATAAATAAAAAACGTTTAGTATTACCAATATAAGTTCTTAAAAGAACCTAAAGACTAAAGACTAACGACTAAAGTCTGTACCCCTGTAATCTACCTATTTTCCAAATACCAGTTTATAGTCTTTTTTAAACCTTCCGGAAAACTAACCTTGGACACAAAGCCAAATTCTTTTTTTGCGCGGGACACATCTAGCTTTCTTCTGGGCTGGCCGTCCGGCTTGGTCTTGTCCCAGACTATTTTTCCTTTAAAGCCCGTAATCTTACCAATCATTGTTATAAGCTGTTTGATTTTAACTTCGTTGTTTGAACCGATGTTGACCGGCTCGCCTTTGTCGTATTTTAAAGCGGACAGAACTATTGCGCGGGCGGCGTCGTCCACATACAAAAACTCGCGACTGGCCTTGCCAGTCCCCCACACCACAACTTCTTTATCTTTTCTATCTACGGCTTCCACAAATTTCTTTATAAGCGCCGGGATCACGTGGCTGGACTTGGGGTCAAAGTTGTCGCCCGGACCATAAAGATTGGTTGGCAAAAGATAGATGCCGTTAAAACCATATTCAGCCCTGTATGCCTGAAGCATTTGAAGGAGGGCAAGCTTAGCTATGCCGTAAGGCGCATTTGTTTCTTCCGGATAGCCTTTCCACAAATCTTCTTCTTTAAAAGGGATATGCTCGGGGAATTTTGGGTAAGCGCAAACGGTGCCGACTTGCACAAACTTTTTTACTTTAGCTTTTCTTGCCGCTTCTATTAAATTCACGCCCATCACCATATTGTCATAAAAACACACGCCCGGGTGCTCGCGGTTAAACCCAATCCCGCCAACCACTGCGGCTAAATGAATAACCAAGTCTTTCCCTTTGACCGCTTTTTCCGCGTCCGAAACTTTTCTTAAATCCAGCTCCTTACTGCGAGGCCGGAAAATATTTTTCTCACTCACCCCGGCTTTAACCAACTCCTTGGTTACCTTACTTCCCACAAACCCATGCCCCCCGGTTAACAAAATTTTCGCCTTTTTGATGTCAAACATATAAAAATCTTAATTATTTCCCTTAAATAATAGCACCAAAATGCCCTTTACATCAAGCTCAAAAAGTGGTAAAGTATAAAGTTCGCAAATCTACGAATGGAGGATACCATGATAT
This sequence comes from uncultured Candidatus Saccharibacteria bacterium, assembly GCA_964512925.1. Classification (GTDB taxonomy): domain Bacteria; phylum Patescibacteriota; class Doudnabacteria; order UBA920; family UBA920; genus CAZEKH01. Next base: position 68,776 of record CAZEKH010000006.1, on the reverse strand, counting down.
ATCGAGTGGTCAGTCGCAAGGCCGACCCAAGACTTACTAATCACCGACCCCAAAGAACCCTATACGGGGTATTCAATGGGGATATTGACCTCGGCGGATACAAGGCCGAGCAGATCAAGCTTCTCGATATCCACCAGGATGACTTTCTTGGCAAAGCTGGACATTATCACACCTATCCCGAGCTGTATTATGTTGTTCGGGGAGAGGTCACTTTTGACCTCTGGGACCGTGATTCGGGTGAAAAGATGCGGGTAATAATGTGTGTTGGCGATCTACTCCTCGTTCCAGCGGGGATTGCACACCGCGCATACGCGATGGCGGGAACAGTTTTGTTTGGAAGCAGTGCCGCCCCTTACACCTTCGACCCTCCCTCCGACATCCCCGCGGACTTCGAACCCGTGGGCCATCTGCCCTACGGACTGAAATAAAGGAGACGCAATGCAACCCTGGACAAAAATCGGCACCACCACCGTGCTTGCCAAAAAATATGGCAAGTGGCTGGCTTCGCAGAACTACGAAAATCCCATCACAGGAGCAGAAGAGGAATACATACTCTTCGGACAGAAAGACTGGAGCGTGGTTCTCGCAATCACCTCCAACCTGCAAGTCCTAGCGGTCCGGCAGTTCAAGCAGGGGTGCAACAAAATAACCCTCGAGCTGCCGGCGGGTACGGTTGACTTCACAGGTGACGGAAACGAAGATCCGCTAGCAGTAATGCACGATGAGCTCCTGGCGGAGACCGGCTACAAGGCCGGTGAGGTAACAAGCCTCGGATCCTACTGGATCGCCACCCGAAACAGCCCGACCCGCTTCCATTGCTTTTTGGCCACTGGGTGCGTTGTTGCCCAGCAACCAAAGCAGGACCCGAGCGAGATCATCACACGTGTCTCGATGCCACTTCAGGAATGGATCGACCAATCCATTCTGAGAGGCGAAATCGACGAACCCTCGGCCGTCGTAACGACGGCTCGCTCCATCCCCCACCTGCTGGCAATGGGCTACAAGATCCAACTGACTCAATAGTCAGCGCCCACCGCGACCTGTCTGAATAGCATATCCCCCACAAAGGGAGCGCCGAATCAGACGGGCCGCGGTTTTCTATTTTTTAAGGAAATGTTAAAATGTTTACAATTACTTTACGCAAAATTTCCTGAATTGCTTACATATTCTGTCATCCCAGAATCCGCCATAGGCGGATATCTGGCCTGCCCAAATGATTCAGTCAGGCGGGGATCCAGGGTGAATTAAAATAAATTTTTTATGAACCTACCCCCGCTTTTTAAAGAACCTGACATTGGAAATTTCTTGAAAACTACAATGTCAGACCAAGAATATTCTAAGACATTGGACACAATGGTTGTAGTTTGCGCAGATGCAGTAATTGTAAACAAACACAAAAAAACTTTTTTTCTAGCCAAAAGAAATGTAAAGCCAATGCAAGGGTGGTGGATTATTGGTGGAAGAGTTTTGCCCGGCGAACAACCACACGAGGCAATAGTAAGAAAGTTTAAAGCAGAAGCAGGTGTTTCGCTCGACGAAAATCGGTTTACTTTTGTTGGGTTTATAAGACACCAGTGGAAAGACCGAAAACAAAGTCCCACCGACCACCCGGTAGATGATTTATCTTATACTTTTTTTGTAGAATTAACAGACGAAGAATTTATAATAGCCAAAAATTCCTTGGATAAAAAAGAATACCAAGGTTCTTTAAAAGAATTTACCAAAGAAGACTTAAAGCCGCTTCATCCGTCTTTAAGCTACTTATATGAGCAAATATTTCCTGAAAAATAAATTTTATATAAATTTTTTAAACTCCAAAACCAAAGCCTTTACCAAATCTTCAGCCTCTTCTTTTAAACTCCATAGCGGCGGCATACCGAAAGTTTTGTCAGTCCATCTTTGTCCCAAAAATTCCCGTTCATTTTGATATCTTGGAATTCCGTGGAAATGCAGTAAATGCTTTCCGTTTCCCAACTGCAAATAGTTAAACCTGTCCGGTTTAAAAACCGGATTTTCAAGCATTGCTATTTCAGTTTCTTTCATTATTTCTTTTAATTCCAAAATTTCCTCTGAAGAACATTCGGAGATTTTTTCTATGTTCCGCTTGCACAAGATGACATAGCTGCCCAAGGTATGCTGGCGAAAACTTACAGCCAAAGCCCAATATTTGTATTCTTTCAAGTCCCCGACCGAATATTTATTTTCTTTGTCCCACAATCTGGTCATATTACATTAGTCCCATTTGCTTAAAGATTTCCGCAAACCTTTTTTCGTAGGTGTGTTCTCTTAAGGTTCGCTCATAGCCAGCCTTGGCTATGGCTTTTCTTTCTTCCTCGTGCGCCAAATAATACCGGCATTTTTCCAGCATCTCAGATTGGTTTTTAAAAATGGCAATTTCTTTGCCGTCAACATAATACTCGCTCAAATTGTCCGCGTCGCCAGTTAAAAGAAACCCGCCCATAGCCGGGATTTCAAAAATCCTGGCTTTTATCTGCCTTCTCTGCGCCCCAACAAAAGACTGGAGGCTTGCGAGTATAGACTGGTTGTTAAATTTATATTTCCCTTGTTCTTTTTTTACAAAAAACTTTGCTAAAAACTTCAGCCTTTCTTTGGCAGTGGTATAAGGGCTTTCCGTGAAATTCAGATTGATTTTGCTGTGTGTAAAAATATTTTGCATCTCGTCGTTTGAAACAATCCCCGACTCCCAGCCTTTGCCATACCCCTCCGCCGGAAGGCCTGCCTGCTTTAAAGCCTCAATATAACTGCCCCTGCTCCCATATTTTTTCCCAACAAAAGTTATATCAGCAAATTTTTTGGTTGCTGACCCAGAATCTTCAATCTTTAAATCTTTAAATCTTAAATTATTACAGGCCCACTGTGTCTTAATTACATCCACGCCTATGGCTTTGTACTTTGCCACAGCTTTAGAGTCTGTTGTAGAAACCCTAGTAAACAAAGGCGCCCAATATTTGGAATATATAGAAAATCTCCAGTGGTCGTCCGCAAACCAGTTAAATGTCTTGGTTTTAGTCTTTTTGGTGATATGTTCAATAGTTTCTTTTTTTAGCTCGTCGGTAAACAAAAAAGTAAACAGCAAATCCGGCTTTTGTTCTTCCACGGTCTGTATCAGCCACGGGTTAACCGCGTCCCTGCCGTACTCCAAGATTTTTTCATCTATGAAAAATGCTTCAGTCTCAATCCCGGGCATCTGTCTTAAAACTTCATAAAAATTTTGGTACTCAAAAGACAACCCCCAGTGCTGTCTGCCGTATTCGTATTTCAAACCAACAAATAAAATTTTCATGAATTTAAAGATTTAAAAATAAAAAAATTGAAAGATTTTAGACTTTTGACAATTTCTTATAACTTTCGTTTTGTAATAAATATTTTCTAAAATTTGAAAGGCTTGTTGAAATTTCTAATATTTCTTTCTTTAACTCTTCAAAAGTGGCTTCGTTAATGTATTTATTATCCAACAATATATATAAAATAGATCTAACTTCTCCAGCCGAACCTTTTGCTATGTTAATAAAATTAGCAAACTCTCTATTTCCCCCTCGTTCAAAACCTTCGGCTATATTCAGCATAATTGAATATACAGCTCTTTTAAACTGATCTACCAAAGAAAAATCTTTGGCTAAAATAGGATTTTTTTGGATTATCACATAGACCTTCTGAACCAATCTTCTTGAACTTTGCCAAACAGGTAAATCTTCAAAAGTATTATATTTCATATATTATATTCTATCTTTAAATATTTTTATTTTTCAATCTTTCAATTTTTAAAACCATCGGCAAGTGGTCGGATACTAAATTATAAGGGACTGCAAAAGAATTTACTTTGACCTCAGGAGAAACAAAACAATAGTCTGCGAAATATTGTTTGGAATCAGGATAGTTCGCCCAAGAAATCTCGTTGCGGGTATTTTCTATCTTAAAATCCCGAATCAAATTCCTACCTAGACTTTCTAAAATTTTAATACTTTCTGTTTCTGGATTTAAATTAAAATCCCCACAGAGAATCTTTTGCCCCTGCAAACCCTGCCACACTTCTTTGATTTTTTCAGACTGGAGAAGCCTTCTTTCCGTATCCAGCTTATGCCCTGGCCTGGACATCCCGTGGTAGTTTAAAACCCATAACTCCCGGTTTCCAAAATAAAAATTCAATCCTTGCAGGATATAATCCCCTTCTACTTTGTCGTCTATCTGAACATCATTTTTTACCAAAAGAAAGGTTTTTGTTTTTGGTTGCTGTATAATATTTGTTTTGTAAAATATAGCCAAACCGTGGCTAATCGGAAAGTCCACCTTTTTTACAAAATCCCAGCCTGTGCTCCGCGGCTCAAAATACCCTTCAAAACCATTTAGTATCTCTGACAATTCCTGAAATAAATATGGTCTTGCCCCCAAACTCTCTTTCGGCGCCGGCTCTTTAGCTAAAAACATTTCCTGAAAACAAAAAATATCCGTGCTCTGGGATTGCTCTTTGATGTAGTCAAAAAATATTTTCCCCTGGCTTCCACCCCAACAGTTTAGTGAAATTAGCTTCATTTCAGAAATTTAATGATATAAAAATAAAAAGATTTAAAGATTCATTGTTATTTTTATATTTTTATATTTTTATATTTTTAAATTGTAATCCCGCCTCTTTCATATCTGCCTCAAGCATTAACTTCACCAGTTCCTTAAATTTAACTTTCGGCTCCCAACCCAATACTTTTTTAGCTTTGCTCGGGTCGCCCAAAAGCAAATTAACTTCCTGCGGACGGTAATACTTCGGATCAATACCGATATATCTTTCCCAGTCCTTGATACCCGCCAAGTCAAAAGCTTCTATCACGAACTCTTTAACAGTATGAGTCTCGCCCGTGGCTATAACATAGTCATCCGGCTTTTCCTGCTGCAGCATCAGCCACATCGCCTCCACATATTCCGGCGCAAAACCCCAATCCCGTTTTGCGTCCAAATTGCCTAAAAATATTCTATCTTGTTTTTTGCCCAATATTGCTGCCACACCCCTGGTAATTTTATGGGTTACAAAAGTTTTTCCTCGCCTTGGACTTTCGTGATTAAACAATATCCCGTTGCAAATAAACATCCCATAAGCTTCGCGGTAGTTTTTGCAAATCTGGTGGGCAAAAACTTTGGCCACACCATAAGGAGAGGCAGGGTTAAACGGGGTGGTTTCTTTTTGGGGGGTTTCCAAAACATCACCAAACATCTCAGAAGACCCGGCCTGATAAAATTTCGTAGCTATTTTGTTTTCACGGATAGCGTCTAAAAGACGCAAAGTTCCCAAAGCTACTATATTGGCCGTATACTCGGGCACGTCAAAACTTACCCGCACATGGCTTTGGGCTCCTAAATTATAAATTTCATTTGGCTGGATTTTTCTCAGAAGGTAGTTGATGTTTGAAGCGTCGGACAAATCCCCATAATGCAAAGTAAAACTTTGCCCCATCTCTTTGGGTGAATGCGGGTCTTTATAAATGTGATCAACCCTTTCAGTGTTAAACACGCTGGCGCGCCGTATAATCCCGTGCACTTCGTAGCCTTTTTCCAAAAGCAACTCGGCTAAATAAGAACCATCTTGGCCGGTTATGCCAGTTATGAGAGCGACTTTTTTTTCTTGATTCATAAAGAAAATTTAACATATAACAGCAAATTTTTCAATAAATTAAAAATTCCTGAAATATGTTACAATTTTATAAGGAATAGCATATTTCTTATATAAAAAGATTGAAACAAGAAAAATAAAAAAACCTAACAAAATCTTTGAATTTTCTATTTTTATATCTTTAAATTTAACTCGATGAAAATCCTCTATGTCATTACCCAAGCTGAGCTGGGCGGGGCGCAAAAATATGTTTTAAGCCTAGCCAAGCATTTTGGAGGGACCATAGCCTCTGGCTCTGACTCTGAAGAGCTTTTTGAACAAGCAAAAAAAATTGGCGTCCCGACCTATAAACTTCATAACCTCAAACGAGACATACATCCCATAAATGACCTTTTGGCTGCCTGGGAAATACGAAAACTCATCGAAATAATCAAACCCGATATTGTGCACCTAAATTCTTCTAAGGCCGGCATCCTCGGGAGCTTGGCCAGTTTTGGTCTGTCCGCCAAAGGCGGATCCGCCTCTGGCGGAAAAACCAAAGTTATTTTTACTGCCCACGGATTTGTTTTTTTGGAACCAATGCCGATGTGGAAAAAGAATTTTTATCTGGCGTTGGAAAAAACCGCTTCCTCATTTCGGGACTTTATAATCACGGTTTCAGAAATAGACAAACAGTCGGCTCTTAAACATAAGCTGATTGTTGAAAACAAAATCCAGACCGTGCATAACGGTTTAAAACAAATAAATTTTTTGGAAAAAAACGAAGCTATGGACGTGTTAAAAACACGATCCGGCGAACTAAAAAATATTCAAGCATTTTCGGCATTGCAAATAAAACCACCCCTCCCTAACCCTCCCCCTCAAGAGGAGGGAAATAAACTCACGGGCACAAAAACCATAATAGGCTGTGTGGCAAATTTTTACAAAACCAAGGGTCTGGATGTTCTTTTGGACGCAGTTTCACTTTTGTCTGAAAATTTAAAAAATCAAATTCAGGTAATTCTGATTGGCTCAGGAGAAGAAGAGAAGAATTTAAGATTTAAGATTGAAGATTTAAGATTAACCAAAATTTTTAAGTTCACTGGCAACATCCCAAATGCTTCTGAGTATTTAAAGGCCTTTGATATTTTTGTCCTGCCATCGCGCAAAGAAGGCTTTCCTTACGCAATACTTGAAGCTATGCAAGCTGGTTTGCCTATTGTCGCGACCAATGTCGGGGGCATCCCGGAAGCTTTGGGAGATGTTGGAATTTTAGTAAAACCCGAAAACCCAAAGGAACTTTCACAGGCTTTGGAAAACTTAGTTTTAAACAAAAAATTCGCCATAAGTTTAGGCGAAAAAGCAAAAGCAAGAAGCCAACTTTTCTCCGAAGAAAAAATGCTCTCAGAAACAAAAGCTATCTACGAAAAAGTTTTAAGTTAATAGATAATTTACCCGAAAAAAAATCAACAGGAGCCGTGTCATCGAAATTTTTAAGGGCTGTTAAAAATATCCGGGATCTAGGGTTAATAACAAAAACATATCGGAAATATAAAAAATTCTAAATCCAGTAACCGCCCATTGGCGTCTACTGGGATGACAAAATTTTTTAATTCGTAATCATTCGCAAATTCGTCCTATTCGCAGATTCAAATTGCTATATACATAATACTATATACTAAATACTATTTACGCTTCTCCCACCTGCTGTCTCCACATCGCGTAGTACAAACCTTTTAATGCTAACAGCTCCTCATGCCTGCCCTGTTCCGCCACTTTGCCTTTTTCCAAAACATAGATCTGGTCTGCGTGCATAACAGTGGACAAACGGTGGGCTATCAAAATAGTGATCTGCTTTCTTTGCAAATTCAACTCCCGTATCGTGGAAGAAACCTGCTCCTCAGTCAAAGAGTCCAAAGAAGAAGTTGCTTCGTCAAAAACCAAAAGTTTGGGCTTTCTAAGGAGCGCCCTGGCTATGGACAGCCTTTGCTTTTCTCCGCCCGAAACTTTCACTCCCCCTTCGCCGATGACAGTATCCAAACCTTTTTCCGCCCTCTGCATCAGGCTGTCCGCGGAAACCTGCTTTAGAACTTTCAAAAGTTCTTCGTCCGATGCTTCTGGGTTTACAAATTTTAAATTCTCGCGGATGGAGCCGGAAAACAGCTGGGTGTCCTGGGTAACAAACCCAATCTGTGACCGAATGCTTTCCAAATCCACTTCTTCTAAACTGATATTGTTATACTTTACCCCGCCGCTCTTGGGCCTGTAAAGGCCGACTAAAAGTTTTACCAAAGTGGTTTTACCCGCGCCGGAGGGCCCGACAAAGGCCGCGGTCTCCCCCATTCTAACTTTAAAATCTATACCCGAAAGTGCATCCCTTTCTGCGCTTTGGTGTTTGAAACCAACCTTGTCAAAACAAATTTCTTCCAGATCCCCGACCGGCTTTGGATTTTTCGGCCGGCTTTCCGGCTCAGCGTCCAAAATACCCTGGAAATTTTTCAAACTAGCTTGGGCTTCGCGATACGAACTGATGGTATTACCCAGTTCCTGAAGCGGGTTAAACAGGAAAAATGAATAAATCCACAAAGAAAAAAACTGCCCGAGTGTCAAAGCTTTGGTAAAAACCAGATACATCATCACAAACAAAATCACGGTGCGTAGAAAATTAATGGCGGTCCCTTGCAAAAAACTCAAAGTGCGGAGATATTTAATTTTTTCCAGTTCCAGCTTCAGGATTTCGCCTGTGGTATTGTTCAGCCTTGTGATTTCTTCCTTAGCCAGCCCCAAAGACTTCACCAGTTCAATGTTGCGCAGACTTTCAGTGGTTGATCCAGACAAAGCCGTGGTTTTAGCCACGATTTTTGTCTGCACAATTTTGATTTTTTTGCTTAAAACTATTGAGATGAAAGCCAGGATAGGAACTATGGAGAGGTAAACCACTGCCACCATCCAGTGCACCACAAAGGCGTACACAATCACAAAAACAAACCCCACCAGGGTAAAAAACAGCACATTGACCACGCTGGTGATAAATTTCTCCGTGTCCAGCCTGACTCTCTGAAGTATTCCCAAAGTCTCCCCGCTTCGCTGGTCTTCAAACACCTGATAAGGCAGGTTTAAACTGTGCGCCAGACCGTCAGTGTACATCTCGGCGCCGACTTTTTGGGTGATGGTATTTACATAAAAATCCTGAAAATTCTTCGCGATGCGGGACACCAAAGCCGTGCCCATAGACAACAAAAGCAAATACCCAACGCCGCGGAAAAATTCACTGCGGGAGAGTTTTTCAAAGTTGGTGGCATAGTCGTCTAAAATCAAACGAAAAATATATGGGTCCAACAAAGAAAAAATCTGGTTAATAGCCGCCAAAACCAAAGCCAACAAAACCAGCTTCCAGTAACGTTTTAAATATTTATATAAAAGATGCATGAAGATATTTAAGATTTAAGATTTAAGATTTTTAAAATAAATTTTCAATATAATCTACACTTTCCCTTTTGTCATTTCCGCAATATTATTTTATCATTCCCGTTTTATATTTTGTCACTCCTATCCTGTTTTTGTCATTCCTCCGCCAAAGGCGGACAGGCAGCGAAAGCGGGAATCTTGTTTGACCCCCTCTCCGCTTTCGGAGAGCCTGCCTGGCGGCAGACAGGGGTTGGCTTGCCCTACGAAGTTTTGAACGAAGTACGGGGTGAGGTTAGAGCGATTGTAAATAAATTAAAACTTTTTTATCGTTCGAGTATTAAATAGACAGTTTACAACTTCCCTATCTTAACATTTTAAAAAATTTTAGGCTAGAAAAAGCAGGCCCGCATCGGTAAACACGGGCCCGCGAAAGTCAAACTCGATTCTAAGCCTTCGACTTCTGCAGCGAACTACGGATCGACTCAGTCATCCGAGCTAATAAACCCATAATCCGCTCAATATCTTCAATCGCTCTCTGTGCATCTTCAGGCCTCCGGGTTTCAAATATCGTACCCAGAGTGCCTTGAGGTTGGTCTAACAATCTTTCCGCACTATCCTCAGTTCTCCTCAAAAACGCATCGAACACCCTGTACGTATCGTCAGGCCCGCGCCTCCTTCGCGGACTTGAAACGCCAACTTGGGCAGTCAACTTTCTCACGTGGTGTGCGGCTTGCGGTGCGCTGAATTTATTTTCCACAATATGTTTTGCCGCAGCCACTTGATGATCCTGAGGAACTTTTGCCACCTCCATAGCTCGCATGACAGATAAACGTTTATCCTCCGGCGTGCTCGGATCCATCATTTCCTGAACTTCCAAATGCAGTGTTAACAGGCTGAGGTGCATATTCACCCAACTTGTTGAGTAGCCAAACATCTCAGCAAGCTCAACCACTGTCCGACCGCCGTCTTCAGCTTTCAACCTATTCAGAGTTCGCGCAGTTTCTATGGCGGACAAACCTTCCCTCAAAAGGTTTGAGATCGCCGAGTCCTCAAATTGACTCTTTCCATTCCACACAAGCAGATTGATGGTCTCTATCCCAGCCAACTGAGCAGCTTGCCAGCGTCGCTCACCATCCACAAGTTCAAACCAAACTTGAGCATCACCCAAAACCCTCTTGGCTATCACCGGAACTTTTTGTCCAGCTGCCTTAAGGGCTTGAGCTAACTCCTTAAGCTTGACTGGGTCAAAATGCGTTCTAGGCTGACCTTGAAATGGACGAATTCTTGTGGTCGGGACTCGCAATACTTGCCCTATCACTTCGCAATCGGCCGGCAACACCGCTGATACTGAATCTGAAACAACCGCAGGATTTGGAGCCACGACTTCCTCAACCACAGAGGCAGGGCTTTGATCCACGACGACGGCTTCCTGAAAATGAATACTTCCCTCGGCCAAAAACCACTCCTTGAATTCAGAGGCATTCCACGGAGAGTTGATCAGTGTAAGTGCCCGAGTACTGGCAATCCTAACCAGCGTACCCCTGACATCTCCGGCCAAAGATCTTAGTAGCACGACTACTGCAACATCGCTCTCAACCTGCGCGGTGTCTCGATTGAACTGGTTATGGCCGTAGTAACGATACCTGTTTGGATCCGTGAGGTATTGTGCTGCGGTTTGGGGGTTAATTCCATATACCGCAAGCATTTTCCCAACTGGTATCAACACGCCGACCGGTGCTGTAAACTGAGGAATCATACTTGCCGAAACAAAATCACCTGGCGGAGCTGTCAAGGTATGAAAAGCTGCCGATTCATCTGGTCGATTTACGCCAACAGAGGAAGCAGTATTCATCCCCAACGCTCCCAAAACCCCAGGGACAATCTTGGTTTCGGTCGTGTCACCATTTCGAAGCTCGTGGAATATGACATTTACTGCTCCGCATTCCCGAAGCGCTTGTTTGATATCATGTATACGAGCTGACTCGCAAGCATAATGAAACCATACATGCTTGATTGCTGAGGAAAATTGACCCTTCTCCTCAGCAATTTTACCCTTGATCGGAAACCACAGCACTTTGGAGTGCTGCTTCAAGATTTGGGGAACCTTATCCATCATGGCTCCCACAACAACTATCTCACGAACGATTTCTCGTGGCATTTCATCTCCTAGTGCTGAAACAAAAAAAGGCTTATTATAGCCTCCTTTTGACTACTTAAATTATATTAATGAAACTGATTTTGGTCAAACTATTTTATTGACTATAAAACCGAAGTAATTTTTACTACTTTTAAAAAATTCCCGTTTTCACTGCCTGTCCGCCTTTGGCGGAGGAATGACAGATGAGGAACGGGAATGATAATTAGGAAAGTTAAATGAAAAAAATAATAACTAAAATACTTAATGCTGGCTCAGCGCTAATATATATCAAGCTCCCCTGAGTTTGGCGACAAAGGTTACAAGCACGGCAAGGGTGATGAAAAGGGCGCAGAGGCGCAAGAACCAGCTACGGAAACCTCGGGAGGCGTGATCCCCCATCAGGCGTTTGTCTTCGGAAAAACGCACAAGAAAATAAAAGATCACCGGCAACATAGCGCCGTTTAAGTAGTCGGCATACAAAGTCAGGTTAAACAAATTTATCTTCGGGAACAAAGCGACCAAAAGCGCAAGACCAATCTGCAAAAGAAAGATGGTATAAAAAGTCCGGCCCTTACTGAAACTGGCATTCAACGTCCTTTCAAAACCGAAAAATTCCGTAAACACATAAGCTGTCGCAAGAGGAACTATGGCCAAACCCAAAAAAGAAGCGGCCAAAAGCCCCACGGAAAACAGCACGGAAGACAAATGCCCGACTAGTGGCTCTATAGCCAAAGCAGCCGAAGCCCCATCCACTGCGGCAATGCCATTTTTAAACAAAGTATAAGTAACAGCCACAGCAATCAGCCAGGAAAAGACATTGGTCAAAATCGCGCCAATATATATTTCCGCGCGTTCTTCTTTCAGCTCAGAAACCTTAAGTCCCTTATCAGCCACAAAACTACCCACAAAAAACTGTCCCCAGGCAGTGATGGTGGTGCCCAAAACCGCAATCAACGTAAACCAATATTTGGGGTTAGAAATATCTATGCCGGTCGGATATATGAGGCTGTTATGAAGCGCCTCCCCCCAGTCCGGCTTTGCCAAGATGGCTGAAATAAGATAACAAACATAAAATAAAATGGTTAAAAGAAAAATCCGCTGAAGTTTTTTAAAATCCAAAAATATGACCAAAAGAGAAAGCATCAGGCAGGATAAAACCAAAACCGGCTGCCAAGGCGCGCCTAACAGCTGGATAGCTGACTTCAGCCCGGAAACATTTTGCACCACCACGCCCTGGTTGACCCAAAAATACACAAAAAAAACGATGACTGCGACTTTTGCGCCATAGTATTCGCGGATCAAATCAGCCAGTCCCTTGCCAGTGACAATGGTTATACGCGCGCCTATCTCCTGAGTTACTGCCAGAAGCAATGTGGTAATAACTATCAAATACTGGGACGCCATACCAAAAGTGGCGGCCGCCACGGTATAAGTAGCCACCCCGCCAGCGTCATTGTCAGCCACAGCGGTTATGAGCCCCGGACCTAAAACCGCGAAAAACAAAATTATGGAGGCCTTAGTCCTAGCAAAAAAACCAGGTCTGGAAATTATTTGCTCTGTTTGCATAAAAATTTTTACTACCAACTAATCACTCATCACTAAATTCTCCATTCCTACCAGCCAGTGCATTAATCATAAGGCAGGATAGTTTTTTTGCTAAATACATAATACTAAATACAATATACTTCTACTATGCCGCCGGATACAAATGCCTCATCACATCGTCTATCGACACAATGCCGACCAACTTTTTGTTTTTATCCACCACTGTGGCGGTAAAAAGGTTATAACGGGTCATAATCGGGATGATTTTCTGAATTTTGTCTTTTGGCCGAAGGAGCATATAGGAACGAAGGGGTTTGATGATTTTTTTTATAGACATTTCCGGACTTGCGACCATTAGACGCCTTAAAGATACCACGCCAAAAAACTTGCCGTTTTCATCCGTCACATAAACATACAAAACCGACCTTAACCCTTCAGATTGTTTTTTTACTTCCTCTATCACTCGCTCAACTGTCCAACCTGGTCTTACTGACACGAACTCAGAAGTCATCAACCCTCCGGCTGTGTTGTCGGCATAAGAAATAAGTTCTTTGACTGACTCAACTTTACCGCTCTGAACTTTGGACAAAAGGCCTTTAGCTTCATCGCTGGAAAAAGTTTTTACCAAGTCGGCTATCTCGTCCGCTGACATCTGGGAAATGATTTTTCCGGCTTTTTCCGGATTGAGATTTTTCACCAAAACCGACTGCCATTCGGTATCGATCTCTTCCAAAACTTTAGCCGCTTCAAACTCGTCCAAAGACGCCAAAATCCCGCTGGCCTGCTTGACGTCCAAGTCCTCTACTATATTCGCCAAGTCAGCCGGATGGAGCTGGCCTAAAGAAGTAGCAGCGGTTTTTAGCTGCAACGGCCCGTGTCCGACCAGTTGCGCCTGCCGCCAGTCTATGAGCCTGGTTTTAAATGGCAAACTGACAAAACTGAAAAAACCCTGTGTCAGTCCCAGCCGCCTTAAAAGACCGCGTATGCTCGCGTCGATGCCCAACAGGCATATCTTGTCTTCCACACTGCCGATGCGCAGGTCATTTACCCTGACAACCCTGGTGCCTTCCACGTCTACAATTTGCTTGTCTAACACATCATCTTTTAAATAGATATAAGTTTTATCTTCAGGCAATTTCAAAACCGCAGCTTTGGAAAAAACTGTTTTCAGAGTAATATCCGAAGTGTTAAAATTTTGCACTAAACTGAACGGTACATAAACGAGCTGACCAGCAGGGTTTTTTACTTCCAGGTATTCCAAAGCCGGAAAACTTTTGCCGTCCTGGCTGATAAGGATATCTTTCAGCCTGCCTGAGTTGGCGTCTGAAGAGTCATAAACTTTGTTGTCAAGCAGTTCGCTGATATAAGGCATAAAAATCTAATATAGGTTCATATCACAAAATCTATTTTAACAAATCTTTTAACATTTGACTATTTTGTATAATTCTTTCAAGCAACTTGGCATTAACCAATACCAAACCGGGCTTGCCTTTTGCCCACTTTTTCGCCTCAAAAGTAAAATTGGATGTGGTGACAAGCAAAGCTCTGTCATACCGCTCCCCTACCATTGCCCCGTACAGCTCCCGAACAGACCGTTCCCCCACTAACTTCCCGCCATAATACTTTTTGCATTGAACTGCTATTTTTTTACCGTCCAATTCCGCTGCCACATCCACCCCGTGGTCAAAGCTGCCTCCTTGATGGCTGGCCCTGGCGCCTATGGAGCTTAAAAGCGCGGCTGTCCACGCTTCAAAATCAAGACCCGTAAGATTTGCGACAATATTGGGTATGGTTTGGTTATTTAAAAATTTTTCCGCCTGTCTGTCGCTGACATACCAAAATCGCAAGAATCTAACAAATGCGTAAACAAACGCAAAAAAAACAAAAGTCCCAACAATTACCCAGACAACATCCATACCTAAATCCTGTTCTTTGTAGGTAAATTCATTCATATGGTATAATTATAACACCTTAATCAACTAAAAGGTCGCAAAAAATAAATTTTATGAGCAATAAAATAAAAACTTTGGTCGGACTGACCGCGGCGCTCGCCGTAGCCCTCGGCTTTCTGACTATCAACGACAAAAACCAAAATCAAAAGAATGCCGACAATGCGGCAAAAAGATACAGCGAGATAAAAGAGCAAAACCTAAAACAGGCAACAGGCGGCGAAACAATGCCACTGCCAACTGTTAACACGACCGGCGACGTGCTTGGGATCACTACCGGCATATCGGAAGAACTGGCAGCGGAAAGCCAAATTGCGGCTTCCACTGACAACGATATTTTAGAGTTAAGCAATTCCCTAAACTCCATTAATTCAAACGATCTTACAATCCAATGAAACAAACTTTAACCCCCAAAAAAACCGCGGTATTGTTTTTTACCGCTGTATTTTCAACTCTGCCGCTTTTGTCTTTCGCCGCGCAAAATCCGGACAATATGCGGACAAAATTCAACAACAGTCAAAAATCGGAATTAAGGGAATTTAAAGAAGAAGAGCGTGGAAAAAAATATGAAGAAGAACGCAGGGCTTCTTCCACCAAACCTTCAGAAGCCAATTTTTGTTCCCGTTTGGAAAAATCTACTGGCGAACTGAAAAGCAAGGTGGAACAAAAAAGAACGGAAATTGCAGAAAAGAAGAACGAGAGGATAGAAAAATTTCAAGACCGCAAATTCCAACGCGAAGAAAATTTGGAAAAAACCAGACAACAAGCAGAATTGCGCCGCATAACCAGATACGATGCCTTACTAAACAAAGCGTCCACTGATGCTCAAAAAACAGCGGTTGCGACTTTTAAAAAAGAAGTGGAAGCCGCAGTAACAGCTAGAAAAGCTGCGGTTGACTCAGCCATTGCTGCTTTTAGAACCAGCGCGGAAGACTTAGCCAAAAGCCAAGAAGCATCCCTCAAAACCGCTGCTGACGCTTTAAAAACAGCGACTGAAGCAGCCATTCAAAAAGCCAAAACAGCTTGCGCGTCCTCTACTGACCAGGAAAGCATAAAGAAAACTTTACAGCAAGAAATAAAAACCGCCCAAGAGGCTTTTGAAAAAGTCAGAAAAGACTTAGGAAAACTCCAGCCCAAGCTGGAAGCTTTGAAAAAAACCAGAAACGACGCTATCCAAAAAGCTATCAAAGATTTTGAAGCAGCCCTTAAAGCCGCAACCGACAAACTAAAGCTGGCTTTCCCAAAGCCCTCGGCTACACCAACCCCGTCAGCTTCCCCTTCCCCATCGCCCAGCCCCTCGGCCAGCCCAGCTCCATCACCAAGCCCAAGCCCGACTCCGTCAGCTTCCCCCACCCCCTCCCCTTCTCCTACAACTACTCCGTAAAACTCTCTAAGATATAAAAAACAGCGTACCAAAAGGTACGCTGTTTTTTATAGAAAAATATACTGAATTATGGTCTGTTGTGGCGCATATTGTCCAGCGCCCAGGTGTACTCTATAACTAAAACCGCTATCCACTGCGGTTCGTCAAAATGGATAAAAAGATAAACGCCGACTATGACGGCAATGGTATTAACCAAAAAAAATATCACATCAAAAATCTGTTCGTGCCTGGACTCAGCCTCGTTGTTGGTAACATATAAAAGCCATTTCCAAATAGTTTGCATAAGCATATTGTAGCAAAAAAAGTTAAAATTGGATATTGACCAAACCCCGCATTTATATTACAATACAGTCAATGTCTGACACAGCAGGCATTTGCACCCTTACCTTTTTCTGTGTAAGGTTTTTTTATTCACTTTGTTTGTAAATTGAAAAATTGGTAATTGAAAATTGTTATATATGGTGGGCGTAGCTCAATTGGCAGAGCGTCGCTCTGCTCCGACGCTTTGGTCGGAGTCCCGATCCCCTTTGGGGCGTCGGGATGGCAACTCAATAGATTTTATGAATGGGTTTGTATATATTCTTGTAGACGATAATAATAAATATTATATAGGTAGTACTTCAAATATCCATAAACGATTTAAAAGGCATTTATCCGGATTTGTTTATACTACTCACAGAATGAAAAATCCAAAGTTGGCGCTATGCCAGGAATTTGAAACCATAGAAATGGCTAGAAAAATAGAGTTGAGATTAAAAAAACTAAAAAGAAAAGACTATATTGAAAAAATACTTAAGGATGGGGTTATAAATATGAAAATATAAAATATTTCTTGTGGTGCCCGTAGCTCAATGGTAGAGCACCGCTCTGTGGCAGCGGCTACGTGGGTCCGATTCCCATCGGGCACCCCAAAAAATATTTTATA
>CAZEKH010000006.1:0-51732 GCA_964512925.1 uncultured Candidatus Saccharibacteria bacterium | reverse complement strand
GCTCCGACGCTTTGGTCGGAGTCCCGATCCCCTTTGGGGCGTCGGGATGGCAGCGAAGGTCGCGGGATCGTACCCCGTCGCCCACCCCAAAATAAAATTCCCCGATATGCATATCGGGGAATTTTATTTTAAAATTTTTTAAACCTTAATATCTGAGATATAGGTTGGTTTCTCAGCGAAGAATACTTCGGTACTTTAGAAATAAAATCAGGGGTTGGAAACATAGCGACAATTTCGCTTAAATGAAACCCTGCTAAAGCTGCAGCGTTCTCATAAACTGAATTCTCCCTTACGATATCTGCTATCTTACCGCTTGAGCGCTTTACACTTATCACATACTCTTTGTCATTTAAACTTTCCATTTCTATTTCATAATCATGCCGAGGTAATTTAAAATATTTAAAGTCTGGCACAATAATTATTAGCTCTCCATCTTCTTTGAGAAGTGAAAATATTTTAGAAAATGCTTCTGAAATATCTTTTAGATGGGAAAATGTCATTACTGAAACAACTACATCAAAAGTTCTGCCTTCATTCGCATAATTTTCAAATGAGGTCTCAATAATTAAAGAGTCAGGATTTTGTTTCTCGGCAAATTTCTTATTACGGGTAGATGGCTCAATACCCAATACAAAATTTGCGCCAGATTTTTTTAAGTCATTTACTAACCACCCAATCCCTGCACCAATATCCAATATATCCTTACCTTTAAATTCTGGGTAATATTGACTTAAATATTCTCTAAAAAAACCAGTTCTTGCAGAATTATTTGAACCTTCCGCTTCCCATTCCAAGTCTTCAAAATTATATTGTTCGGAATTTACTGCCCTTTCAAAAATTTTTGATTTTTTCATACACTACGCGCTCAAACTTACTTCCCCTTTTTGGGCTTTGACGCCTTTGACTGGGATGGTAAAAAAGAAAGTTGTGCCTTTGCCTAGGTGCGAGGTAAACCAGATTTTGCCTTTCCAGTGATTGACCAGATATTTGACCAAAGACAAACCCAAACCTGTGCCGCGCGGCTGGAACTGGGCAGCGTTTCTCGCCCTGAAAAATTCTTTAAAAATTTCTTTCTGCTCATTTTCCGGTATGCCTATCCCCTGGTCTTTGACCGCAAACTGCAGGTGTCCGTCAGTTTGCTTGACTATAACCGAAACCTTTCCTTTTTTTTGCGAATACCTAACCGCGTTTTCCAGCAAATTTTGCAGCACGTGGCGGAGGATGTCTTTGTCCATAGGGACCAAAGGTAAAGTACTGGGCACAGATTTGACGCTTACTTCAACATCTTTGTGCAAAATTTGCTTATCTAAATTTAAAATCGCTTCCTTGGTTACAGACAATATATCCAAAGGCACTGGCTCCACAGTCAACCTGCCGGAACGGATACGACCGATCCGTAAAAGCGCGTTAAGCATTTCTGACATCTGTTCCAAAGTCAGCCTTATTTCCCTGACTGTTTCCTGCTGCTGGGAAGTCATCTCTTTTTGGTCTTTTAACAGTTCACCCGTATACCACCGAAGAGCAGTAAGTGGGGTTTTTAGCTGGTGAGCAGCCACAAAAGCAAACTGCTCAGAGCCAATTTTTGAAGTCAAAGACAAAGATTTTTTTACAGATTTTTTTTTCATATTATTCTGAAACCGTGGCCTGATAGCCGGTTTTTTTTATTGTTTCAATAATTTTTTCTTTATTTACCTTCTCCCCATCATACTCCACTTCACAAATTTGATTGGCAAAAGACGCTGTACAGCTTTTTACCCCTTCCAAATCCTCCACACCCATATCAATCAGCATACAGCACGAAGCGCAATGCATATCGGAAATTTTAAGTTTGAGTTTTTCAGTCGGCATTGTAGTAGTAAGTAGTAAGTAATTTGTTTGTCATCCCGGAATCCGCCTTAGGCGGATATCTGGGATCCAGGGTTAAGTCAAGTTAGAGTATAAATCATTCCACTGCGGATTTTGTTGTTCAATGAGGGATATTTTCCATTGTCTTTGCCATCTTTTTAACTGTTTTTCTCTGTTTATTGCGCTTTCTATGTTTCCTGTATTTTTAAAATAGACTAAAGTATGTATCTGGTACTTTTTAGTAAAGCCTTCTATTAAATCATTTTTATGTTCATAAACTCTTCTTATTAAGTCATTGGTCACTCCCACATACAGTGTTCCGTTTCTTTTGTTTGCAAGGATGTATACATAATATTCGTTTTGCATATAACCCTGGATCCCGGCTCAAGGCCGGGATGACAGACAATTTATTTAATTTACATTGATAGTCCCTCTATACATACCCATACTGCACATAAAGGCCAGTTGGCCTTTTTCTTTTGGCGCAATAAAAGTTAAAGAGTCCGTAGTATTTGGAATAACTATTTTTTGGATATTTAGACTTGGGATGGTAAAAGCCTGGGCGCAGGAAAATCCGCCTTTGTTTACAAGCGTCAACTTTACCTCGCTTCCGGCTTTGACTGTAAAATTTCTTGGACTATAACCATTATTTTCTATTATTATTGTCTGTTCTGTTACAACTTTCAGATTTGAAATGGAATTTTGCTCAGTACAATACGCAACGCCGCAAAAAACAGATTTGGCAATATTGGCGGGCGTCCACTTAGCCCCGGTTAAAGCAATAGCATTGTTTAAATTAAAGACCGCTAAAAGGATGATGGCAAACGCGGCCAGGCGAAAAAACTTTTTCTGCATTACCTCGCCAAGACGGGTTGCTAGAAAGCCAAAAATAAAAAACAGCGGGCTGGTGCCTAAAACAAAAGCAAACATAATAGCGGCCCCCAAAAAAGGATTTCCTGAAGCTATAGCTAAAACCATCATTGCTTGAGTCGTGCCGCAAGGAATAAACACTGTAAACGCGCCCAAAAAAGCCGGCGCGAAAACATCCCGTGATCTTGAAATATTTTTTATTTTTCGCGTTATAAACTTCGGCGGCTGGATAATAAAATATCTGAAAAAAGGATGTACGTCTAAGATTGCCATAGCCGTGCCCAGCATAAACATAACCACCACAAACTGCATAACTATCTTTACAGATAATGACAACTCAAACAAAGAGCCAAACCAACCCAAGAGCAAGCCTAAAGCCGTATAAGCAACAAGCTTAGCTATTAAAAAAGCCAAAACCGGCAATGCTGCGCTTTTTATACTTTTATCTTTCTGAGTAGCCTTTTCCTCTTCCCTTTGAGCTATGGTTGCAGCAAGCAACCCGCCCTGAACCGCCAGGCAAGACAGGCCGCCGGTTAAAAGTCCGGTTGTAAATATTATCCAAAGATTAGTTTCATTCATATGTGCTTATATTATAGCAAATTTATCCGCTTCAGCCTCAGGGAGTTACTTACCACCATTACCGAACTTAGAGCCATAGCCAGGCCGGCAAACGCCGGGTTTAAGAGCCAGCCAAATAGCGGGAAAAAAATCCCAGCCGCCAAAGGTATACCAATGATATTGTAGCTAAAAGCCCAAAACAAATTTTGTTTAACAATGCGCATAGTCAGCCTTGAAAGTCGGATTGCCAGCGCGATTTTTCCAATATCGCCATATAGTAAAGTTAGATCAGCGGTTTCAATTGCCACATCGGTTCCGCTGCCCATAGCCATCCCCACATTTGCCTGAGCCAAAGCCGGCGCATCATTGATCCCGTCGCCGGCCATAGCAACCAGAAGGCCCTGCTTTTGCAGTTCTTGAATTTTTTGTGCTTTTTCAGCCGGCAGCATTTCAGCAAATATTTTGTCTATACCTAAACTTTGCGCAACATACTCGGCTGTTTGCCTGTTGTCCCCGGTTAACATCACAACTTTTATACCCAGCTTATGCAAAATCTCAATACTGTCTTTGGCATTTTCTTTCGGCTTGTCAGCCACGGCAAAAATCGCCAAAAGTTCTGTTTTTGACATTAAAAGCACAGGGGTCTTTCCCTGTTTTGTAAATGCGCTAACTTTTTCAACATCAATCTTTATTTTTAATTCCTCGGCAAGTTTTGGGCTGCCGACAAAATATATTTCGCCTAACACCTTACCTTTCACTCCCCGGCCTTCTAAATTTTCAAACTCCGTAGCTTCTACAATTTCTGCTTTGTCTTCTTTAGCTTTATTCACAAAAGCCTCAGCCAAAGGATGTTCGGATTTTTTTTCTAAACTCGCAGCTATTTGCAGACTACTTATTTTTTTTATTTTTAAATTTTCAATTTTAAATTGATCTACAACCTCTGGTCTTCCATAAGTCAGTGTACCTGTCTTGTCTATAACCAATGTGTCAATACTTGCCAAATGTTGCAAACTTTCCGCATTTTTTATAAGTATACCCAAAGACGCGCCTTTGCCCACGCCCGCAATAATAGCAGTGGGAGTGGCAAGTCCCAAAGCGCACGGGCAAGCAATCACTAAAACGCTGACAAAGCACAAAATTCCCAAAGACAACGCCTGGTCAAATGGAACAAACCTTGGCGCAAAAAATAACCATAACAATAACGATAACAAGGAAATACCCAAAACCACAGGCACAAACACAGCGGAAATTTTATCTGCCAATTCTTCTATAGGCGCTTTACTCCCTTGTGCATTTTCCACCATTTTTATAATTTGACTAAGCAGAGTTTCTTTGCCAACTTTTTCCGCGCGCATTACAAAGCTTCCCTGTTTGTTTATCGTACCCCCAACAACCTTGTCGCCGATATTTTTACCTACGGGCATAGGTTCGCCGGTTATCATACTCTCGTCCACAGAAGATTTACCTTCAACAATAACTCCGTCAACCGCTAGCCTGCCTCCAGGCTTGACTATTATCAAATCCCCTATTTTAACCAAGTCAATCGGCAGTTCAATTTCTTTGCCTGCTTGAAGCACCAGCGCCGTTTTAGCCTGGAGGCCTAACAATTTTTCTATGGCTTCGCTGGTTTTTAGCTTAGAGCGCATTTCTAAAAATTTTCCCAAAACAATAAACCCAATTACCACGATAGTCACGTCAAAAAACACCAATTCAGGCAAGTTCAGCTTGACCTTAACTCCGGGAAATAAAACCAAAATCCCGCTATAAATATACGCTGTCAAAGTGCCGATCCCCACCAGGGTATCCATATTGGCAGCGCCAAAGCGGATAAATCGCCAAACCCCCAGTAAAAATTGCTTCCCAGCCCAAAATAGCACCAAGGTAGATAAAACAAATAAAACAGGATTATATAAATCCATCGGCAAAAAAAACTTTGGGATAATATCAAAAAAATTGCCGGCAATTTCCCAAAGCATCAAAATAAAAACCAAAAACGCCAAAGGCAAAACAAATTCAACTTTTTGTTTCTGCTCTTTTAGCTCTAGTAACTTTTCTTCTTTAGTCTGGCTAAGTCCCAAATGCGCGCTATGGTCTCCGGCCGACATAACACTGCCATCCGGCATAATATGCTTTCCCCCCTCTCCTTTTGAAGAGAGGTCTTTAGAGGAATTGCTATTCGGCAGTTTTAAACTATATCCCAAAGGCTGAATTTTTTCCGACATTTTTTTCGGTGAAATTTTTGTTTCGTCAAAACTAATATTTGCTGTTTCAGTAGCATAATTTACTTCGCACGAAACCACACCCTCTTGTTTCTGCAAAGTGCGTTTAATAATTGCGCCGCAAGAAGAACAGTGCATACCCTGAACATTAAATTGTTTATTTTGAACCCCCATAATCAATATTTAGAATATTTAAAAATTCCGCTCTTATTTATTTGCCAGGTTATATATTTTTAGCAGTTCTTTGACCGCTTTCTTGGTCTGCCCGCGCATAAACTGGTGAGCTACATGTTCATTTAAATGATTTTCCAGCATCCGGGCGTTAAAACTCTCCAAGGAGTTTTCCACAGCCAGGCTTTGAATTAAAATATCCACGCAATATTTGCCGTTTTCCACCATTTTCCTAATCCCCCTAACCTGCCCCTCTATTCTCTTTAATCTGTTTACTAACAGGTTCTTATTATTTTTAAGCATTTTGTAAATTGTAAAATTAATAATTGAAAATTGTAATATAATAATATACCCCCCTGGGGTATTAGTCAAATTTCATAAATTTGGTTGATTTGCAGGTTTAAATAAGGTATACTACCCTAATGCAAGAACCTATTATTTGTTTTGGCCAACAACCGTGCGGATTTTTCCCCAAACGCTTTTTGGTGGCCAAGATCAATACAGCCAAAAACCTGCAAAAACAAATCGGCGGCAAGATCATATTTTTTTACCATGACTCGGACGCGGACTTTAGAGAAACCATAACTGTTTTAAACGACATAAAAACCGGCGCGGAAGTACGCTTAAATTTTGTCCAGGAAAATAAAATCCAAAAAAACTTTTCCCCGCTGTATTTAAAAAGGATACCGGCTAGCTGGCAAGCAGAAATCCTAAAACAACTCCCCCGCTTTGTCTCCCCCCAACCTTCCCTCTCCCTCGAGGGGAGAGGGATTAAGGGAGAGGGTGCGAACCCCATTTCTATTTTTCAATCGGTTAATGCGACAAACGTGGCGGATTTTTGCCTGGAGATGTACCAAAAATTGGGTCTCTTAGACGGGATTGAAGTAGTTAGGTCTTCGGACAAAACTTTTAGAAACAACGCGGCTGATTTAACCGAGAATTTTTATGCGGATGTACTGTACGAAAACGAAATCGTCCGCGCCCGCATCCTCCCCTCCCCTGCCCCCTCTATAAACCCTACACCCCTTTTGTCCTCCATAGCTTCAGCGAAGGAGGGTGCCCTTAGCCTTAAACTAGCCGAACTCCACCACGGCGGCGACAAATTTACCCAGTTTTCAGTAAATGATAAAATAGAAAAGTCGCAAATAACTCCAGGCCGCGACCAAAGGTTTGCCTGGATGAACTCAGTCATCAACTCTACCCACTACATAACCGGCAACGCGGAATACGAATACTTAAAAAGGGAGGATTTCCCGGAAGTTAATTTTATCAAAAGAGACCAAATCGAAAACCAGGAATTAGCATATTTACCCAATCTATAATTTTAAGAAAACTAACCACTAAAGTCTATTTACAATCTTATGACACAAATTTTAGCTATAGGCGCCCACCCGGATGATATTGAGTTTGGCATGGGCGGGCTGATGGTCAAGGAAGCCAAAAAAGGAAGTCAAATAAAATATTTAGTTTGCTCATTGGGCGAAGCCGGCTCAAACGGCACGCCGGAAAGCCGAAAACAAGAAGCTATAGAAGCGGCAAAAATTTGCGGAGTTTCGGATATAGAATTTTTAGACCTGGGCGGCGACTGCCACATAGAGCACAAGCCGGAAAACAATATAAAGATTGCGGAAGTAATACGCAAATTCAAACCCGATATTGTGCTAGCCCCGGAAAACCAGCATAACCAGCACCCTGACCACTATGAAGTGGCGAAAATAGCTCACAGCGCCTGTCGCTTGGCAAGATATGGCGGTTTAAGCGAACTTAAGCACTTACCTACCCACAATGTGTCCTCACTCTATTACTATCCGTCCCGCGCTGAGTGGGGACAAAAACCGGACATCATAATTGATGTGTCGGACAATTACGAAACCTGGGTACAAGCAATGCAGGCTCACCAAAGCCAGATGCAAACCAAGGGCTACCTGAATCTGGTTTCAACTAAAGCAGCAGCCTGGGGAGCTTCAATTGGCGTAAAATACGCCATCGGCCTCTGGACCAACGACCCTATAAGGATACATAATTTGACCGACCTAAGCCTATCATCAAGAAACTACTAAATATTTTAAACTCCTTGTGTCATCCCGGAATCTCGCTAAGCGAGATATCCGGGATCCAGTGTAAACAGCATTAAACTTTGATGCAAATGCAAACTCATAGATCCCAGATATTTTTAATACAAAGCTATAAAAATTCTGGGATGACAAAAAACTACGCGCAGGGAAATATAAATTTTTATTAGTGTTATTAATGTATTTGTGATCTATGAAAATAGGTATTGTCTGTTACCCGACTGTAGGAGGCAGTGGCGTGGTGGCTACAAATTTGGGTTTTGAACTTTCAAATCTGGGGCATCAGGTGCATTTCATCGCCTATGAGCCGCCTTTTAGGCTACCGAAAAATAAAAACATTTATTTCCACCAAGTCAAAATAAATGAATATACGCTTTTTAAATACCCGGACTATACCCTGCCTTTGGCAGTAGAAATAGAAAAAGTCCAAAAAAAATACAATCTGGACATTGTCCACGTTCACTACGCAGTCCCCCACGCCACGGCCGCGCTTTTAGCAAAACGGATAATGAGGCAAAACAACATTCGCCTGCCTAAAATCATCACCACCCTGCACGGCACTGACATTACCCTTCTGGCCAAAGACCCAGCGCTGTTTGAAATTATCAAGTACTCCATAGAGCGCTCAGACGGCGTGACTGCGGTTTCAGAAACTTTAAAACGACAAACGATTTCTATTTTAAAAACAGATAAACCGATTGAAATCATCCACAACTTTTATACTCCGCCGAAAGTTACCAAGTCCCGGGCAATAGTACGTCAAAGTTTACAAATTAAAAATGATGATATCGCTGCTATCCACCTCTCAAACTTAAGGCCTGTAAAAAGAATTCCAGATTTACTAAAAGCCGCTTCTTTAATACACAATCCCAAATTTAAACTTTTGATTCTCGGCGGAAGCGATTTTTCACCTTTTTTGCCATTGGTAAAAAAACTGCGGCTAAAAAATAAGTTGGTAATAAGAAACAATATTAAAGACATCCAAAACTATATAAACGCTTCGGACTTCGGCGTGTTTACTTCCAAAGACGAAAGTTTTGGGATGGGAATTTTGGAAGTCTTAAGCTACCAAAAGCCCGTGGTGGCAACCAAAGCTGGCGGACTTTCGGAGATAATAGACAAGGACCAAGTCGCCTTTTTCCATAAAGTCGGCGATATAAAATCCATTGCCAAAAGCATAAAAAGGCTAACTGAAGAGCAGGCGCTTAGAAATGAAATGGGCGAAAAAGCAAAAAAGATCGCCTGCGAACTTTTTTGCTCAAGCCACATAGTCCCCAAATATCTAGACTATTACAAAAAAATAATTTCAGAAAATCCTAAATAGCCTACCCGTTCCACATCTCTTCAAAATATTTATAAAAAAATTGAAGCTGTTTTACTCCCTCTCCCATGAAACATAATTTTATTTAATAACCAAATATTATTACCTCACCCCTTCGACAAGCTCAGGGCAGGCTCTAACCCTCTCCGTGTTCGGAGAGGGAATCTACACAAAACTTATTCTCTTAAAGTTGATTGATATTGCAAACACCTATATGCCATAAGAGGTTATTCTGTATACTCAACCAATTTTCCTGCCTGAATTTCAATATCATCAGCCGGCCTTAAGTTTTTGATTTGTTTGGGCGTTAGGATGTTAAAATGTTTTATGGTATCTAAGTATTCGGGAATTTCAAACAAATCCCGTTTTGCTGTCCTCCAACTCCCCCCATCCCCCTCTTTGTTAAAGAAGGGGTCTAAATCAAAATGCCCTAAATCCAAAAGCCGGGAATACTGCCTTAAAGTTTTCTCGCCGTCATCGTCAAAATATTCGTGAAAGTAAGACAAGGCAAGTTCCCGAAGCGTTCTGTATATCGGCTCGCGGTAGCGTAAAACCGCGTGATTGGTTTTAGACACAGCGCCATAGCAGCCAAACCGCTTAAACACGCAAACCACGTGGTCAAAATCGTGCGCAGCGCTTCTTAAATCCATTACATAAGGCTTTTGCTTATGAAATTCCAAAACCGCCGCAGCCAGCATTGCCCCTTCCATACAGTGAGCTTTTTTTGTTTCAAGGACTCTGCGTGGCGACATACAGGTGTCGCCTTTTTCTTCAAAATTAATTTTTAAAGAATTTAAAAAATCCTGAACCTTTTTCTCCGAGTTCAATTTTTTAAACAATTTTATTTCCTGCTTGGAATAAATATTCATTCTTTTTCTGGCAGCTGGTGGGCATTTACAAACATTGAAGCGTCAACAACTTTTCTGTCAGACAACTGATTTATACCCATACTAGGCAGCAGACTTATTTTGTCTTTTGCCAATATTTTAAATCTGACTGCCGGTCCGCCATTTTTGCCATATGTATAACTTCGGGTAACTTCCAAAGTTTGGGAAACCAAACCCTCTAGCTTTAACTTATTTAAAATAGCATCAAACGCAATAGCGATTTCCCTGCGATACTCATCTATACTCCCCTCCGGCAAAACCGAACAAAGGGTAACCGCTGAATCCTCACTCAGCTCATAAGTTATTTGGTATTTTTTTATATATTCTGCCAAATCTGCCTCAGTACTTTCTTTTTTTTCAGGCTTTTCTGGTTCAGGCATCAGCCTCTCCATCAAATTTCCGAACATATTTCTGTTCTCCTATATCAATCTTACTTATAATTTATATAATGATTTTATTTCTTAACTATGGAATGCCCGCCGAACTGTTTTCTTAGTAGCGCCACGATTTTGTTGGAAAACTTATTTTGATTTTTCGGATCCTTGGATTCTTTGCGCACATTGACGCTATCCTCCAAAACCCGCACATCTATACCCAGCTCTTTGCCAGCTTCCACGGTCCACTCCCCTTCCCCCAACATATTGATCTCGCCTTTGGTATTTTCTACATCTTCAAACTCAAAAATATTGCGCGTTAAATCTATCAGCCAGCTCCTTATAACCGTGCCTTCCTGGTATATCTTGGTAACTTCCAAAAGATCAAGCCCCAAAGGCGAAGCCTGCATCACGGCATAACCTTCGCCGATAGCTTCCATCATCCCGTACTCTATGCCGTTATGCACCATTTTGACAAAATGTCCGGCTCCGGCTTTGCCCACCAGGCCGTAATTCTTCCCCGAAGACAAAGTTTTAAAAATCGGCTCAACAGTCGGCCAATTTTTTTTCTCCCCGCCCGCCATAATAGCAAAACCGTTTTTTTCTCCCCAAATGCCTCCGGACACGCCGGCGTCAAAAAAAATAATATTTTTTTTAGACAATTCCTCAGCCCGCCTGATGGAATTTTTATAAAAACTATTGCCGCCGTCTATCACAATATCGCCTTCCCTAAGCAAGCGTCCCAAAAGTTCCGGCTTAAACAAAAAATCTTCCACCAGTTCCTGAAGCAGCATCAGCCAAAAAACTCTCGGCCCTTCGCCCATTGCTTTGGACAAATCATCCATACTGGAAAAAGCCTGGCTATTCTCTTTAGGATTTTGCTTAACATAATCCGTAAATTCCTGCCTGGGTCCTTCGCTTCTGTTCCAGGCATATACCTCAAACCCGTTTAAATGAAGTCTCTTCGCTATCTGCATACCCATTTTTCCCAAACCAAAAACCGAAATTTTCATATTTTTTCTTTTAGTGTTGAAAGCTGCTTGTTATGCAATTTCGACAAAATTGCCATTGAAACTAAAGCCCCGAGCAAAGCCCAAAGCATATCCGACTGCGTATCCCAGACATACCCCTGAGTACCCAAAAAAGCGTCCCCGCTTGAACCTGAAAGCAAAGACACCCACCATTCCACCAGCTCATAAAAAGCGGAGATCGCCAGAACTACCGAGACCGATAAAAAATTCAGCCACTTGCCGGTTTTCAAAGGCGAGGTTCTAAGTAAAATTTCCCGCGCAATTAAAAATGGCACAAAACCCTGGGCAAAATGTCCTACCTTGTCATAGTTGTTGCGGGCAAATATCCCGATATCCCGCAAATAGTTAAACCACGGAACTTCCGCGTAAGTCCAATGCCCGCCGATCATTAAAATCAGGGAATGAATAAATATCAGGATATACAAAAGATCGGTCAAAGGAAATCTATTATAAGTTAAAAGCATCACCGCTACCCCAACAAGCGTCGGCGCGACTTCCAAAAACCAGGTAAAGTAATCGTGGGGCTTTATGCCCGAAACCGCTAAAGCAATCAGGCCAGCAATCAGCAAAATTTTGTGCAATTTTTTAGCTCTCATTTTCTATTTTCTATTTTCTAAGATGTACTGATATTTTACCATATCCACGGAAAAATCTTCGGAAATCTCTATTCCTTCTTTGATTAAAAGGCTTTTTTGCAGGTTTTTGTCCGCTGTCCAGTTGCCTTTGATGCTGATTTGCCCTTTTGAGTTTAAAACCCTCCACCAGGGAATATGGGCTTTTTCAATGTCTAAAAACTTTAAAATCTGCCCCACCTGTCTTGCGGCTTTGGGGCTTCCGGCTAAAGCTGCCACCTGGCCGTAAGACATAACTTTGCCTGATGGAATTTTTTCTACAACATCCAATACTTTTTGGCGAAAATTTTCAATCCGCCAGCTGGCGGACAATTTTGCATTTTCCATTGAATTTCAAAACTCATAAGCTAAATGTTTTCAATTTTTTTCTACAAATTTTATAATCCGAAATTTCCCTAAAAACCAACTGCCAAAATTTGGCCGAATGATTCATTTCTTTTAAATGGCAAAGTTCGTGGACAACCAGATAGTCAAGCAAGTTCTCAGGCAAATCCACAATTTTATAATGAAAGTTCAAATTCCCCTTCCGGCTGCAGCTGCCCCAGCGGGTTTTGCTGTTTTTGATCCGGATAGCTTTATACTCAAACCCGAACTTCAAATTCCATTCATTTACCTTGGTATTTGCTAAAACCCAAGCCGCCTGCTTTTTTTCTAAAAATTCCTTTTTTGAAGTTTTTAAAACCGGCTGATTTTCGTATTTGTGCAGCTTGGCTAATTTTTTTAAAACCCAGGCTGATTTGGAAAATAAAAATTTCTTTGCTTCCCCAATATCAAAGCCAGTTGGCACAGTTAAAACCGCGCCCGTTTTCGGACGGATGGTTATCCGCACCCGTCGGGCTTTTGCGCTGATTTTTAAACTATAAATCATTTAAAACTTTTTAAAAACCCTTCAATCTGAACTTTGAGTTGGGGGTCTGAAGTCGTAATGCTTTCAGCCAGTTTTTTTGCCTCCTCTGGTTTGCCGGCATCTTTTAAGATCATTGCTTTTTGCAAAATCGCTTCAGGATAATCGGGATTTCGGCTTAAAACTTCATCAATCACATTTAAAGCATCGCTAAATCTGCCCAAAGCCCAGCGCGTTTGAACCATCAGCATCCGGGCGTCGTTACGGTTTGGCGCCAGCAAAATGGCTTTTGCCAAAGCTTCTTCGCCTTCCTGCGGAAAAGGTTTTTTATGGATGTAAGAATCAACCAAATACAAGTTCGCCAATCTCTGCCAATAAATAGGATAATTGCCCGGCTCCAAAGCACCTCGTGACAAACTTTCTATCGCATTTTTCAAATTCCTTTCAACCGAAGCCGGATCTTTTTGCATAGCCTGCTGGCTGGAAGCCAAAGCGAGTGGCAAGTCGGAATACTTCAAAGCGCTTTCTCCGTAGTCAAAATTGAAAGGCAAATCCAAAGCAGTTCTAAAATACTGTTCCGAAATTTTATAATCCGCGTTTATGTAAGCATAGCCGTAGTTGACGTTATATGCCGCCTGCGCCGGCAGATACACCCCAAGATAAAAAAACCAGGCAGATCCAATTAAAGCCACGACTGCTGACACCTGGGCAAATACCTCTGGCAGTTCCCGGTAAACCTGGGGTTTTTTGGTTTTAGAGGAAGAACTGCTGTCTAAAACCGCGGAAGAATACAGATACACTGCAAAGACCAAATAAACAAAAAAAGTCAGGCTGGCTGAAACATTGTCAAAGACAAATAGATTTTGAATCTGGTAAGCAATAGCTCCTCCTGACAAAGCCAACAACTCAGGCAAAGAAAGCAGATCGCGCCTGTACGCATACCAAAAAAAATATAGGGTTAATAAAACAATCCCCCCGTAAGCTATAAAACCGAAAATTCCAGTGGTGACCAAAATTTCCAGCAAAAAATTGTGAGGCTTGTCAAACCAGCTGCGGTCATATTTAAACATTTCCGGGTTGTGGTATTTATTGGCAATCAAATAATAGTTCTCCGGCCCCACGCCCAAAAGAGGAAAATCCTTCACTCCCCTAAGGGCTGTTTTCCATTGAATCAGACGGGCTTCGGTATTGCTGTCTTTTAGCTTAAATACTCTAAACACGATCGAAGTGTTAGGCAGAGAAGAGCTCTTTAAATACAAAGTACCAAAGATGGCGGAAAACAACAAAATAATAGAAGCTCCGTAGATCTTCACGTTCCGGTTTTTAGACAAAACCACAAAAGCTATGCCTGCTAAAAACAAAGCCAGAATTATGCCCACAGCCGCTCCCCTGGTGCCGCTCTGGTATATGGCTAAAAACTGGACGAAGGCGAAAAACCAATAAGCAATTTTTGTCCATATTTTTTCAGCCCGAAAAGCAAAAAAGACGGACAAAAACATTGGCAGTATCAAAAAACTGCCGACATAAATTGGGTTGCCAAAAGTAATGGAAATCCTGGGCAGTGACGGGTCAGGCAAAAAAGGCTTCATCCCGAAGGCTACCAGCATACCGTAAGCGGACAAAATAAAAGCGCAAAACACGCCTAATTTTAAAAATCTTTCCAGATACCGGCCGTCCGCCTTAGCTAAGGTCTGCAAATAAAAATACAGTAAGGCCAAAGTCAGCAAATAGACCACCCCGCCCATTCTCTCAAAATTCCCCCAAAAGCTTCGCACCGGGTTTACGCCGAAAATCGCGGAAATAAAATTCAAAACCAAAAATCCCAACACCAAAATGTTCATCGGATTTTTCAAGTTTGGCCTCAAACTTTTTTTTACCAAGGCAAGATAAATAAAAAAAGGCAGTCCGAACGCCACGCAAAACCGCAAAACCAAAGCTTTGCTGGTGACAAACGGAAACAGCCAGTCTTTAAACACCGCGAACGGGGCAAAAAAACACAAAGCGCAAAATACCCACAAAGAAAAAATAGCGATTTTTTGTTTCATTTTTTTTAATCCAGATAACATTTCTGCAGTCCGATGTCGGACTGCAGAAAATTGATCAATAAATTTAAGATTTACTATGGAGTTTTGACAAAGGTGATCACTTCTTCCCCACCGGAAAGTCCGGAAACAATCTCAACCAATCCGCCGTCAGCTTCCATCCCGGTTTTAATTTCCTGCTCCCTGAAAACTTTGGTTTTCGGGTCAGTGACGATTTTTACGGTTTTTTTACCATCTTTTTCCACCACAGCCCTCTGCGGCACTGCAATAACCGATTTTCTTTCACCGGTTAAAATGCTGACATTGGCTGTCATCCCGGGCTTGATTTCTTCAAACTTGTCCAAAGAAATTGTAACTTTGTAGTTCACCACGCCCGAAACTACGGTAGAGGCCGGATCTATTTGGCTGACTTTGGCAAAAAATTTCCTATCTGCTCCCAGAGAATCAAAAGTTATTTCTACAGCCTGGCCCTGTTTGACGGAAACAATGTTAGCTTCGGAAATGTTAGCTTCTATGTGTAGGTTGTCAACATCCTGCAGGATGATTGACTCTTTTTGAGCCGTAGCCAGCTCGCCTGGCTTGATGTCAACTTTAGTTACGGTTCCAGAGGCTGGCGCGCGGAGCAAAGTATTTTCCAAATCCGCAGACGCGGCCTGGACTTGTCCTTGGGCGGACAAAACCTGAGCCTGGGCTACTTCCAAATCCGCAGGCCGAGCCTGAGCTCGTTTTAAATCCAAGCTGGCTTGGGCTGAAGCCACGGCATTTTCCGCAGCGCTTATAGCCGAAGCCTGAGTTTGCAAGGAAGAATTATATGCGTTTAAATTTGTCACATAAGTTGAAGCCTGAGTGTTTGGCACGCTGACTGTCCAAGAGTTGTTGGTCGGCACGCTGGCAGAAGAAAATTGCACAAACAAACCGCGAGTGCCCAAAGGCCTGGGTGTTAAGTCTATCAGCCCGTCCATATTTTCAAGTCCGCTAACTTGATAGCGAAGGCCGGAACCTGTTGAATACACGGCAATCTTATAACTGCCAGTTTGAGTGTCGTTGTACACGCCGGAAATGGTTACACCGGTATCCCCTGTATTGCCGGGATTGGCTATGGCTGAAAGCCCGGAGTTTAACAGCGCTTTGTAAGCGTTATCCACTAAAACCTGTTGTTGTTTTTTAGTTATGTCTAAAGTGCTTTTGGCATTGTCCAAAGTAACTTGCGCAACCTGAACTTCTTCGCTGGAAGCCCCGCTTAAAACTTTTTGGTAGTTGGCTTCCGCCTGCTTAAGCGCGCCTCTGGCCTGAGTCAGCCTGGCTGCCTGGTCGTTTTGGTCCAAATTCGCCAAAACCTGACCTTCTTTGACCTTGTCGCCGACTTTGGCTAAAGTCCTGCCTACTCGTCCTGAAACCTTGAAACTCAAAGACAAATCTGTCTGGCTGGTTACCTGTCCGGTGGCCAAAACCGTTTGTTTTAAATCCTGAGTTTTGACTGTTTCCGTCAAGATATCTTTAGCTGTGGAATCACCCCGCCCAAAAAAGACATAGCCCAAAAAGAGCACGGCTAAAAAGCCGAAAATAAATTTTTTAGTTTTTAAAATTCGCCAAAAACTTTTCTTTTTTTGAATGCCCGGTACTATAGGTTGGTTATTTTCCATATGATTTTTCTAATGTTAAGCAGACTAAATTATAACAAAAATTTCAAAGAAAATCAAGACTTAGGGTACAAAAACCATAATTTATTTTTGCAAAGATTTTATTAAAGCTTCCATTTCGGCTTTTCTGCCCGGGTCAGAAAGCTCAACCTGGCGGGCTATGGCCTCGGCTTTGTCTTTATCGCCCAAACCCGCATATGCATACGCCAGTTCCGCGAACAAACCCGTGTCCTGCGTTTCCAGCTGAACCGCTATTTCCAAAAGCTCAGCAGTTTTTTTGTAATTTTTTTGCTCTTTATAATACGATATATACCAGGCAAACTGCCTGACTGAGGTAAATTTGAAACCATCTTTTACAGCACGATCCCCGGCTGTTATAGCAGATAATGTATCCCCGGACAGAAAATATGTTAAAGCCAGCTGCCACTGGTTTTCCGGATTGTAAGGGTTTAACTCAACAATTTTTTTTGCCGCTTCCAAAGTTTTCGGCCAATTTTTTTCATACCCATAATACTGAACTAAAAACTGCATCAGCTCTACCCGGTTGGGCGCCAAAGCCAAAGCCTTGCTGCCTTCTAACAAGCCGGCGCCGTCTAAATTTTGTCCGTTGATGGTTTTTTGCGCCATTTTTACCAAAGCCAGGTTCAGCCATAACAGCGGATCGTTTTGGACTTTTTCCGCCTGATTTTGCTGAAACGCCTCGGCTTTTGACAACCGCTCCAAGACAAAACCCTTCTCTGGCGCCGGAGACTGCCTGGACAATGTAACGGCAAAAGCTGAAAAACGGTTAGCGCTCTCCCTAGGGTCTAAATTAAAAGGCGCGTCCACAGCTTCCTGAAAAAATCCAGCGGCTTTTTTCGGGTTATACTCCGTATAAGCGTAACCCAAATTGATGCCTTTGGCGGCTTTGTAAGCCTGGACATTGGTAACAAAAATCGCATAAAAAGATACGAGTAAAAAAGCGCTGAAAATAATCGCCGACCCGCTGTTACCCGATACAATCTTTTCCGGTTTATATTTTTCCAGGCCTTCCGCTCCAAAGGCCGCCTTTTCCAGGTAGGCTAAAAATCCCAAGAACACAAAAAATGCCACGCTGGAAGGCACAGTATCAAACACAAACAAATTTTGGATTTGATAAGTAGCCAAAGCCGCAAAAAACACCAAAGTTTCCGGCAGGCTTAACAGTTCCTCGCGGTAAGCCCTAAAGAGCGCTAGCGCGGAAAAAACCAGCATAAACACATAAGCCAAAAGCCCAAAGATCCCGGAAGTAACCAAAACTTCCAAAATGTAGTTATGAGGTTTGTCAAACCAAGACGCGTCATAGCGGTAGAGTTCCGGGTTGTAGTGAGAGTTGGCAACAACATAATAGTTCTCAGGCCCAAAGCCCAGCAGGGGTTTTTCCTTGGCGCCCTCTATAGCCATCCGCCACTGGATCAAACGGGCTTCGGAGTTGCTGTCACGAAGCTTAACCAAACGTTTTAACACAGATCCTTCTGGCAAACTGTTTTGTACAAAAAACAATAAAATCCCAAACAAAAGCAAACTACCCAATACGGAACCGATATAAAGTTTGGGTTTTTTATTTTTTTCTAAAAATAAATACAAAACCAAAGACAAAAACACAGCTAAAACCAAACCCACCATCGCTCCCCTGGTGCCGCTAAAATATATGCCTAAAAACTGAAGGAAAACCGAAGTTAAATACCAGACCTTGGCAACCCGATTTTCTGAATTTAAAAACAAATACAAGGCTAAAAACAAAGGCACGACCAAATAGCTGGCCAAGAAAATCGGGTTGCCTAAAGTGGAAGACACACGTTCAGGCAAAGAACTGTCCAAAGTCAAAGTCGGCCAGCCCAATTTGCCAATAAGTCCGTTTACGCTGACAACCACGGCTACTGCCACAAAACTTTGGAAAAAAACTTTCAGATATTTTGTTCCAAGCCCGGACAAAGCCTGAATATAAAAAGCAAAAACAACCAGGTGCGCCAGGTAGTAAACCCCACCCATACGTTCAAAATTACCCCAAAAGCTCCTTTCCGGATTTACTCCCACGATTCCCGCCAGCAAATTGATAAGCAAGAAAGCCAAAATTGCCAGATTGAGCTTACTGAAAATATTCGGCCGCAGGCTTTTTTTGTCCAAAATCAAAAACACATAAAACGGCAAGGCTGCCTCCACCACAATGCGAAAATAAAAGGCTTTACTGGTAACAAAAGGAAAAAGCACGGAAGTAAACACCCAAAACGGCGTCAAAAGCGCAAGAAATACCAGAGCCACAAACGCCCACTCGGAAATTTGCCTTAAATTTTTCACGGTTTGAGCCTTTCCGCCTGTTCGCGATAAACTTTGTTGTCAGGATTTTTTTCCAAAGCTTTTTTCCAAAGCTCATAGGCTTCGGTTTTTTTGCCGTTTAATTCTTCAAAGGACGCAAACTGAGTTAAGACATCTTCAGCTTGCCCGGTTTTTACCAAGGCATCTTGGTAAAGTTTTTCTATTTCTTCAACTGAAGCTCCCAGAGTTTTTCTGACTTCTATATATTTTAACTGGAGTGCCGCAAAGCCCGGCTTTTTCTCCAAGCCTTTTTCCAAAATCTGTTTGCTGGCATGAAAATCGCCAACATCTTCAAAAACCGCAGCCAGTCCCAGATACGACTGCTCATAGCCTGAGTCTTCAGACATAGCCTTGTTGTACAAATCCTCAGCCTTACCGAGCTCCCCCAAGCCATAGTACTGCTGGGCTAAAAATACATAGCCGGAAGCGTTTTTATTTGCGCGGTTTGGCTCCTCTGGGCTGATGGTTTTCAAATACCCTTCGCCGGTTTCTATGCGGTCTTGATAAAACTTTTTCTGAGCCTCGGTTAAATTCCGGTCTTTGTTTTTAAGCGTGCTAAAGCTAGACAAATTTTTTACATCCAAAGTCTTTTTCAGTAAAAAGTGGTTTCCTAAAGCCAGCGCCAACCCCAAAAGGACAGCGCCTGAAGCATAGATCAAAAAGGTTTTATGCTCAGTGGCTTTTAACCTGATTTTTTCAAACATTTCTTTCATAAAATGATGTTAGTTCCTACAATAAAAGATACCTAAAAATCCACCTTTCTGCAAGGGGGTTTTTAAAAGCAAACTCACATCATTGATGCGCTCAGTCTCAAGTGCGGGGTCTTGTGCGCAAACTCCCCATCCTCCCCCACCTGTATCGTGTGTTTGCTAAAATAATTTTTTTAAACATAAAATTACTTTACTGTATAATTCTGGGCAGCGAATTCATACTGGCTGATAAATATTTTTTTCATGGGTACTATAGAATTTAATTCATAAAATATCAATACAGCTTCACGATATTCATTTTCATCAACGCTCCTATAAGAAAGTGGGGCAAGGGAATGAGAAAGAAGTAATGCATTTGCCATTAACCGCGATGTCCTTTTATTACCATCTTCAAACGGCTGAATATAACTTATGCCAAGCAAAGCAACTAGAGCCTTAGCATAAGGGGTTAGCATACAAGTTACTGCGGATGAAAGATTTTCCAAAGCTTCGGTAATCTGATGAATGTTATCTAAAGGCAAATATTTAGAACCCAAAACCCCTACCGGTTTTTTTCTAAGCCCCAGTCCCACGCTTAAATCTTTAATTAAGATAGTGTGTAGTTCCTCAAGATTTTTTTTAGTTAGAGTTTTAAACTGAAAGGAATTTTTATGGATATAGTTAAAGGCATCTTTGTGATTGAGTATCATTTGCGCTTCTTTTTTGCTATGGCCTATAGCTTCCTTGTTTTCTAGAAGCAACTTCTCAGTATCCAAAAGAGTATAAGTATTACCCTCTATTCTAGAGGATTTCCAGGATAGTTCAATAACCAACCTCTCCATTTCTTTTTTTTGGATTGCCATAGGCAAATCCGTTATCCTTTCTTGATACTTAGTGGTAGCCTTGTCCAATCGTATCAATTCTTCATCCGAAAAAATTTCCCCACTTATAGACGAAAACAAATCAAAATTATAACTATTTAAACCAAACCGCTTGTCAGGTTCCACTGCAAAGTATTCTTTTGTATTTATGTCAGCATAAATTCTACCTTTAGATGAAATGCGATAACTAGTTGATCTTCCGGAGCCTAAAACCTCCAAAATGCCTTTATCGGCCATTTCTGAGAGCATCCTTTTAACCGTGACCAATGAGATTTTTTCTCGGAGTCTAATAATTTCTGCATACACAGCCGATGATTGCATTTCTCCTTTTTCAAGAAAAATACCTGCTATTTTTTGATGTTTTGAAGATATTATAATCATTTTCGTATCATTTAGCTACTTATATCGTATCATATTGATATGATTATTGCAAAAAACAGTCACACATAAAGGGGTCAGGAGCCTTTTTTAGGTCTGCCTGGTTGTCTTAAACTAGACTCCAGTCCCAGCTTCTCTGCGGTACGCTTTACCCATAAATCATCGCCATATGGGCGGTTTTTTATTATTGAACTTCTAATGCTGTCTAACTGAATTTTTGCTTGTGATTTATTGATTAAAACTAGATAGTTACTTTGTACTGGTATAGGCCATTTACCTAAAAACTGTTTATGCTTTACATCTCCTTTTTCCCTAATCCACAAACTCCCCCACTTCCAATCCTCTGCTCTTTTCACTAACTTCGCTCTTAGTGAATTTGACTCCACATATCTGACAAGCTGCAGAAAGTATTCATCTGTCTGTACTGGAAATGATTTATACCTCCCCTGATAAAGATGACCGCTGCCCACTGTATGGTGGTTAGCATGCCATCTTTGGGTATGGGTCATACTCAGCCAACCCATAAATTTAGAAAGTGCCCCATTTTCCAAGGGTTTTAGTACCAAATGCCAATGGTTAGGCATTATGCAAAAAGAAAGAATTTCTACGGGAAATTTTTCTCTGGCTTCAAAAAGAACCTTAAGGAAAGCTATGTAGTCAGAGTCTTTCTTAAAGATGGCTAACCTGGCATTTGCCCGGTTAATAATATGGTAAATAATTCCCGCTATATCTGCTCTTAACGGTCTTGGCATATTTACAATATAACAAGATTAAATTATTTCGTAAACTGCTCCTGACCCTTTTTGTTCCCTTCATTGTTTTGCCTGTTTTAATTACACTTCGCACGAAATCCATTGACAAACAATGGGTCATGTCCCCACTGTTTTTCTTGTAAGTGACTAGGATTTCCTTGGAGCATGGGGATCAGTTTGTACCACCTTACCACCGTAGATAGCTGGTAAATCATCGTGAGTAATTTCTTGAAGCTCCGCACCTGCGTTTATCAGCCAAACGCCTCGTATATTATTGGCGACATGTATCAATGCACTTCCTTCTTTGAGACGTCTTTTCATAATTTCAAGAATTTTACTTCTATCATAATTAGCGAAACATTCAGCCTTTTCAAAAAATAGCTGGAAAACCTCTTCTACAGAATTAGATTCATACTGCTCTATGCCGAAGGTAAAATCTGAGAAAGTAATTTCTACAGTATACAATTTCATATAATTAGCGATTTAAATTTTTAACTAATGACTTAAGACTATTACTAATACTTTGTAAACGACTGGTTTCAACGCTATTCAATTTTTCTGACTTAAAGACATTTTGTATTCTGTTAATCGTATTTTCAGCTTTATTACCGTGGAAGATTCCCTTGGTGGAATTCCCGGTTAGTATTTCATTCCTAATGGCACCCATTGTACCACCAGGCACTTCATCACTTTTTCTGAATACATCTTTTATAGTATTGATTGCTTTTTCATTTTCAATACCTTTCAACATTTTTTGCTGCTGTTCAACGGCATTGAAAGTTTTGGCAACATTGTCGGCCTTGTTAGCGAGCTTCGCCACATCGTCTATTCTACCCACAAAGGCTGGAACACCCGGGATTAAAGTCGCCCCAACATCAATTCCTAAATCAACAGATGCACTCTTCAGTGCTGTCCCTGACTGGACTAAGCCGGCTCTGCCATTGTTTTCGATTCTGGTATTACCCGTTAGCTTCCCGATTCCTATCAAAGCTTGATCTCCCAACCAGTTACCTGTGTGTTGTATAAAACTACTTCCATCCCATGCTGTAAACCCAGCATCTATAACAGTATCCAAGAATTGTCCGTCAGGATCATTATACTTCAATGGGTTATTTCTTGCATAGGCGTAACTATTCCAGCTTTGGGGGTCTACCAATTGAATCCCTAGTCTTGAGAAGTCCCAGAACGGTGGATCCTGACTTACAAACCTGCCAATTGTGGGATGTTGATATCGGGCATTCATGTAATTAAGTCCCGTACTCGCGTCATACTCATGCCCCGTGAACTTACGCTGTTCATTAAATGAACCAGAGCGTTCATCAAGCCTTGAAGAGCCATATGGATAGTAGTCGGTCAGCTCTACCACAGAGCCGGAATTGTTTGTAACTACATTACTTCCGCCTAAGTGGTCGGGATGGATATAGCTGACTGTGGTAGATGTGCCGGTGCCGGTTAAGGTAGCAAGTAGCATATCCCCTGCAAAGATGTGTTTGGTTGGTATGCTTCCGTTAATGTTGTAGGATTTAGTTGGATAGTAAGTAGTTACAGTAGTACCAGTTGCAACAGACATTTTTATCCTTTGTCCAAAAGGGTCGTAAAGATAGTTACTGGTGGAAGTAGCTAAAATTCCTGTTTGTACTGGGATGACAGCACTAAGCATACGGTTGTTGTAGTCCCAAGTATAGTTTGAGTTTAAAAGACCGGAAGAAGATGAAGATCCGCTGCCCAAACTTTCTAAGCCTCCAAAGGACATAAAAGTGTTTGGGTTAGATTGGTTGTTGTACTGTGTGGTTATCCAGTCTGCATTTCTAACTGAGTTAGAAGCTCTCATCTCGTCCAAACTTCCAGCAAAATATTCCCCTACACTGATAGCTCCGCCAAGACGGTTTGAACCAGGAGGATTTTGGGAGTTTGTGGTGGAAGTATCAAGCTGACCGTTAATGTAAAGTTTGTAGGCATTGTTTGAGCCGTCTCTGGTTAAAGCTATGTGAGTCCAAGTATTTGCCGAGGCTGAACCTG
Organism: uncultured Candidatus Saccharibacteria bacterium; assembly: GCA_964512925.1. Lineage (GTDB taxonomy): Bacteria > Patescibacteriota > Doudnabacteria > UBA920 > UBA920 > CAZEKH01. The sequence goes on along the minus strand of CAZEKH010000006.1, from coordinate 28,173 downwards.
TGGAAGTAAATATACCGGTTATACCTTGGTCTAAAAGCTGAATTTGGTTTGTGCTGGCGTTTACCCGAAGTTCTGCGGCGTAAGACGAGCCGCCAAAGATAGCTCTATACCCAGTTGTACCCGAAGGCTTGACCCAAGACTCGTAAGTAAATGTACCGGAAGGCAACGTTGAAGAGCTGGAGATATATTGGCTTGAGCCCGAGAAACTACCTGCGCCGTCTATCTGCCCTGTTCCGGCTGTGGCTCCGGTTATGCTGCCATTGTTAGAGTTGGAAGTGGAATCTAAAGCAGATAAAGTTGAACCGTTCGGTAAATGGTACACAGCTTTGAAGTTTGAATCCCAAACTCCGGTTTTGTTTTGCTGGTCAGAAGCAGAAGCATTTCCAAAGTACATATAGAGCCCCGTGTTTACGGAAGAAGTTAAACTCGTCACCTTTACCCACGCCAAAAGCTCGCCGGTTGAGGCGGAATACTTTTCTATCTCGTGACTTAGTTTGGTTAGTCCGTCCGAAGAAGTAAACAAAATATCACTGCCGTCGCTCTTGCCTACTAGTCCCCCGTTTGCAATGGATTTTAAATTTGCGTCAGTTACTGAAACTAAAACTGGAAAATTGGAAACGGAGTTGGAAACTTTGGTTTTGTCTACTGTAACAGACTTTCTGTTTGTCCAAACGCCTCCTGGTCCGCCAGCTGGCGGATACCAGTCAGAAGGAGGATTCCCTCCCCCGCTACCGCCCCCGGATCCTCCGCCGGTTGAGCCTGAATCCCCGGCTCCCAAACTGTAAAAAGTGGAAGCTGAAGACTGGTTGTTGTATTCGGTCTTTATCCAGTCTGCGCTTCTAACTGAATTAGAAGCTCTCATCTCGTCCAAACTCCCTGCGAAATATTCTCCCACTGAAGTTGCGGCTCCAAGTCGGTTGGAACCTGCCGGATTTTGGGCGTTTGTAGTAGAAGAATCTAACTGACCGTTGATATATATTTTAACCGCATTACTTGCTCCGTCTCTGGTTAGAGCAATATGAGTCCAAGTATTTGCCGAGGCTGAACCTGTGGATGTTAAAATGCCAGTTACACCTTGGTCTAAAAGCTGAATTTGGTTGTTTGAACTATTTATCCTAAACTCTATTCCGTACCCTGAAGACCCAAACATCGGGCGATAGCCAGTTGTACCCGAAGGCTTAACCCAAGACTCGTAAGTAAATGTACCGGAAGGCAAAGTTGAAGAGTTGGAAATGTATTGGTTTGAGCCTGAAAAACTAGCCGCACCGTCTATCTGACCTGTGCCTGCAGTTGCCCCAGTAACAGACCCATTGTTCGCGTTGGAAGTGGAGTCTGAAGCGGAAAGGCTTGAGCCGTTGGGCAAATGGTACACGGCTTTGAAGTTTGAGTCCCAAACTCCAGTTTTGTTTTGCTGGTCGGAGGCTGAGGAATTTCCATAATATACATACAAAGTCGTGTCAGTGCTGGTAGATAAAGTCGGGATTTTAACCCAAGCCAAAGTTTCTCCGGTAGTGGAAGAATATTTTTCCAGTTCATAGTCAAGTTTAGTTTGGCCGTCTGAGGAAGTAAAAACAATATCCGTACCATCCGATTTTCCGACATAACCGCCATTGGCCAGTGTTTTTAGTTCTGCGTCTGTGGTAGAAAATAGAAGTGGAAAATTCGTAAGGCTACTGGATCCGGAAACTTTGGTATGGTCTATAGTAATTTGTTTTCTCCTATTCCAAGTACCGCCCGAAAGAGTCCAACCGGTTGAACTGGCAACAGAAGAAAGCGAAAGCAAGTTGCCGTTTTGGTCATAAGCCAAACTGTAGTTACTGGTGCCGGATATCCCGGTTGCCGCGTGTGGGTTTGCGAAATTTGAATTTAAATTGCCCAAATAGCTATAAGCCCCTAAATCAGACTTGTTTATAATATTGCCTAAAGCATCGTATGAATATGTTTGACTAAAGCCCGATATACCAAAAGGAGTGCCGGTAGCTGAAGCTGAAGTCAGCCTGTTTAAGTCGTCATAGACATAAGATACGGTTGAACTGGCATTGCTCGCCGAAGCGTTGAGAATTGAAGTTATATTTCCAACAGCATCGTAAAAGTAAGAAATGTCCTGAGCTTTGACAGTCGTGGGTAAAGTGGTAGTTTTTTTGGTTAGCCTATAGAGCTTAGCAGGGTCATAGTTATTTACCGTAGAAACACCATTGGCATAGGCGACCAAAGTCTGCTGGCCCGAAGGCGCGTAGTCCATATTTGTAACTACATTTATGAAACTGCTGTCAGCGCTTTCTTTTCTCTGCACCTGATCTATTTTCCCGCCTGAGCCGTAAATATATTTTACCTGAGAGTTGTCAGGATTCTGTATGGTTATAACATTTCCCTGCCGGTCGTAAGAATAGCTAGTTGAAAAACTGTTAGAAGAAATAAGTTTTGTTTCCGAAGTTAACTGTCCTAAGGCATTGTATGAGTTTGTGAGGCTGTAGCCGGTGGAAGAAGCGTTACACATATGTCCTTTGCCGTTTGCGCAACTGTCATAGGAATATTGAACTTCTGTACCAGCCTGACCGGTAAAGTCCTCTGTTAAAACTCTGTTTAGATCGTCATATGAATAGTTTGTCACCTGAGACTTGGGATCGGTTTTTTGGGTTAGGTTGCCCGAGTCGTCATAAACAAAAGCATATGAGCCAAAAGTCGCGTCTGAGCTTTGATGCAAATCTTCAGCAGATACGCGCCTTGAAAGGCCGTCATATGCAAAATTTCTCACATTGCCCAAAGCGTCGGTTATCTTGGTCAGGTTTTTATTGTAATCATAGGTATAGTAAGTTGAGTAAGTGCTGGTTGAGTTATGCTCATCCACCCTGCTTAAATTGCCAAATGCGTCGCTGTATAAATCTTTATTTTTCCCGTTCGGGTTAATGGTTGTCTGCTTCCAGTTAACATACGAATTAGTTGTAGTGGCAATACTACTGCCAGAAACCGCCAATCTGCCTAAAGCATCATAACTGTAATTTAAATACAAACTTCCCGTGGAAGTCGCGGTCGTAGTAGCGCTACCTGAAGAAAAGTAGGGCAAAGTTTCCCTGCTTAAAAGTCCCCGGCTGTTGTAACTAAAATCTTTTACTGCAAAATTCCCGCTCTCAGCCATCTCCCGTATTTGTTTTGGTCTAGAAAGTCCGTCCAAATAAGTATAGGAATCAACCGCCAAACTTGAAGACAAATATTTAGTCTGTTTTACGCTGAAAGCTCCTTGGGTGTCGGTGTATGAAATTGAGGATTTGAGGTTTAAGACCGAAGGATTTGCCGGATCAGGATGCTTTTGCGAGACAAGTCTGTCCAAACCGTCATAAACATTTACAAAAATATTGCCGTTGGGGTCTGTGGAAGTCGCCACCTGGCCGGAAGAATAATCATATTCCAAAAGCGTAACCTGGCTTAAAGGGTTGGTAACTGTAGTAGGATAGAGGTTGTAGCTGTCATAGCTAAAGCTCGTAACTTTTCCTCTTGGGTCTGTTTGTGAAGTAACCAAACCGTAAGAGTTGTAAGTTTTCTGGCTACTGACATAGCTTGAACCAGACTTCCAGCTTTCCTGCTTGGTCAAGTTGCCTTTGTCCGCGCTGCCCAAAGGCAGGCTGTCATAATAATTTCTAACTTCTTTGACTTTGCTTGAGTTGTGGTCAGTAGTCAATGAACCTGAAAGCAAACTAAGCGCGCTACTGGTACTGCTTGTGGCATAGGAAAAAGTGGTGGTAAAATCGTCAGTGCCTGAGTCTGAAAAAGTCCCGTTGTCACTTCCAGTAACTTCCCCATACTCTACTTTTTGCGTAATGTCGCCGGTAGAGTTGTTGTAAGTATAGCTTTCAGCTTTGTCTTTATGGTTTGAAGTACCGTCATAATCCTGCTGTAGAGTCTGCCCGAGTTTTACAAACCCGGCCAGGGAATTTTGGGAAGAAGTCGCGCTTTCCCATTTGTTAATGGTTTTTTTGTACAGGTTGCCACTGTTGTCATACTGCTCAACCCTATATGGCTTTCCAATTTTCCAAAAATTATCCTCAAACTCCCCATGGCTTACATCCGTGCCGTCCCCCTGGTGATAGAAAGTTTTAGTAACATTCCCCTCCGCATCAGTCTTATCTATCTCCGAAAATCCAGCAAATTTTTTATCGAACGGGTTATTATAATAATGCAAACCACCCTTATAAATATAAGACTCGGGACTTGAAGTGCTTACGCCGTCAAAATTCTGGATTGCTGTTACCAAATCAATCTGTAAAGGCAAATTTGGGTTTAATAAATTTCCACTGCTATCAGCTAATTCACTGGATTTTTTGTAACTAACAGAAGTTCTTCCACCTTCCGGGTAAATAACTGTGGAAAGCAAATCGGGGACAACCCCATCGTGAAAATATATCCAAGCATAATATTGAGCGCTTCCTTTGTTGAATTCATACAGAAAATCAACAAGGCCGTCACCATTTATATCGGTATCCTTGCCAGGGCTTACAGTTCCTGCTGGCAAAACCCAACTATAAGGTTTTTGATACCAACCAGAGCCTTTATTAAAATAAAGTTCTTGCCCCCCGCCACAACAATCTCTTGCCGCATCTAACAAACCGTCCCCATTTAAATCCAGAAACCTCATCCCTTCAGTTTCAGAGTAACCAGAATTATTTATAAGACGGTGGGCCGGGTCGCTAAATACTGCTTCGTTTGCAACCCAGCTTCCTGATCCGGTATTTAAATATGTATCAGAGTGATAATCGTTACCAGAATTTGTGTAATACGTACTCTGCAAATCAGGAAGTCCGTCGTTATTTACATCGGAAAAAACCGAACCATCGTTATTATATCTCAAGCCTACCGGCGTATTCCAAGTACTGGTAGCTGAATTATATCCATACCCGTTATTTAATTGCGCGCCCAGATAATGCCCTGTCTTTTGTCTAATAATATCCGCCAACCCATCGCCATTTAGATCCAAAACATATCCCCCATACTCCTGAAAACTCCCTTCAGTGGAGTCTTTGCTCTTGCCCAACCCGATACTTGCCGAAAAATTATTATTTTGCATCCATCCTAAACCTTTGTTATTTATATAAGAAGTAAAACCGCCATTTGCCCCATCTTCAGCTTTCAAAATGTCCGGATATAAATCCCCATTTAAATCAGCCGCCCTAACTCCCCTATCCCAATTTGTAATAAAATTATTTCTATCTTCCCCAACTTTAAAATCTATAGGAATTGTTGAGCTCGGAGCTTCAAGCCAATTCTTTTGCGCCGGATTGTAAAACCAAGTTGTGTGGTTAGTAAAAAATACACCACTAATGCCGTGAAATACATCGGGTCTGGTGTCGCCGTTTAAATCCTGAATCTCATACTGGTAAGCTTGGTCAGCAGCCAAGCTAAAAGAAGCGGTATAATTTTGTTGGTTTAAAGTCCAAGAAAATGTGCCTTTCTGATATTTAAATTCGGTAGGCGGGAGCTGTATGACATTACCTAGTTCGTCTTTTCCATATTCAATCACAGCTGAAAGCAAGGATCTCCACCCGTTGTCTCCTGAAATATAAGAAAATGAGTACTTTCTAACCCAGGATCCGTTTGTTTTGACTTGAATTTCATTTATCCTATATTTGGACTGGACTAAAAAACCCGTTCTATAACTAGGAACAACGTCTGTCCTGGATTCTCTTAAAAAAGAAATTTCAAAAATACCGTCCTGCTGCCCACTTCCTGTATAAACAATCCTTGAAGGATATATTTGTCCAGAATCTTTAAAATACTCGTATTTTATATAATTACCATTCATATCACGGATTTCTTCCAGCATCCATCTAGAAATATTATCCGGATTTTGAGGGTCCGACAGCTGAGTTGATGTTGCATACCCAAATTTATATTGCCAACCGTTTTTTGCCGACATAAGCCACTGATTGCTGGAAAAAACATACTTGTTGAAATTGCCGTTTTCCGATCGCGCAACAAATACTGAACTCAATGCAGTTGTTGCTAACTCACCATCCAAAGAAGAAACAAAAAAATTTTCCGAAAATAAATGATCAACACCTTTTTTAGACAATCTTTCAATATAGGGTATATTTGTTTTCCATCCATACCCAAAAATGTCCTGGTCGGTTTTGTCTTGAGAGTTATATGCGATAGACAAATTTGGCTGCAGGCCGTTTCTGCCCAAAGGACTTTGAATTTCTATATTTTGTATTAAAGCGCCGGAGCTGTCATCAACTTTAGGTAACTTGCTGAATCTATCAACATACCCTGTAACAGGCTCTGGAACATTTGTCGGACCGGAAAGGTTCGATGTATTCATTTCTGGAATTGCAGTCGGTTCTAAGTTCGGACTTGAAGAAAGCTCATTTACGGAGGTTTTTTCAGTTTGTGTATTTTGTATTATATCCTGCGGAATACTTTGGTCTGTATTTTGAGCAACTTCATTTATAATTTCATTTTCCTGATTCAATGTTTGCTCAGAAACATTTTCAGCTTGGGTTAAATCAATAACATCTTCCGCAAACACAACCCCCAACGGCTGAAGCGAAATAAAAAAAGCCAGCGCCAAAGCTGACAATTTATACCATCTGCCAAAAAAACTAGAATTTTTTGTAAACATATTAAAAAAATTAATTCCCTTATATTCCTAATATATGCTCATGCATAAAAGCTGTCAAATTTTATCAAAAAATCTAAAGGCCCCATCCCGCGATAAGCGGGATGGGGCTAATTTAGCCTAAATATTAATTTTAGGTAACGCTAACCTCTTCAATAAGACTAGTTAGTGACGGACAAGGTCTGAGAATCTGTTGGCAGGTTCTTAACCAAGTTGTCGTTGTTCCAGTCAGAAGTGGTGAAGCTGTGGCTTTGGGCTGAAAGATCAGACCAAACCAAAGTAGCGTTGGTTGAAGTAGCGGTAGTTGCGGCTACAGGGACAGCATGACCGGTCGGCTGGGTTATGTTCGTTGAAATAGAACGATAACCGGTGCCGCTCAGAGAGACAGTTCCTTTTAAGACATAAGTCTTAGCTCCACTAACTTGCTGTTCAACGTTCGGCCAGAACTCGGTAACCATACCGGTAGAAGTGTAAGTGCTGCTGGCAGTACCCGAGATTTGGGTATTTGTATCAGCATCCCATACCTGCAAACCAGTGACAGTTACGCCGGTGGTGGTAGCAATGGTAAAGCCAAATTTGGCCCAACCAATAGTACCGGATCCTCCGGAGCTAACCGAGAACTTGTATAAGGTTTGTGTACCAGCAGACAATTGAGTTGTCGGCAAAGATACATTGGTAACAGTCGGAATGGACTTATAAACATAAGTCACATTTCCAGCTACACCTGGAGAACTGGTGCTTTGTACACCGGATGAAGAAGGAGCGCTCTTAACAGTTGCTACTGTTACTTGCACATTTTCACCGGAAGTTCCCATTCCAACTCCCACGTCACCCAAGGCCAGTTCGACATTGAGTACTTTGGTGGTGTTGTTCGGGACAACCCAGTTAAGGTTAGAGAATGTAACTGAAGTAGAACCGCCCGGCTGGGGGGTACCTACAGTAGTTGAACCGTCTTTCAAAGTAACCGAGCTGACAGTGGTGGCTCCAACTAATGACAATGTAATTTCATTGACAGTGTAAGAGTCATTGGCAGTGGTGTACTTGAAGGCTGCAACAGTCCTGGTCTGGTTACCAGCTACGATAGCGGCAACCGGGGTAGACGGATCCTGGGCAATGGTGAAGACACCAGAGCCGTAGGTTACAGTCTGTCCTGATTGACATTTGATAATGCTGGAAGAAGAGTTAACAGCAGTTCCGTTGACACAGGTGTTGGATATAACATATTCACCGCTGGCAGCTCCGGAAGTCGGAGTAGCCAAGTCAGCCCAGAACTCTATAGCAACAGTCTGACCTTTCGGCAAAGTGTAAGAGCCGGAGAAGGTAGAGGTGCCGCTAGAGAGAGTGGACTTAACTGTGCCAAACATATTTCCGCCGATCATAGCTTTCACATTGTTCAGGTGAGTGTAGTTAAACAAGGAGCTGGAAGCAGTAGTACCCAAATCCAGGCTGTTTAATGTTACATCTTCTGAAGTTGAGCCAGCTAAGTTGTAAGAACCGATCTTGTAGTTGGTTCTTGGAAGCGGAGTGGTCTGGTTAGCGTAGTTGGTGTTTTTGGTAAGGGTGACGCTACCTGTAACATCAGTCAAGGAGCTTCCTGCAACTGATACAGACGGGTAAGCAACATAACCCAAAGAAACCAATCTCTGTACATTGGAAGTACCATCAGCCATCAAGTAAGCAGTGACAGTGTCAAGGTTAACAAGGCTGTTGGTGCCGTCGTTGTCAAACATATCAGCGTGGATCTCCAAAGTTATCGGAGTGCCAGGCATAACAGTGTAGTTCAAGGTGTACTGAGTGCCACCAGTGGTGTAGGTGTTGTTGGTGGTCTTTGAAAGAGTAGCAGTAGAACCGTACTGCACGCCATTGATCAAGATGCGGCCGTTTCTCAAAGAACCGACACTGGCATTTGAAGAAGTGGCACCGACTTTCAAAGTTTCAATCTTCATAGGTTCGCCGTAGGCGGTAACAGTGTACTTAGCGAGTGTAACGTCGCTGGAGTTGTCAGTTACGTTGCCGGACGGAGAGTCAGAAGCCTTCTGTATGACCAAAGTACCGGAAGCAATGCTGTTTGAAGAAGCGCTGCCTACTGGGAAGGTGTTAGAAGGAGAAATGGTGGTGTTGTACTGAGTGTCAACAAAGTTGACATCAGATACGTTCCTGATCTGGAACTGGAAGTTTCGGGAAGAACCGCCGATGACATCGGCCAACACTCTGAACACGCGGGTGCCGCTCTTTAAGGTAATCGGGCTGAAGCTGAAATAAGCATAGCCGTTGGAGTCCAGGCTTTGGACCTGTCCTACCTGAGTACCGTCAACGAGCAAGCGGAAGTTGTTCATATCAGCCTGCTGGGCAGAGCCGATGTTGCGGATGATGAATCTGGAAAGAGTCATATCGCGGGTGTTGACTGAAACATTGCTGCGGAAAACTTCAGTGTCCTTGGCCGGGTCAAAGCTGGATCCGGACGGGGTTACCGTGCCGAAAGTGGCGTAAGCCAAGTCAGAGGACTGAGAAACTGTAAACAAGTTGCCAGAGATGGCAACAGAAGCCGGGCTGCCGTTAGCCACAGTGAACGAAGTCAACTGGGAACCGACGGTGGAGCCGGAAGAAGTGCCAGCTGCTATTTCAGCAACCACGGAAATGGTCATTGTACCGTTGACGGTAAAGAGACCAGACGGGCTGGCGAAAGTCACAAGGCTGTTGCCGCCAACAGAAGCGCCGTCAGTCAAGCGGGTATCGCCGTTGAAGAGATACACGTTAGACAAAACAGAGTCTGAAGATACGCCAAGTCTCTTAACCTGGAGCTGGGTAACAGTTCCGGAACCGGAGAAGGTGTATTTAGCTAAGGTTACAACAGTTTTGTTGGTAGCAGCTGCTACAGCGACAGTCTGGGCTGCCGGGGTGTCGTAAGCCAAAGAGGCTGAGACAGAACCGGAGATAACTCCAGGAGTCGGGGTAGCGCCAGTCGGGGTCGGGGCGGTTGCGCAAGAGGCAACCGGGCTCAACTGACCTGCCTGGCGGGTGCACATAATGCCGGACTGGACAATGGCCTTGTCAGACGCATTGGCTGGAACGACATCAGCGAAGGAATAGCCCCATGAGTTAAATGTGGCTAAATCCGGGATACCCATATTGCCAGCAACGCCGCGCAATTGCACGGTGCCGCCGTTGTTGATCAAAACTCCTACGCGGTGAGCGTCGGTGGTGTTGTCAATGTTGGCAGTGGAAGGCATCCAGGAAACATCGCCGGACTGGGTTCTGGAAAAAGAGAAACCAAGACCGGTGAAGACTGAAGCGGAGGTGAATCCGGCTTTCATACCCTGGGTTACAAGGTAGCAAGTGCCTTTGTCAGCTCCTCTGTCAGAACAAATGATTTTACCATCCTGCGGAGGGATAAAAGCTCCGGCAGCGAGGGACAAATCGTCCGAATTTGCGTCTACAACCTGGCTAAATGAGTTAAAGCCGTAGGAAAGGAACGCGCCTGCGGATGTGTAGGGTCTGCGCTGTCCGCCGATGATCATCCAAACGGTGCCATCGGAAGATTTGATGTTGGTGCCTTCACCGTGCGCGGCTGCGCGGGCGGCAAAAGGAGCCAAAGCCATCAAAGCTGTGGAAGCAGCAACACCTACAGCAAAGATTTTCTTTGCTAAAGAATTTTGCATTTTGTTAAAAAACTCCATTTTTAGGCGATTGATTATTCAATTGAGACAATCAATTTTTGGCCTAAAAAATATTAATTGGGCATCTTTTTTTGACCTAAATCTTTTACGCTCTAGAGGTCGTAAAAAACCGGACAAAAACGATGTTTATTGAACTCTTAAGTCTCGACTAAACGGCTGCGTCCGGTTTTGTAACAAAACCGGGGCAACTATAAAAACGCCAAAAAATCGACCAACAATCCAAAGACTGGCATTTGTGTACCAATATTTAGTTGTATAGATGGCTTGCCTTAACATAAGGCTCAATAAATAAGGTTAACCCCGCACCAAAACTTTACATTTCGGTTTGGGAAATTTTACCGCGCAACCTTTAATACTTTGAAATTTTGGTGCGGGGTAAATTACAGTTAGTGAATCAGATATTCAGTAAATCAGTTAATCGGAAATCACAATAACTGTAGTGTTAATAAAGACGGGCTTTTATATGGAATGTTACAAAAAATGTAAGTATAAAAACAAATAAAAAGCCTAAAGTTATACACAGACTTTTTAGCTTACTTAAGCTAGATTATAGCTCCTGTGGACAACTTCAGACTTTATACACATAGGATAAAAAGCAAAAATCAAAGTTCAAATATTAAATATAACCTGATTATAATACATTCTCCCCTATTTGTCAAAAATCTAATTAGATGCTAAACTCATCAGGTATCAATTTTCGGGATGTAGTATACCGGTAGTACGCCTGCTTTGGGAGCAGGTAGACTGGGTTCAATTCCCAGCATCCCGACCAAAGAAAAAAGACCAGTCAATTGGTCTTTTTTCTTTGGTCTAAATTTTGTTCAATTTTGTTCAATTTTATTTATTTCTGAGCAATTAAATTGTTCCAGTCCTCGGCAAATTTTTTCAGCCCTTTGTCTGTAAGCTCGTGCTGGATATCAAAGCTGTCCCAAGCTTGGTTTAGGTCTATTTGTTTATATGCTATTGGTTTTAATTTTAACTGATCACTGACAACTGATGACTGATGACTTAATATCTGCCATTCTTTCAAAATTTTCAAAGGAGCTGTAATTATATCCACATTGGCTTTTATACATTCATCCATATGCCCGAGGCTTCTTATACTGGCAGCCAAAACTTCTACGTGACACACCCCCTCCAAAGAACCTTCTCTCCCCTGGCGAGGGGAGATGTCCGGGGCTGCGGACAGAGAGGTTGCTTTAGAAGCTTTGCTGTACATTTTTAAAATATTTTCCACCAAATCCATACCCCGAAAGCCGATGTCGTCCAGGCGGCCGACAAACGGCGACAAAAATACCTGGCCTTTTTTGGCGCCCTTGGTTGCAGCATAGACAGCCGCGGCCTGCTCCTGTGAGAAACACAGGGTCATATTGACATTTATACCTTCTAAAACCAAAACATTGGCAGCCCTCAGGCCTTCTTTTGTGATAGGCAGCTTAATATGCGCGTTTGGTATCCAGGTGTTGTACTGCCTGCCCTGCCTAACCATTTGTTCCGCTGTGGTTTCAAGGTCAGCATAGACTTCTATGGACACACTACCGCTCGGGATCATAGCCGATATCTCCCCTACCACTCTCTGGTAAAAATCTTGAATCTCGCTTTCAGAAAACTTTTTACCGACCGCATCTGGATTTTTAGCAATGAGTGACGGATTGGTCGTCTGGCCGTCCAGCTGACCCAAAACCGCCAAAGCCTCTTTGGTTTCTTTCGGATCGCCGGAGTCGAGAAAAAATTTTGTCATAAAGTTATCTTTACGGAATACGGAAATTTACGGATATACGGAAAATACATTTAGTATAAATTTACAACTCGCTTTAAATGTACAGTCCTAGGCGCGAAATAAGCCAATATTCCTAATTTTAAATTTTTACTTACAAGATATTTATATACCTGGTCAATGTGGGTTTTGGAAAAATAGTCTCCTTTTTTTATTTCAAGCACCAGTTTATCTTCAATCAAAAAATCAAAATAGTTTTTTCCTACCACTTTTTCTTCAAAAATTACCGGTACATAAAGCTGTTCAACATAAGATATGCCGGCTTTTTTGAAAGCAACACATAGCGCTTTTTGGTAGGTTTTTTCAGGATGACCATAACCCAATTGATTATATACATCCAATAAAATCCCTATCACTCTACCGCTCAATTCAGAAAATACCAAATCTTTTTTTGTTTCTACAGACATATTAAAAAAATTTTATTTTTCCGTATATCCGTACTGTCTTTTCCGTACTCCGTAAAGTCAGTTAAACAAATGTTTATCTTTGGACAGTTCTTTGATCAGTTTGTAGGCTTCGTCCGCATTGTCCACCAGGTTAAAAATATCCATATCTTTTTCCCCAATAGCCTTGTTGTCTTTACAGATAGTGTTTTTCATCCAGTCCAAAAGCGGCTGCCAAAAAGCTTTGTTCACCAGTATGACCGGCACAGGACGGATCTTACGGGTTTGAATCAAGGTTACCATTTCAAACAGCTCATCCAGCGTGCCAAAACCGCCAGGAAAAAAGATGTAGATGGAAGAAGCGGTTTCCAGCATCACTTTTCTGGTAAAGAAAAAAGAAAAACTTTCCGATTCTTTGACATACTGGTTGGTGCGCTGTTCAAAAGGTAGTTTAATATTGATACCTACGCTTTTGCCGCCGGCTTCATAAGCCCCCTTGTTGGCCGCTTCCATTATGCCCGGACCGCCTCCGGTGATAATGCTAAAACCGGATTTTGACAGCTTAAACGCCAAGTCTTCAGCTTCCTTATAAACCCCATTTTGAAGCCCTATCCTGGCTGAACCCATAAAACTGACAGATTTTTTAAATTTTTTCAAAAAATCAAAACCGGCTATAAACTCAGCCAGTATCTTCATAATAGTCCAGCTGGAAACTTCGCGCGTGGTGCCTTTCTTAAACAGATGTTCAAGCTGATTGGCAGGGATGCAGATCTCCCGCCCTTGGGAAGTAAAACACACCACTTCCTGGTCGTGATTGTTGGAATCTTTTTGAGTTTTTTTGATGAGAGGAATCATTTTTTAATTTAAGATTTAATGATTTTTGATTTAAAGATTTAACCTTACGGAGTACGAATACTTACGGATATACGGATTAATTAACTTGTAGTTTTTTTCCGTATATCCGTACTGATTTTCCGTATTCCGTAAAAAGCTTAGTTTTGCGTTACTGACGCTTCGGTGGAAGAAAAACCCGCTTCCATTTCCGAAGAATACTGCCCGAGGCTGGCGAGGCTGTTCATCTTGGCTCTATGAAGGAAAGCTTTTTGCGCCGCTTGTATGTTTTCCGGCTTACCTGTCCAGACTTTAGTGGCCGCGTCCTGAAGCGCCCTGGCATAGGAAAAAGTTACCGGCCAGGGAAATGAACCTTTTTGGTTTATGGCGTTTAAATTTTCGGTTGCCTGCACATCGCCCTGCCCACCTGATAAAAATACCACGCCAGGCAGATTTTCCGGGATAGCTTTGTTAAACAGCCTGACAGTCGCCTCGGCTACTTGCTCCGGCGTATCTTTGACCCCGGACTTACTGCCGGAAATAACCATACTGGTTTTAAGTATTGTTCCTTCAAAAATAACCCCTGAGTTTTTCATTTCTTCAAAAAGAGCGGTTAAGATTTTTTCCGTTGCCATTTCAGACTGCTCTATGCTATGAGAACCTTCCAAAAGCACTTCCGGCTCAACCATAGGCACCAGGCCGTTTTGCTGGCATATTAAAGCATACTGAGCCAGGTCTTTCGCGTTCTGCCTGACATTTTCGTCACTCGGCATACCCTCGCCAATGGTCGTCACGCTGCGCCATTTGCAAAATTTTGCGCCTAAAGAAACATATTCTTTTAGCCTCTGGTCCAAGGTGTCCAGGCCTTTTGTCAGTTGTTCCAAACTTCCCTCTTTCATAGGCGTAAGGCCAAGGTCTACTTTAATGCCCGGCAAAATTCCTTCTTCTTGAAGAGTTTGTACAAACGACTTGCCATTTAAGTCGTTCTGCCGGATAGTTTCGTCAAACAAAATCACGCCGCTTATGTACTCGGCTTCATCGGGCGCTGTAAGCAGCATATGCCTAAAAGCGCGCCTGTTTTCTTCGTTGTTTTCCAAGTTAATGGCGGCAAACCTTTTGCCTACCGTGTTCATACTCTCGTCGGCAGCGAGTATCCCCTTACCCTCTGCGACCATTTGTTTTGCGATTGTTTGTAATTGTTCTTTGTTCATGGACAAATATTAAGAATTTAAATAATTATTTATTGACGAAACTAACAACAAAGCCACAATATACCCTCGCAACTTGTCTTTAATTTCTTCAACTTCCGGCTGAGTTAATTTACGATTTATCTGAATTTCTTTTTTTTCTACTAATGACTCTATATATTTTTGAATTTGTAAATTTAAATCCGAACTCTCAACATCACTTTTAGTTTGTTTAAAACTTTTAGCATCCACGGAATAAATTTTTGAAATTAAACTAATCAAATGCTTCTTAAATTCAAAAGTTATTTCTACTTGACCTTTTAATTCAGAGATAATATGCTCCAGTGCCTGTTCTTCGGTTAAAGTGTTTTTAAATTCTCTTATTCTATGTTCAATATTTTTATAAAAAAAATATGATATTTCTTCTTCTGAAAATTGGGGTGGTGTTTGTCTTAACTCATTAAGCCACCATCCCATATCAGTTAAATCTACTGACCCAGACTCAACATTGTGCCCTAACTCTGAAGAAGACTTAATACTATGATTATGCCACATATTATTTTGTTCTATGTTGAGTATTAATATATCTAATTGTTCCGCTTTTTGCCCGGATCACGATAGAATGGGTCTCTATTATATTACCATAGGTTCTCACTCCCTTTAAAAGCGGGCCGTCAATGATGCCAGTGGCAGTAAAAGTTAACACATTCCCCTTTACCAAATCTCTTGCTTGGTAAATTTTTGTCAGGGACAAGCCTTGTTTTTTTACTAAAATTGAATGAGCTTCAGTTTTAGGCTTGAAGCGAGCCTCTAGCTGTCCTCCGAGCGCTCGGATTGCTGCGCTTGCCAAAACAGCTTCTGCTGAAGCACCTATGCCCATTAAAAGATCAATCCCGCTTTCTGGCATACAAGTCGCTATGGCTCCGGCTACATCACCATCGGTGATAAGACGAACTCTTGCCCCAGCTTTTCTTATTTGTTCGATTAAACTTTTATGCCTCTCGCGGTCTAAAACACAAACTGTAATTTCTGAAACTTTTTTTCCAAGTGCTTTGGCTACATTTTCTATATTTTGTTTTGGGGTTTTGTTTAAACTAATTACTTTAGAAGCTTTCGGCCCTGCGGCAATCTTTTCCATATAAGTATCAGGGGCTGAAAGCAAACTCCCCTTGCTTCCTGCGGCAATAACTGACATTGCGTTGTAGCGGCCGAAGGCAACAGAGTCAGTGCATTCGAGAGGATCTACGGCGAGGTCGAAAGTGTTTGTATTTTGTATTATGTATTTTGTATTATGCTTATCCTCAAAAGCAGCGCTCCCCCTCTTTGCTAAAGAGGGGTTAGGGGAGTTCTGCCAGCCTGACCCAACTTTTTCACCCTGAAAAAGTTCCGGGGCTTCGTCTTTGGCGCCTTCGCCTATAACCACTACCCCGCGAAAATCTATCTGGTTAAAACGCGCGCGCATTTCTTTAACCGCGGCTCCGTCAGCTTTTTTGGCCTCGCCCTTGCCTATCCACCTGCTTGCAGCAATAGCCGCAGCTTCGGTAACGCGTACAAATTCTAAAGCTAAATTGCGATCCATAATATATGATTACTGATTTGATACTGATATACAGATAAATATAGTAATTTTATATTTCACTCTGTCATCCCGGCCGAGTCAAACGAGAGCCGGGATCCAGGAGTTTATTATCATATCGTAAGTTTAAGCAACTAACCCTGGATCCCGGATACCCGCCCAAGGCGGGTTCCGGGATGACCTGGATTTTAAACTTATAACTGTGTCCATGTCTTATTTCAAAATATTTTTCACTGCTTTTGCTATCGCCTCCGCATCTATCTCCTCATAAGCCAACAACTCTTCCGACTTCCCGCTCTTCGGCATTTTTTTGACTGCTAAACTTGTAAATTTAAAGTCTCCAACCTCTCTACCCGCCTTCTCTCCAAGGCTTGGAGAGAACGAGTCCAGAATTGAAGAAGCTATGGCTTCTCCTATGCCGCCTTCGGGGTAATGGTCTTCTACGACAATGATATTTTTAGTCTCTTTGGCGGCTTTTACCAAAGTTTCGGTGTCGATGGGTTTGATGGAATATAAATCTATAACCCGAATGTTGATGTTTTCTTTTTGCAAAATCTCGTAAGCCTTCAAAGCCTC
This sequence comes from uncultured Candidatus Saccharibacteria bacterium, assembly GCA_964512925.1. GTDB lineage: Bacteria > Patescibacteriota > Doudnabacteria > UBA920 > UBA920 > CAZEKH01. The sequence goes on along the minus strand of CAZEKH010000006.1, from coordinate 11,556 downwards.
GTGAAGCGTAACGCCCGCGCCTATGACAGTAGCAATATCTTTATCTGAAGATTTGATAGTACAGCTTCCCCCAATCCTGAAGTTATGATTCATCAATTTTTGATCACTCTTGTCATTTATGTCAATTTTGTCATTTGCATAAATCACTTCTGTTTCCATCCTGGTCGTGCGAATATATACATTGCCAAAATGTTTAGTTGCCTCAACTATTAACTTTTCTGCCGAAACAGCGTCCGAAGGATACAAAACTACACAATTATGCATCGTTCTAAACATTGCAATGTCTTCCAGCGCCATCTGACTTGCGCCGTCTTCCCCTATGCTGACCCCGGCGTGAGAGCCGATAAATTTAATATTACTTCCGGCAAACTGGGACATCCGGATCTGGTCAAAAGCGCGGGACAAAAATGCGGCAAAAGTGGAAACAAAAGGAATTTTACCTCGTTTAGAAAAACCCAAGGCCATACCAACCATATTTTGCTCGGCTATAAAACACTCACTAAATTTTTCCGGATGAGTTTTTTTTATAGCTTCGGCATAAGTGGAATTAGAAGTTTCCGCGTCCAAAACTACCAGATTAGGAAAAGCTTCAGACAAAGCCGGCAATAAATTACCATAAGCCTTCCTGGTCGCAATTTTTTTGTCTGGCGGATAATCTGTCGCTTTTACCTCACCCGCCTTCGGCACCCTCTCCGCTGTCGGAGAGGGCTGGGGTGAGGCTACAGCTTCTGGAAAAGAAATAATGCCAAATAGACTCTTATCCACCTCCCCCAACTCCTTCAAAGCCTTCTCCAAATCTTCTTTCGAAAGCGCTTTTCCGTGCCAATTGTCTTTGTCTTCCAAAAACGACACACCCTTGCCTTTCAAAGTTTTGGCAATAATCATTGCCGGCTTATCTACTGATTGACTGATTTTCTGATAAACTGACCCAATCTCTTCCAAATTATGTCCATCTATTACATAAGCCTCCCACCCAAAAGCCTCGGCGCGTTTTTTGTATGTTTCGGTGTCGTGCCCAAGCATAGTTTCTCCGCGTTGCCCGAGGCGGTTTACATCTATTATTCCCACTAAATTGTTCAGCTTATAGTGCGAAGCCAAAGCCATAGCTTCCCATACACTGCCCTCGGCCATTTCGCTGTCGCCAAGCAAAACAAAAGTCCTGTAGCTTAACTTGTCGAGCTTTGCGGACATTGCCATTCCTACGCCCACAGAAAGGCCCTGCCCCAAACTTCCGGTCGGAACTTCGGTATAAGGAAACTCCAAAGTAGGGTGCCCCTCCAGCCGGCTTCCGAATTTTCTGAGTGTGAATAATTCCTCCGGATCCATCGCCCTTGTAATTTTTCCGCGTGAGTCAGCGTTTGCAGCCTGGTCCGCGTAAGTCCGCGTCTGTGCCGCAGCTGCCCCGCCATCTTCCCTCCCTCCCCAGGCCTGGGGAGGGATTGAGGGAGAGGTCGAACTTATGTCGTTTTGACTACTTCCAATAACCCTCTGACCTGCTGCTGCCCAAAGCGCATAAAAAAGCGGGCTTGCGTGGCCTTTGGAAAAAATCAGTCTGTCGTTGTTTTCGTAACCTGGATTTTGCAGGTCAAACTTAAAATATCCCTCCTTCGCCGAGGCTTCGGAGGACAAGCCTCCAAAAAATAAAACAGTCATCAGATCAGCGGCAGACATACTGGAAGTCGGGTGCCCACTCCCCGCCTCAGTGGTTGAAACCAAAGACCAGTAGCGGATAAGTTTTGCTAACTCTTGGATAGTATTTTTCATAAATCTAATTTACTGTTGGTTGTTGTTTCTTGATTTGTTCAATTTGTGTTTCAATGTTGCTTATGACAGCATCATACCCCTTTATGGTTTGTTCCTGAGTGTCTACTAAAGCTTGTTGGACTGGTTGCAATCTTGGCGGTAAGTCGTCAGTCCAATTTTCCAAATTTCTGTTTAATGTTTTTACAAAATTTTCTAAAGCATATACTGCGTCATTCCTAAGCCTTTTAAAATGAGCTAATTGTGATAGCAAGTCGTCCAGAGTAAGTTCTTGGTCTGGCTTTTCGGGAAAAAAGGAATGTTCAAAATTGATCATAACTAATTTTACCCCATTTTTTCCCAAAAACAAAACCCCGCCCGGATATGGATCAAGGCAGGGTTAAATATGTAATATTACCTCAAATAACTCGGGATTTTGAAAGTTTTTTTAACAGCTTAATTTTATCGGTCTTTTCCCAAGGTAGTTTGATATCTGTCCTACCAAAATGGCCATAAGCCGCGGTCTGTTCGTAAATCGGGCGTTCAAGGTTCAGCTTTTTTATGATGTCTGCAGGCTTAATAGGGAAAATCTCAGTTACTATGCTTTCCAAACGGCTGTCAGAAATTTTGCCCGTGCCATAAGTGTCAACCATTACCGAAACCGGCTTTGCCACGCCGATAGAGTAAGCCAGCTGCACCAGGCATTTTTTCGCCAAACCCGAGGCCACTACATTTTTGGCAATGTACCTGGCGGCATATGAAGCAGACCTATCCACTTTGGTTACGCATTTGCCGGAAAAAGCCCCGCCGCCGTGTGGCGCATACCCGCCGTAAGTGTCAACAATGATTTTTCGGCCAGTCAGTCCCGCGTCCGCCGGCGGCCCGCCGATGACAAACTTTCCGGTGGAATTAATAAAAATTTCCGTATCTTTTTTGAGTAGCTTGCCCAAAACCGGCTCTATAACCAGCCTTTTGACATCCGCGCGAAGTTTTTCCATTTCTATCAGCTCGCTATGATGCGCGGCAATCACCACAGCCGTAACTTTTATTGGCTTGCCGTTTAAATACTGGACGCTAACCTGGCTTTTGCCGTCCGGCCTAAGGTAAGGCAGCTTGCCGGATTTCCTGACCTCGGAAAGTTTCCGGGTAAGTTTATGCGCCAAAGAAATAGGCAAAGGCATCAGTTCTTTGGTTTCGTCGCAGGCAAAACCGAACATCAGTCCCTGGTCCCCGGCTCCCTGCTCCTGAAATTCCCCTTTGCCTTCGTCTACTCCTTGCGCAATATCCGGCGACTGTTCGTGCAGGGTAGACAAAACTCCCACATCGCTATAACAAAAACCGATTTCCGGCTTGTCATAGCCAATCCGTTTTAAAGTTCTTCTAACCACTTCCTGGATGTCCACATAGGCTTTGGTCCGAGCTTCCCCTCCCACCACCACCAGACCCGTGGTGCAAAAACATTCTATACCCGCGTGAGCCTTCGGGTCTTTTTTAAGCATCTCGTCATAGATAGCGTCTGACAGCTGGTCACAAATCTTATCCGGATGACCTTCTGTCACCGATTCGGAAGTAAACACAAAACTTCTGCCAGGGTTTTTAATTTCTGTTTTTTTAACAATTTTTAATTGTTTCTTCATAAGAATCTAAATTATTTTTATTACTCTTTAAAAATTAAATTTATGCAATAAAATAAACCCTTTCTCTTATCTCCGACTTTTTCCCTCTCCCTCCTTGTCCTCCGAAATCTTGATGAAGGAGGATGGGAGAGGGTTAGGGTGAGGGTCTGGATCGGCACCTTGTCCAAGGTTATTTAGGATAGGTTGCCCTCTGCTTAAAAAAGCAGAGTCTGGATAAGCTATTTAATTTGTAAAAACACTATACCACAACCAAAAACCAAAGTAAAGTCAAATACTTTACCCCATATGTTCAATCTGCCATAGCTCTTTCTCCACATAAGCCTCCGTATCAGCCAAATCCTGAAGCAATATTTGCTCTTTTTTCTTTTCTTCCTCGGTTAACTTTTTCCCTATCTTAGACTTTTTTAAAAGCTCCAGCTCTGCCTGCAGATCTCTCCTTAAAACCGCAAACCCTCTCTTAATAGACTCTTCAGCTTGTTGTATCTCCTCTTTCAAAAGCTTGTGCTTTTTTCTACCTTGCACCAAATTATAAATTGAATATAAAACCAATGCCAAAAGTATGCACAAAAGAACCAAAATCAATACCACGTAAATGAAATCATAACTTAACCGACTGCTACCGAACTGCAGCGCGGATTTACTAACTTCCAGCTGGTGTTCCGGCCCCGGTGAACTGGTTTCGCCTAAAAGTTTGGCTTGAACCCAAACTGAATATTTACCTCTGGGCAAGAGTGAAGAATGCCGATAAAACCACTCGCCTTTTTTGTCAGACACAACTGTATGACTGAAAGTTTCTCCAGTTTCTTTATTTTGCAAATAAACTATCACTTCAGTTTCAGGTATTTCAACCCTGCCACCGGCATAGAAAATCTCCTGGTTGGAAATCTCTCGGGAAAATACGGACACTGACGGCACAGTCAAAGTATCCGCCTTGGCAACGCCCGTAAACAGAAAACTAAAAAATATTGTCCCTGATAAAGCCAACATCAGAACTAAAGAACCAAATTTCTCCCGATATTTTTTCAGTTCTTCCAGCTGAACTTTCAAATTGTCCGGCAAATGCCTGTCTTTGCGCTTTTGCTCTACTCCTAAATGCCATTTCCTAAGCTTCCAACCAAAATATAGCATATTGATCAAAACCACCAGAACCGGAGGCCAGAACCATCGCCAAGGAACGGTAAAAGAACTTGTGAGCTGAAGACCCTGACCGCTGACAAACTCCAAAGCGCTGGTTACTATTTGAAAATCTTTGGCAACATCTACGTAGTTACCAGCATTGTCATAAGCTCTAATTATCACCGCGTATTTACCCAAGCCCAATTCTGAAGTTACATAAGGACTGTTAACTTCTACAAACAACGGCGCAGCCTTGCTGGTAGGGTTTAAATCCACCAGCTTCATTTCATAATGATTGATGCCGCTGTCCCTGTCAGTTGAAGCAAATTCAAAAATTGGCTGCTTTCTGGTTGTCCTCGCTGAAGGGATGATTTTTATGGGAAAGTCAGCCGGCGCCGCAGAATCTGTTTTTACGGCAAAATGCGTAGTGCCACCCCAACTGCCTTTACGCAGAGCTTTGATATGAAAATAATTCTGCCCGTCTTCTATCTGCCTGTAAACAACCGATGTTTTTTTACTATCCACTGTGTCGTCTGGTATATCTGCCGGGTCGGTGTTTAAAATATAGCTATACCCTTCAACATTGTCATCGCCAGCCCAGGAAAAAACCACATTTTTAGACTTATACCACAAAGACTGGTTAGGATGAGTTTCTGAAACCACCAAAGGCCCAGCCGGGGGCGGCAAAACCAAATCAAACACTCCATTGGCAGTGTTGGAAAGTATATTGGTGCCCTTGCCGTCGTGCAAAAGCACTTTGGAATTGTCTAAAAACTTCACTGTTGCCCTGCCAACCGCTTTAACCCTGAAAGACAGGGTAGTAACGAGCCCGCTGGAAACTTTGATACCGCCCGGTATGCCGCCTTGAAAATCTATCCGACCGGTCTGGTTGTTAACCGAAGGTTGCGCAGTCCAAACCCCAATCACGGATTTACCGGTGGAAGGCGAAACGAGCTGCAGCATATCCGGCGGAAAACCTAAAGAGGCTTCTATAGCATTTACTTGCTGGTCTTCTGAATTTAAATATAGAGACACTTCAAAAGTGCTACCAACCGTAAACTGTCCGCTGGTAGGCGATACTGACAAAGTTGCGGCTTGCGATTTTGAAACATATGCAAAAAAAGCTGCGAGCATCAAGCTCAAACCTAAAACCGCGCGACAAAAAAACCTTATTTTTTTACTGTTTTTCTTTTGCATTTTGTTTCTTACGCCAAACACTCAATATCACCAAGATAACAACAAATATTATAACATATTTTATTATGCCAAACAACTCATTTTTTTCTACCGTTTGCGGCGAGACAGTTTGTAAAGAAAAATTCCCGGCTCTGTCATAAACTTTAAAAAAAATATAGCTTTTTCTGCTTTGGTCTTTTAGCACATATGGGCTTTTTACTTCTACAAATCCTCCATCAGGCATCTTGTGCGATAAACTTTCCAGAGCTTCGTATTTATACACTCCGCTTTGGCCGTCGGTTGCTGAAAAAGCCGCAAACCATTGATTTTGAAAAATATTTTCATTTCTGGATATATTCACGGAAAAGTTTTCAGGCGGTACCGTATCCGCTTCTTCCAAACTTGGTTCTTTAACGCTTTTAATCGCATTTACAGGAGGTAAAACGTGGATTTTTACCGTTTGCTCCATAATCTGATTTTTTTTGCCTGAACCATCGTTTAAAAAAACCTGAGAATTTTTTAGACTTATAAAAAAATCCCCTTCCTGTTTGGCTAAAAATTTGAGATTAAACAATTTGCCGGTTACAATCCCCCCTGGCGTGATCCCGGAAAAAACAACCTTCTCTCCCTGCTCTTTTGGCTGCTGTAGCCATAAACTTACCGCAGAACCTCCGTCACTGATGCTTTTTAAAGCAAAAGTCTTTGGCTGAAACCATATTTCCCCTGAAACCCCGTTGGCGGATATCTGATCTTCTTTAAACAACACACTGAGACTGAAATCTTCGTTTAAATAAACTTCGGCATCGGTTTTAATTTCTATTCCTGCCCGAACTGTGGCAGGTAAAAATAAAATCGCAAATGCAAAAAAACCTGCCTGCCATAAAATTATATATTTCCCGATTTTTGCCATAAATATTTTTTTAGTTTACAAACAAAAAATAAACACTCTAAAGGCATTTTATTTCTAACCTGTCCAAAAAAATGCCAGAATGGAAAAATCCACCAGGTCCACTATTCCGTCGCCATTAAAATCCGCGCTTTTGGTGGGATTTTCCTTTTCAAACCAATACGCAAGGATGGAAAAATCCACCAGATTCACCTTACAATCGGAATTTAAATCCCCTTTCTGCGGACAAATACCCGTATCTGCGGATTTATTTTCATCACCAACATCAAAAAAAACAGTTGGGCTGAAAATGCTGGATCTGCCGCCTATAACAGCTTTGGCTTTTGCTTTAAAAGACATTTTAACTACTCCTGCTTTAAAATCAAACTTAAATTTTCCGGTACTCTGAGTAAAAGCTGACAAATCCTGCTGTTTGCCGTTTTGATCTTCAAGCAAAAGCCCAATACCCGAACTTTTCGGACCATATCCGAAAAACTCAATATTCTCCCCTGTTTTTACAACCGATTTATCCGCATTTAATGTCGGCGGCAATAAAATCCCGGAAAGTTTCAAGGTTTGATTTTTTGTGATGTCTAAAAAGATATTTAAAAGGGCTGATTTGTAGCCGTCAGGATCTTCGAAATATAAAGCATAAGTATATTGACCCGCTGGCTGATCCTTTAAACTGAAACCAAATCCGCCTAAAGCGTCGGATTTGGTTTCTGAAATTATTATGCTGTTTTTTAAAATAAAAACTTTAGAATCCGGCGCTGTCAAACCTTGAATTTCCGCGCTGCCGAAAAAAGCTGCCCCACCTCCTCCGCCTGACTGACTTGGAGTTGAGGCAGCCTGGGGAGTTGAACTAACTTCGCTGGAATAAGAAAGAACCAATCCCCCGGGCGACCTGGCTCTCACCGCAAAAAAATATTGGGTACCATTTGAAAGTCCGGTTTTAACAAAGTTTAAAACATTGCCGACATTTTGGTATGTTAAATTCCCCGAAGAAGTCCCAACCCCGAGCTCATAGTTGCCAATAACTGTTCCGCTGAAAGTCTGCGGAAGCGTCCACGAGAGACTAACCTGGCTGTCCCCGCCTGTAGCCGACAACACGCTGGAACCAGCTTTAAAAAAATATTGAAAACCGGAAAACAGCTGGAAACTGGTGGAGGTTGACTGACCGATAGCTGACTGGGAAATAGACTGGTTAAGCTGAAAAGAAGAAGAGGAAGCGTTTTTTGAACCCTGGGAGATGACCGGATCTTTCACCTTAAAACCGCTGGACGAGTAATCCGTGGCAACTGCTAAATAGGGAAAAATGATCCCGATAATAAAAAGATAAATTGGATATTTTTTTAAAAATTTTATTTTCATTTTATATAATCTTGCCCCTATATTATACAACAAAATCGCCCCGATGAGCATCGGGGCGAAATATTATTTTTTCCCAAGAATGATCAGGATATCTGAGCCAAATTGTTTCTCTCCTACAGGCAGGTCAGGCGCAATTCTCCCCGAGATCAGCTGTAAAATTTGCTGAGCAATTTCCGCATTGGCAGGATTTTTAAAAATGATAAGATTGTCCCCAGTCAAATCCAGTCCGTTTCCGGTTTTTATGTCTCCAATCCCGTTTAAACCGGCGATTTTTTCTTTGGCTTTGGTGGCTTCGCCGGTTTTACCGCTACCATTGCGAATTTCCACACTAATTTTTTTAACCGACTCTTTAGCGCTTTTTGCGCCCAAAACCCGAGAATCCTGCGACTTCACATCCTGAATAAAAGGAGCCGCCTCAATAATCTTTCCTTCACTGTCGCGAAACAAAAAGGCTTTTTTTGCCTGCTGATAAATAATTAAAGCATCACCATTTTGCGCCAAGGCAAAAAAATTCTGATCTTTCAGTTTAGACGCGTCAGATACCCTGGCAAAAAACGGCTGTTCGCCTTCAGGCAAAACTATCAGCCTAGACAGGGCTGTTAATGTTTCCAAATTTTTTTCTTCTTCTGAGACAGGGGCCGAGGCTTTGGTTTGGCTTTCAGCTGAATGTTCTTTTTTTGACTGGCTAAATTTTGGATAAACAAAATACGCTCCCATTGAGACAAAAGCCACAACAGCCAGCCCGACCGCTAAAGTTAATACCGTTTTGTTTTTAGGCAATTCCGGCAAATCAATCTCCTCAGCAGCGAGTAGTAAAGGACTCTGGGAAATTTGACCTGTCTCAGCCTGATCGTCTAAAACAGTATCCAAATCTGTAAAAGAGATACCCGACTGCTCGGTTGAATCCAAATTTTTATTTTCCACCATCAACAAAGGATCGGTTACCATTTCGGCTTGTTGGATTTTTTTTGATTTTTTTGATTTGCTTGGAGATTTTTTTCCTGCCATAAATTCTAAAAATAATTATTTGTTATTTTTTTGCGCATCAACTTCCTTATAAACCAATCCGGAAATTGATTTGACGGCTTTAATTTGCTGATCTAGATTTTGACCTTTGGTCATAACACAGATCAAATAAGGATTGCTCGGGTAATAAACTATTCCGCAATCGCTAAATTGCCTGTCAGAAGAATCCTGCACCCCCCTTTCCCCAAATTTATGGGAAACCAATATATTTTCAGGCACAGCCGCAACCAAAGCGGAGCGAAAACTTGATTCCGACAAAATAGAAAGAAGAATTTCCGAATCCGTCTTGTTTAAATAAGAGGCGTTATAAAGTATGCGAAAAAAGGCGGAATAACTTTGAACGCTGACAATTTCCTCTGTATCGCCGCTTCCTGACAAATCAATACCAAAATCCTTATACACGTGAATTAAATCTTTAAAATCTATGTTTTCTACCAAAACGGCATAGGCTTGGTTATCCGAATATTTTAACATTCTATATATCAGTTCCCGCACGGTATAAGCCTGACCAAGCTTTAAGCCGTCTGATGGCAAAACAGACTGAATTACATTGGGAACTTCATAACTTTCTTTAAAAGTATATTGCTTATCTAAAAGCGAACTATCAGCTTCTGCCAGTTTATAGTACGCGATAGCCAACGGAACTTTCAAAAGGCTGGCCGGGGAAAAAGTATTTTGCTCATCTATACCAAACCAGGGACCGTTGTTTAAATCGCGGAAATAGACAGCAATTTCACTAATTTGATTCTTAGCTTTTAAATCTTCAATCTGAGAAATAATTGTCTTTTTAAATGGACTAAGCTCTTTTAGTTGGTTAATATTTTGCCCGCACTCCAAGAGAGGATTTACAAACTGGCTTTGTCCCGCTCTTTTTTCAAAATCGCCATTTTGTAAAATTTGCTGGACCGGTTTTTTATCCGGTTTTAAATAAATTGACTTAGTAATAAAAAAGCTTATGCTAGCACCCAACAAAAAAAATAAAATAAATCTTACTTTCATTGATCCTTTTGCGATATAATAATTTTTAAAAATATAAAATTTTTATGCCGTCATTTAATATATTATACCACACTTTAACAAAAAGATGCCTTTTTGGCATCTTTTTGTTAAAACTTTATGGCGCAGCTTCACCTCCACCGCCGCCCTGCCCGCCGCCGCTTTGACCGCTTCCGCCTCCGTCTCCGCTATCGCCGACAAAACTAATATGCGGAGGAGTTGTATATCCGCTGCCGCCAGTATCTACTATTACCCCGCTAACATGTCCATTTAAGACCGTTGTATGAGCTGACGCTCCGCTTCCACCGCCGCCGGTAAAAACAACTGTTGGAGGGTTTGTAAAACAACTTCCACCAAAACTAACATTAACCGAAGTAACAGCATCGCCGGTTAATACTGCAGTAGCAACCGGAGCCTGACAACCCCCGCCGCCCTGGCCCCCGCCACCCTGGCCAGTGCCTCCACCAGGACCCGCTCCCGGATCATCATCTGGATTTTGTGGACCGCCCGCGCTTCCCCCGCCGGCGCTAAACAAGACAAAATGCCAGCAAGGTCCATTGCCCCCGAAATTTAAAGCAGTCGGGGTGTTAAAAATTTCAACAGTGCCGGGAACACATCCGGAATCCTTCACAGAAGCAAAATTTACCAAGGCATTGTTCCCTGCAAATAAAAACCATTTTTGATCCGGAGTGGTTGACCTTAGTCTGCTCGGGTTTCCCGGACTGCCTTCAAATCTGAAATTATGATCAACATATACTTGTTCGCCGCTCATAAATTTCACCACTGCCCCGGGTTTTAGTATTCTTAAATCATAGAAAGATTTTGTCCCTGTGGCAGTCATACCCGAAACCACTGACGCCCCCTCAAATGTCAAAGGATCAATTTCCACAATACCGTTGTTGTGTTTATAAGTCGCTGAATTAGTCCAGTCGCCTCTGACTCTCAAAAGCGCGCTCGTCGAAGTGGCTATACCGCCTGAAAGTGTAAAGTTGCCGTTAAAAGTCAAGTTTGAACTACCTCCGTCAAATGTGCCATTTGATTGAGAAAAATGCTGGGCTGTTACAGTGCCGCCCGGAGCAAATTTGGAAGTGCTGTTAGGCAAACGCAAAGTGTTTGTTGTCCAGGTTAAAGTCAGATCGCCTCCCTCAGAAGTAAATCCAATGTCAGTATCGCTGCAAGCGCTCCCAGAATCATTATCACAGGCTGCCAATAAGGAATTGGACAAAACTGAAGAATTTTGACTATCAATGATTACCCGGTCTTTATACAAATTTATTCCTGAACAATTCCCTCCGCTACAAGACGCTCCATAGTCAAACACTATACTTGCCTGCGCGCCTCCGTTGGTGTTAAGCCATATGGTTAAAATATGTCCATTGGACGGGGCAGTTACAGCAGTAAAACTAAAATTACCATTTGAAGAAGTTGTATTGTATGCAGTCGTGCCGGATACGGCTAAAGTTAAGGATGTGGAGGTGGCATAAGGAGTGCTTTCATCAACATCATACAGCACACCGGATATGGTAATTCCGGAAGGAGCGGGAGGAGTAGCATCTACCCACCCAATACTCACCATAGCAAAGTCAATCATCATCGTGGTTTTAGTGG
>CAZEKH010000005.1:0-105901 GCA_964512925.1 uncultured Candidatus Saccharibacteria bacterium | reverse complement strand
AAGTAGTAAGTAGTAAGTAGTAAGTAGTAAGTAGTAAGTAGTAAGTAGTAAGTAGCTGCTGCTATAAATATACCCACTACTAACTATATTTTGTTTTGTATTTTAAAATATGAAGTTTTAGATTTGATTTATAATTTAATATTTGTTATTTAAAATAATTAGGTTAATTAGAAATTAGATTAATTTTCTCTTCATCACCCTTCTCACCGCTTCTATAACCGACTTTTTTCCCATTCCGTATTTTTCTATCAGCTCCTCGGGTTTTCCAGACTCGCCAAAAGTGTTGGGCATACCTAGCATTTCTACTGGGACAGGATAATTTTGCGACAAGACTTCACAAACAGCAGAGCCGCAGCCGCCTATAGTCTGGTGTTCTTCCAAAGTCACAACCGCGCCGCATTTTTTGGCTGACTTTATAATTGTAGCAGAATCAATAGGCTTGATAGTATGGTTATTTATGACTTCACAACTGATTCCCTCACTTTCTAATTCTCTTGCCGCAAGTAAAGCGTTGTACAAAACCGGCCCGGAGGCAATTATGCTTACATCTTTCCCCTCTCTAAATACTTCAGCCTTTCCGATGGTAAACGGAGTTTCTTCAGTTGTGATGACTGCCGAGGGACTTCTACCGAGACGGAAATAGACCGGTCCCTGCATTTTTCCTACAGCTACTGTGCATTTTTTAGCTTCTATGCTGTCGCAAGGAACTATGACTGTTAAATTCGGCAAAACTCTGGTCATAGCTATGTCTTCCAAAGCCTGGTGCGTGGCGCCGTCAGGACCCACGGTAACACCGGTATGCGCGCCCACCACTTTGACATTGGCGTTACTGTAGCAAACCGACACGCGCAGCTGGTCCCACGACCTGCCCGGAGAAAAGGTTGCGTAAGACGAAACAAAAATTGTTTTGCCGTACAAAGCAAGCCCAGCAGCCACACCCATCATATTTTGCTCTGCCACGCCGCACTCCACAAACCTTTCCGGATACTTTTTTGCAAAATCTAAAACCATTGTGCTTTCCGCCAAGTCAGCAGTCAGTACCATAACGTTGTTATCCAAAGCCCCCAACTCCAAAAGCCCCAAACCATATCCTTTCCGGGTTTGCGCTTGTTCAATGTCTTTTTGAAATAATTTTGGATTAAGAATCATTTTTTTCTTTATTTTTAAACTCCCTATTAACTAAATCATCAAATTCTTTTTTGCCAATTCCAACAGATTCAGCAAGTTTATATAACAAACCCTTTTGTTTTCTAACAAACCCTTGATAAAACAATTGCCTTATTTTAATACCTTTATCCTGAAGAATATTCCTTGCTATTTCATCTCTTCTTAACTTTTCATTACCCTCTTTATAATAACTCATTCTTTCTCTAATGTGTAAATCACCATAACCCCATTTATCCGCAAGGGCCATAAACTCTGAAGTTCCTGCCGCTTTTTTAAGCTCATCCCATCTTTTATCTTTTTCTTTATCTTCAATATTTCTATCATATTGAACCAAATCTTCCAGCGCTGCTCTTAAATATGGAAAACTGGTTTCTGTTGTTGGGCGAAAAAATCTTTCGTTCATATAGATAAGCTTAACTTAAATCATTCAAACAACTTCGCTATTTTTTCCTTATCCCTATTATAAACAAAAGACAAACTCAATAAAATAATACCCAAGACAATGAAAGCCACTATGCGGTAAACCATATCGAGCGCCCACACATCGTACAAAAAGGCTTTTATTATACCCAAGCCCAGAAAAAACAAAGCCAATCTTTTTAGCGGCCTGACATTGGTTGACCTCCCAAGCGCCAAAGTGGCAACGCCCAAAAGCACCCACCACAAGGTCATTAGGATATTTTGAGTACTAGCCAGCTCAAGCCCAGAAAAACTGTTAGAAATATCCCAGGAAATAGAAACCCATAAGGCTAAAATTGAAATATTTAAAATCAAACCAGAATTTTTCTTTTCATCATCAGTCAAATCAAAGTATTTTGAAAGGATAGCAAATCCGGCAACAACTGCCGCGCTAAGCAGGGTCAATCCAAGTTTGATATTCACCAAAAATTCCAACCTTTGTTCATACGGCAGCATAAAAGATTTTGCCAGGGCAAAAAACGCCACAGCAAGTGACCAAATCCGAAGCTCGGTCCTTTTTTGCGTAAATCCGGATAAAAACCCCAAAACACTGAGCGCTAAAATTAAGATAATTTCTGTATTGGAACCAAATTGCCAAACAATACTGCTTATAAAAAATCCGGCAGTAAAAAAAGTTAAAGTATAATTCAAATCCTTCGGCTCCAAACGATCAACCAAGACATAAGCTATCAAAAGCAACACTCCGCCAAGAAGCGTGGCCCAAGGTCTAATAGAAGGGTCATATAAACTCAGCTGGCTGACAGAAAAAGCAAAAAATTGAAAGGCGGCTATGCCGGCGATGATAGCGATGGCTTTTTCCGCATCCTCAATCAACTCATTTCTTAACTTTCTAAAACGATAGCTTAAAACCCCGCCAAATAAATATATTATAAGAAGTCCCAAAGAAAAATACCAAGAGTACAAACTATTTTCCAGCTTATTAAAACTTACCACCCAAGATGCAAATACAACCAAAGACGAAACTAAAGATAAAACCGGCATTTCAAACCACTGTTTGAAAACAAACAAGCCCAAAGCACATAAAGAAAGAACAGATAAATAAATTATTATAAAACTTTGGTCAGGGGCTTTGAGGCCAAAAAACAATGGGGCAAAAAAAGCACCTAAAATTCCTACGGAAGCGAGGGGTCTAGAATCTTTAAAAAACGCTAAAACAACCGAAGCCGCTGAAATAATTATATACAACAAAATGGCCGCGCCATAACCATATAAATCATAAAAATTATGTCCGGCAAATATACTAAAATAAGCTATCGCAATCCCCCCGCCGGACAGCAAGTCAGCCCTTGTGCCATACTGCTTTTTCCACATTAAGCCTAAAATTACCATCAAAACTGAAACCACAAGCCCAATCATCACCCTTCCCCATTCGCTGATCCAGCCCTGGTCTATGGAATATTTAAAGAAAAAACCCATTCCCAAAACCAAGGCAGCGATTCCTATTTTTGCTAAAGTATTGCTATCAGAAGGAGTTTCAACCATCTTTTGAGGAGTCAGCGATACTTCAGGAGCGTTTTTTAAAACAGTATTTTTTTCTTCAAAGGGCAAAGATTCTGCCGGCAGTATTTTACCTGGCACTAAATTTTGATTTTGAACTTTTCCTTCCAGCCTGGTTATTCTATTACTCAAATTCAAAACCCAAATAAATAACGCAATCAGGGCAATATATATCATATTGTTTTAAAATGATTCCAATTTACTAATTAACTAATTATTTAAATATTAAAAATAAATTTTAGCGTGCTATTTTTTTAAAATTTTTCAATCTTTAAATCTTAAATTTACTGGTGTTCACTCTCAATTTTCCCTCTTAAAGTCCGAAGTTCTTTTAGCGCCAAAGCTGCTTGCTCCTTGTTTGGAGGATTTCCATGCCATTTAAAGTCGTATTCCATAAAGTCTACACCTTTTCCGGGAATGGTGTGAGCGATAATTACAGTGGGTTTTTCATAAATAGCTTTGGCTTCCATACAAGCGTCTATGATTTGCTGATGATTATGCCCATCAACTTCCAAAACATGCCAGTTAAAGGCTTCGTATTTGGCTTTGAGGTTTTCAAGCGGCATCACGTCTTCCGTGTTGCCGTCTATCTGGATATTGTTACGGTCAATGATGGCGGTTAAATTGTGTAGACGGTATTTTCCTGCAAACATCACAGCTTCCCAAACCTGACCCTCCTGTTGTTCCCCATCAGACATAACCAAATACACCCTTTGGGACTTTTTTCTGTCCGCCATCAGCCCATATGCAATGCCGCAGGCCTGGCTTGCGCCCTGAGCCAAAGGTCCTGAAGTGGTTTCAATCCCTGGCAAAGCCAAATTGTGCGGGTGCCCCTGAAGACGGGTACCTAACTTACGAAGAGTTTTCAGTTCCTCTTTGGGAAAATACCCAGCTTCAGCTAGGCTTGCATACAAAACCGGGTTTATATGCCCGCAGGATAAAACCACAAAATCCCGATCTTGCCACTTGGGATCTTCGGGCTTATGATTTAAAACGTTAAAATACAATGAAGAAAAAACATCTGCCATACCCAAAGGCCCCGCACTATGGCCACTTCCGGCTTCAAGTAGCATAGCAATTATGTCCTGCCGAATGTCATTTGCCTTAAATTTTATTTCATTTATAGAAAGCTTCATTTTTGGTTTTTGTGTTTTATTTTTTTCTGTCATCCCGGGCTTGATTCCTGCCTTGCCGGCAGGCAGGCGGGATCCAGGGTTAAGTCAAGTTAGAGTATAAATCATTCCACTACGGATTTTGTCATTACCCCCTCTCCGCTTTCGGAGAGGGTTGGGGTGAGGTTACAGATTTTGTAATATCACCTGAACTACGCCACTTAAATTATCTTGAATATCGTTATTCCAAAACCTAAGTACTTTATATCCTTTTTCTTCTAAATATTTTTGCCTATTTGCATCTTTTTTTATTTCTTCTTCTTGATTATGTTGACCGCCATCAATTTCTAATATTAATTTATTTTCTAAAGATATAAAATCAACTACATATGGTGGTATACTAAACTGTCTTCTGAATTTTACCCCCTTGATTTGTTTATTTCTTACAACATTCCACAACAGTCTTTCCCAAGGTGTCATACTTTTTCGTAATTTCCTAGCTATGTGCATATATCATAGGCTGTTACCCCACCCCTGCCCTCCCCGATAGCGGGGAGGGGAAGAAAATTAGAAATTAGGTATTTCCTCTACCCTCTCACCATCTGGCTTAACCTCTCAAACGCCTCAGCTGGGTTTTCGGCTTTGACTACTGAACTTCCGCCGATTAAAAGATCTGCGCCGGCTTCCATAAGCTGTTTGGCATTTTGAAAACCGACTCCCCCGTCTATTTCTATTATAGCATGGGGGAGGAGTTTCCTTAGCTCTTTTATCCTTCCAAAAATCTCTTCACGAAAAGGCGTCCCCTGAAAACCTGGGGTTATAGCCATCAGTTGAAAATGATTGCAAATATCTTTAAACTTCAAAACTTCTTTTACATCCGTTTCCAGGTTCAAACAAAGACCCGGCTCTAAACCTAAATTTTTTATATCAAGCAAAGCCTTTATCCGCTCTTCGTCTGTATCATAAGCCTCATAATGGACAATAATTGTTTTAAAGCCGCAAATTTCGTAGTCCAAAAAATCCGAAGGCGCAAAGCACATCAAATGCGCCTCCCAAATAAAAGCCGGGTTTAAAGTATCTATTTCAGACGCTGACAATAAAACATTTGGCACGAACTTCCCGTCCGCAAAATCCACCTGAATCCTTTTTACCCCCGGAATTTTACAAACTAAATTAACCTTTTCCTCAAAGGCATGTTTGGTTTTCTCTAAAATCGCCGGGACGATTGTAGCCATAATTCTCTAATTCTCTAATTCTCTAATTTTGCTCAATCTAGCTTCATGCCTTCCCCCGTGAAATCCGGTTTCAATGAACAAATCCACAGCGCGGGCCGCTTCTTCAAAGCTCATAAACCTCGCGCCCAAAGACAAGATATTGGCATTATTATGCTGGCGTGAAAGCGCAACCAGTTCTTCGTTGCCTCCATAGTACACCACTGCTCTAATTCCCTTTATTTTGTTTGCGGCCATAGCCTCACCTTGGCCGCTACCGCCCAAAACTATGCCTATACTGCCCGGATTTTCTGAAACTTTCTTTGCGCAAGGTAAAACAAAATCCGGATAGTCGTCAGCTGGGTCTAAAACAAAAGGACCTAAATCCAAAACTTCCATATCCGACTTTTTTATATGCTCTATCAATTTTTGTTTGTATTCAAATCCCGCATGGTCAGAAGCGATGTAAATCATAAATAATAGCGACACCAATACACGAATTTCACACGAATCACCCGAATTAATGTCATTCGGGTTTCATTTGTATCATTCGAGTCGGCTTACAAATTAATTATCTGATTAAAATGTTTTGCAACCAGGCTTTCCCCGCCTACTAATGCCCCGTCAATGTTATGCTGGTTAAAAAAATCTTGGGCATTTAAAATATTGACGCTGCCGCCATACAAAACTTTTTTTACTCCAAATCTTTGTTTTATAAAAATCGCAATTTTTTCCGCGTGCTCCGGAGTGGGGGTTCTGTGTCCTATGGCAATACCCGAAGAAATCGCCCAAACCGGCTCGTAAGCCACCACAACTTTTTCCGCTTCCACCCCTTTTAAACTCTCTCCCAACTGCAAACGAAGCACATCCGTAACCTCCAAATCGTCCTGCTCCACAGTCGTGCCAAAACCTACGCATAAAACCGGGATGATGCCGTTTTCTAACAACACTTTTATTTTAGCATTTATCATCTCATCTGTCTCACCCAAAAGCCTTCTTTCGCTGTGTCCGACTATGCAATATTTTATTTTTAAATCTTTTAGCTGCTTGACCGAAACCTGTCCGGTATATGGACCTTTCTCCGCCCAAAAACAATCCTGCGCTCCAAGGGATGAATATTTAACCGCTGACAAATAAATATGTGGTGGACAAAGTACCACTGTATTTTTTTTTGTTTGAATGATTGAGGAAGCCAGCTTCTGCGCTTCTTTTTGAGACGCCGGGTTAAGCTTCCAGTTAGCAATGATGAGTTTACGCATATATCGAATTTGCGAATTAAGCGAATTTGCGAATAACTACGAATTAGTCTTTGCGCAAAATCCTATGTGGCAAGGCGGATCTTGCCCAAAAATTAATTAATAATCCTAATTTTAAATCCATCACCTTTAAATATCTTTGCACTTGGGCAAAATCATCTTTATTTAAAAATGGCTTGGCTTTTATCTCAATAAGTATCTTGTCAAAAACCACAAAATCAATCCGATTGCCAGTACCCGATAAACTTAATTCCCTTCTATAAGGCAATCCCAACTCTTTTAATCTTTCTTAAAAAGCATCACAAAACTGTTTTTCTTTACCGAACCTTCCAAGTTTATTTTGCACATAAAAACATACGGAGTTTATCTGGAAGCATTCATCGGCAAATAATACTTTTTCTTTATCAACCTTATACTTCATAACTAAATTCGTTGATATTCGATATTCGTTCCATTCGAATATTCGATTAATTTATCCCCTCAAAAACTCTGTATTCACCTCAGGCGGGATGGGGTTTACTGGGATGCCGGTTGCGAACTCAAACCCGGCCCAGATGGTGATGCGAGGAAAAACAGTCAAATGCCACCTGAAAGCCCGCTCGTCGTATGTTTTACTGCCGCGATTGATGGGTAAAGTATGAATATAAAAGTTTAAAGGCGGGTCGGAAAGTTTGGTATAAAGCTGTCCCATCGTAGTTTTTAGTACGAAAGCCAGATGTTTTAACTCTTCGGCGGTTATTTCTTCAAACCTGGCGCATTGCCTTTTAGGCACAATCCAGGTTTCAAAAGGCTGGCGCGACGCGTAAGCAGACATTACCACAAAATGTTCGCTTTCGTGGATAATCCTATGCTTAACTTTTAACTCTTCCTTTAAAATATCGCCGTAAATGTCAGACTTATGGATATGAAAATAATGCTGGCAGCCCATTATCTCGCTATGGATGTGCGGCGGAACTATGGGCGTGGCATAAAGCTGATAATGCGGATGGATAATGCTAGCGCCCGCGTCCCTTCCGTGGTTATGGAAAATCTGGATATGCGCCAGCTCCTGGTGCTTTGTAAGCTCATTGTATCTTCTCACAAAAACTTTTAAGGTTGATTCCAGCAATGCCAAAGACTGTAAAGCCACAGGCTCATTATGTTTTCTGGTGATCAAAACTTCGTGATCCCCGTCGCCGGAATGGGAGATATAAAACTCCTTATGGCTGTAAACGTGAGTATGCTCCAGCGATGGAAATTTGTTTTTAATGATTCTTATACCCCAATCCCCACTTCCCTCTCCCGTTTGACGGGGGAGGGTTGGGGTGGGGGCTTTGTGAAGGTTGATCAGACTACCTTTTTCATCAAACCTCTCCACTTCCGTATTTAAACTTTCATTGCCAGGACAAAAAACGCATTTTGGGTCGTGCTCAGGCACTCCGTGCATAACGCTATACGTCCGGTATTCATCCGGTTTTTTGTTTCTACCCGGCGCTATCAGCACCCAGGATTTAGTAATTGGATTTTGCCTAAACTCAGACATAAATTTATTTGTGTTGTGATTTGTTTTTGTTTAAATAATTCTGCAAAAGTATTTGGGCTGCCATACTGTCTATGTTTTTATTGCCTTGAATAATCCCTGAAGCCATCTGGGAACTTAAACGTTCGTCAATTACCTCCACTGGCAATCCGATTTTATTTTCCACTTTTAACTTGAAATCTTCCACTTCCCGTGTCTTGTCTGTCATCTCGCCTGACATATTCAGCGGCCACCCCAAAACTATTTTACTGATTTGCTGATTTCTGATCAACTGACCCAAAGTTTTCCAAAACTCTTTTGGCGACAAAACATCAAGTTCCCTGGCAATAGTCAAAGATTCATCGCTTAACGCAAGCCCTATACGCTTTTCTCCATAGTCAATACCCAATACGCGACCCGAAAAATTCGAATTATCACTCGAATGACCCGAATTAGTATTTATGTTTTTTTGATTTTGCATTCGTGTGATTAGTGTGCAATTTGTGTATTAGTGTCGCCTACTTTACTTCTTCCAACTTTATACTCAGTGTTTTTTCTTCCCCTTTATGGTAAATCTTCAGGCTAACCGTATCCCCTGCTTCTTTATTTTTTATGGCTGACGCCAATGTATAACTGTCTTCCAACCTTTTTCCATCCACTTCTAGAATTATATCATTTTCTACCAGACCCGCCTTGTCTGCCGGACTTCCAGGGACAACCGCAAAATCGCTAAAAGTATCGCCTCTAACTATCAAAGCGCCGTAGTCTTTTGGCAAATTTTGTCCGGCTGCAACCTCCTTACTAAGCATAACATACCTGACGCCAATGTACGGCCTGGTGATTTTGCCGTTTTTTTGAAAAGAGGAAATTGCTCTCTGAATGTCGTTAGACGGAATAGCAAACCCGACCAGCTGACCTTGTCTGTCAATGGCTGTGTTAATAGCGATAACTTGTCCGGCAATGTTGAGTAAAGGCCCTCCGCTGTTTCCCGGGTTGATAGCGGCGTCAGTTTGGATCACGCCTTCCAAGTTCTCTGACTCGCCGATCCCGCCTGCAGTGATGCTTCTGCCGATCCCAGAAACTATGCCGGTTGTAACAGTGTTTTGATATTGTCCCAAAGAGTTGCCGATAGCCACCACGGTTTGTCCGATCTGAATTTTGGAAGAATCAGCCAGGCTTAAAAAAGGAAAATCTTTGCCTTCAATTTTTATCAAAGCTATGTCATTTCTAGGATCTGAAACTAAAACTTTTGCCTGATATTTTTTCCCGTCGCTAGTGATAGCCGTATAGCTAGCCGAACTGTCGTCTATGACGTGCTTGTTAGTTACAATCATCCCATCCGCGGAGATAAAAAACCCGCTACCCGAAGAAACCTGTTGAATATTTGGCTGAGAAGGTTTGGGAGTCCGGGGTGCCTGAAAAAATGGGGCAAAAAAATCATCTGAAAAAGGATCAAAACCATATGACTGGAATTTGCTGACATCTTTACTTGCCACGATAGACACCACAGCCGGCGAAGCTTTTTTTACCACATCTATTATTGAAGAATTTTCTTCAAATAACAATGTTCGAACTGATTTTTTTTGTTCATTCAAACCAAAAAATTTACGGGCGCTTCCCTCTTTTGCAATATATAAAGAACCCGTAACTCCGCCTAGCAACCCAAAAACCAAAGAAACCAGCGCTGTTAAAAACAAAGTTTTTACAAACGAATTGGATATTTTTTTGGCATTCTCATATGGAACGCCTGAAATATTGTTTTCCATATATAAAATAAGTTAATTGTAAGTTAATTTATCGGCTCCGGTTCAACCAACTGCTCGCAACCGCGAGGATATTGCGCGCATTGTTGGCGCAAAAGATCATCCGCATCAGGAGTGGGTTTCGGATCTTCATAAGTCACACTGCTTGCCGGGATAATCGCTTGGAATTGCGCTGCCGCCAAACAAGTAGATTGCTCTTTTAAAACGCCGACTGGATTGCCTGACGGCGCCGCGCCTCTAAAAACAAAATTATTTACCATAACCTGGGTAACTTGGGTAACAAATTTACTGATGAAATTTTTTGCCGTCCCAATACCGAGCTGCATTATGGCGTTTAAATTTGCCCGCTGCGCGCTGACAATTCCGCTGGACGAGAGATTGATCACTTTATTGTAAACATCCCTAGGGGTCTTAAGACCGGGGCTCAAAAGCTCTCTTTCTACGGCTTTTTCAGCTTCTGATCTGGCTTGATTTGCCAAGTCCTGAAAATTTTGCTCCCAGCCTTCCGCAGAAGCCAAATAATTTCCCACTTTGGACATTTTGAAAAAATATTCCGGATCGTTCGGATCCACCGCTTCCGGATTAAATCCTAAAAATTCCTTTGCTTTAGCTTTAAATACCTGCTTTAAAGCCGGGTCATTTTTTCCGCAGCTGAATTGGGGAATCAATTTTTTTACAATCTCCCTGTCAAAAGACGATTCCACATATTTATTTAAATAGTCATTGGCATACTGGCCCGAAACTAAAGCATCGGAATAATATAAAAAGTTGGCTATCAAATAATTGCTTTCAATCTTATTGACCATTTTTTGAACAAATTGGCTCATAAACTGGCTAAAAGCCGCGGTCAAACCTTCCTCAACCGCGTCTTTCACTATCTGAGGGATATCCCCGACTGTGATGGTCAAATCCCCAAATCCAAACAATGCTTGCGCTTTGGGAATAAAAATTTCGGAAAAATCTTTTTGATTTTTTTGTTTTTGATCTGCAAAAAATGAAGGCTTGATCTTTGCTTCCGCCAAATCATACTTGTTTGAAACTTTTTGCAATTCCTCGTTGAAGGCAAAAAGCCTGTCATTGAGCGAAATATACGACTGATATACTTCTGGCCACGGCTCAACAGTGGGATTTTTCGCATAGTCTGAAGATGTCTCTATCAATTTTCCGTACGCCATAAAAGCCGAAACCAGACTTCTTTGCATCTCTTTCAGCTCCAAAGGTACGTACAGGCTTTTTAACTTTTCCAGATCAGCTAGATATTCCGATTTTACCAGTCCATTTGACTGTTCATCCCCGGAAAACAGTTTTTGATTGGCTTCTTTGGTTTTAGAATTAAAAGTCAAAAACAATCCCACCGCTTTTGCCAAATAATCCAAATTCGGCTGCCTGCCTTGCGCCTCGGAAATTTGAATGTCGGAATCCGAAACAGCGGGTAAAAACGGGGCTTGGGATGTTATCAAAGCGGCATCCAATTCTTTTTCCAAACCCTCTTTAGTGAGCAATGTTTCAAACAACTGCTTGCTGGCCTCAGAATCAACCGGTAAAGATGTTAAATATTTTTGGTAGGCAAGCAAGTCTTGTTCTTGTTTTTTTTGCAAAGCTTGGTAGTCGGTTTTGTCAGCATAACGAAAATCGCTTCTTTTATAAAAAGTGACTACGGACAAAGTAACTACTGCCAAAGCGATGGCTGACAAGATTTTTTTTTGATCTGAATTTATTTGCATTTGGTTTTAAAATTTAAAAATTTTTATTTGTTACTCCACAACTTCGCCGCCAAATATCTTTAAGGCATCGGAAATCTCAGGCGCAGCTTCTTTTACTTCCGAGCTTACCCTGGCGCCGACCCCAAGCTTTTTGCCCAAAAGGCCGGATAAAGTATTTCTCAAAATTTCATTATTTTTAGCGTTATCCAAACTTTGTTTATGAAAAGCGAATTTTACTCCAACCCAAACCATACCTTTGCTAACTTCTACCAATTCTGAAGTTTTGACCAAATTAGCCAAAGGCCCGTTGATTTTTTTCAAACTATCCGCAAAAGCCGGCCAAACTGTTTGCACTTCTGAAAAGTCAACCTGGGCAAAAGCTTCTGATTCTGCATTGTTTAAACTTTCAGTTTTCTGTATTTGAGGAGGGTTTGGATTTACCGACTTGGCTTTAGGTTCAGTACTTACAGAGTCTTCCTTCAATGCTAAAGAATCGGTATTTTTTTGGACTTTTCCGCCCTGCCTTAAAGCAGCTTCAACAGCGGCCAGTAAAACCGGAAGTTCCGGGTCAGAGCTTTGGGAAATCTCCTTATATGATCTTAAAAATAACCTGATTATCAACATCAATTCTGACAGTTCGTAAGCCTGAACCAGATTTTCAAAACCCCCGATACTGTCCTGGTTGTTTGTCCCCAATATCTTTATTACTAATATTTTTCTCAAATATTCCAACAAGTCGCGGTTAAAAACCGACATATCCTGACCCTTTTCCGACAATTTGGAAAAAAATAGCGGCAAACTGCCTGCTTGCTTTTCCGCTATTAGCCCTAAGAGCTCTTCGCATAACTTCATATCCGTTACGCCCAAAAGATGCATTATGTCCTCAGTCGGAGCGTTTGAACCCAAGCTCAGGGCTTTTTCCAAAAGTGAAAGCGCGTCCCTAAGGCCGCCACCGGAGTTTTTTGCCACCAACTCCAAAGCCTCGGGCGCCAAAAACAAATTTTCCAATTGCAATATTTTTTCAAGTCTCGAGCATATCTCCATCTCGGTAAAAGGCTTGAAATCAAACCGCTGGGTCCGGGAGATGATAGTTGCGGGAACTTTGGATATCTCAGTAGTTGCTAAAACAAAAATCGCGTGTTTGGGCGGCTCTTCCAAAGTTTTTAAAAGAGCGTTGAAAGCCGCTTTGGAAAGCATATGCACTTCGTCAACAATAAAAACTTTATATGCTCCAAGCGCCGGGCTAAACCGCACCTGCTCTATGATATCCCTGACATTGTCAACGCCGGTGTTGGAAGCTGCGTCTATCTCAACCAAATCCACAAAATTTCCGTTTTCAATTTGTTTGCAAAATTCACAAACCCCGCAAGCATCCCCCAAAGCATAAGGCGTAGCCTTTTCAATATCTTTCTCCCCCTCTTGGGGGAGATGTCCCGATGCCCATCGGGACAGAGAGGGTGACCCCTGATCAACTGATTCCCTGATTCCCTGATTTACTGATTGACTGATCAACTGATTCCCCGTCCTGCAATTAACCGCCTTAGCCAAAATCCTGGCCAACGAGGTCTTACCCGTTCCCCTGCTGCCTGTAAACAAATAGGCGTGCGCAACCTGACCATTTTTAACTTGGTTTTGTAAAGTTTGAATAATATGCTTCTGCCCCACAACATCTGAAAAAGTCTGAGGCCTGTATTTACGGTATAAAACTGCCATAATTATTTTATTGACCTTTTAATTTTTTGATTTATTGATTTGTTTGAAGATTTTTTTTCTTTTACTAATTCCTTTATATGTCTTTCAGCTGGCAAATCCTCAGGCAAAACCCCTCCTATATCCTTAATGGTTTGGCGAACCTTTCCACCAACCATATTATGAATGCGACTAGCCAAATTTTCGCCGCGAATATTTTCATTGGTCAATTTTGATTCTGTTTGGGTAATTCTAAATAAATTTGCCGCCAATTCTGTCGTACCAGCCCTATCCAATAACTCGCCTTTTTTGATATCTTTTTTCTTTTCTATATCCGCTAGACGCATACCATAGAGCCCCAAGTACCCCGCGTCGTTAAAAACGCCAAACTTGGTTACGCCTGCAGACTTTGCAGTACCCATCAGTTTTTTATTTTGAAACTTTACCTGATCTCTAGTATATAGACGCTTATCAGCTTCGTTCAAATTTTCAAAAATTTCATGTTTTCTTGTCTGAGTGGCAAAATAAGTTTGCGCCTGAGCAATTTGAGGCTTGCGCGCATCGCCATTTTGAGCTATAAGATAACAAGCATATCTATCTAATTTGTAATCTTTGACTTCCCTTACAGTATTTGTGCCAATTTTAACCATTTTGCCGACGTCGGAAAAATGGTTGTGGATATCTTGACCGCTTTTTAGGGCAGCAATTTGGGCCTTTTTTATAACATCTTCAAAATTTTTCCATTGATCATAGCCCAAAACAAACATCAGCTCCCTAGAAAGCCAATATTCAACCCCATCCATATCTATATGTTTTATACCCTCAAAATCCTTATGAGGTCCTTGTAAAATAATATTGTCCATTTGCGTAATTTATAGTTATTTTAGCACTTTTTTTCCAACAAAAAAAGCCCAATTTTTGGGCTTTTTTGTATTTTAACCTTATTTTTTAAACACAAAAATCTTATACCCGATAAAATTCCAGACCAAGGACAATATAGTGGCTAAAATTTTGGCAAAATTCAAATTATCGCCTGAATTGGCGGACAGTACAAAATGCGTTGTGAGTGTATATAAAGTAGCTGAGCTGATCAAAAAGCCGCCCAAACTGACCAAAAAAAACTGCAGATATTTTGGTGTTTCTGCTTGAATTTCCGAATGAAAAAAACCAAAAGTATGCCATAGGATTAGCTGGACTATGACAAACAGACCGAATATTCCAGCAAAATACAAATATCCGGCGCCCTGATGCGCCCCTAAAAGCATTAAACCGAAAATCAAAAACCCGGCCAGACCAACCGCCACCAGGCGGAAAAAATTCTTTATTAAAGTGACAGACTGGGATTCAAAAGTCCAATAACGATTCCAGTAGTAGCTTTGTATGACGGCTAAAACAAAACCGGGCAGATTTACCCATCCCAAACCTAAACCTTTTGTTACCCCAAATTTTGCGGAAAGAAAATTCAGTATCAGGGCGTCTAAAGCGGTGTTAAATATACCGATCCCTCCAAACCTGCACAACTGGAGAATAATAGGATATTTTTCCAAAAATTCGGAAATTTTACTGGAAAATGTTTTAACTGGTTGGGCTTGGACTTGCTCCATATTGTATTCGGCTAAAATATTGGAATAATTTTTATAACAAAAAAAATAAAATTACAAGTCTTCATCATCTGACACAAGTCTGGATGATACTTCTTCTATACCCATCTCAATATCGCTGTTATCCCTGCGGCTATGAGCGCCTTTTTTTATTACATTGTCCACCGCAGCCCACTCCGGTTGCCCCTCAGTCGGCACAACCACGGTTACCTCGTCGCCCTCTTCAGCTTTATAGTAAGTCAAAGACGCAAGCAAAACTTTGAAAGTTTTTCCTTCGGCAATGACTTTAAAATCGCCTTTTTCATCTAACAGCAGAATGCCTAGCATCTTCTTTCTGTCTACCGGCCCGATTTGTTTGTAGATGAACGACCCGTCTTCGGCAATGGTGAGTTTTAAAACATCTCCCTCAACCAGTTTAGACTTGGAAGCATAGTTGGCAGGAACAGGATACTGTTTTTTGTCTGGACCTATCATATTTTGCCCGTCAAACACGCCTTCAATAACTTTACCGCCTTCAGACACGCTTAAAGCCACGGCTTTTTCAGAAAGGCTGGAAGCTGGGGAAGACTTCAAAGATCCAAAAGCCGAAGTTCCGGAAATGGAATCTTTGAGCATTTGCTTCGCTGATTGAATGCTTTTTTCCGCAGAATCAAGCATCTGCGCGATCAGCGCTAAATTTGGTATTTTATCCATATAAAAAATAGAACCTTTTTTTGTTTCAGTTGAAAGACTACTTTAGACTATTATACCAGAAATATTTTTTTTAGCAAGTTTTAAAAATCAGGCGCTTAAAACAAAATCCCCTAAAATTCCGCTCTTTTCCGGAATTTTTCTCACATAAAAGCAAAAATCCGGGTACTTTATGCACAGCTGGCGCATATCTGTCTCTGGCCTTGCCGCCTCCCGCAAAAAAGCCGCGCTTTTAGCCATATCTTTGGCAAACAGTTCAGCCGCATAATTTTTTATCTCTTTTTCGTACACTTCCACATCTTTGACATCCCTGCCAAAATGTAAAGCCTGGGTTAAAACCATAACTTCCTCGAAATCTTTTTCAATGTCAGACAAAGTCTTAAGCGCCCGCTCTTCCGAAGTTATCTCATCCAAATGCCGAAAAACCCAATCCGAAATCTCCGCCGCCCTCCGAATTGAAGTCCGCCGGCTACGCAAAATCTCAGAGATGAACAATGCAATTAGTTCCTGGATACTTTGCATAAAAAAAATTTAGTGATGACCGTGATCTCCCCCGCTATGATCAGAATGACTTCCACCTTCACCGTCTTTATCCGTTCCCAAATGCGCCATTCGTTTCATCAAATTTCCAAAACCACCTACCATATTTGAGGATACATGTGCCAAAGGGCCAGCTAATTCTTTATCAGCCGCTTTAATAGGATTTAATAAATCAATCAAAGATTTTTTTATTTCTCCGCCCAACTTACCCGAACCTCCATGATGGTCACCACCTCCACTTTCCGCTGAATGTCCGCCTGACATAAATTTTTTCCTTTCAAAAATTAATAATTAAAAATTCGCTGAAAATTGAAAATTCGCCTTTGCTAACTGTGATCATGCACAACACCTGTGGAGTAAGATTCTTTTTTTTGTCTGTCATCCCGGAATTTTTAAGGGCAGTTAAAAATATCCGGGATCCAGGGTCTATTTTTATATCTTATGTTTGAGCAATTAACCCTGGATCCCGGCTCTCTCCGCCATCCGCCAACTGGCGGAGGCGGATCGGCCGGGATGACAAAGATAAACAAATATATTTAATTAAAATGTTCTTGCTCTGGCTAAATTGTGTATGATCCCTAACTGCCCCCCCCTAAACGCTAACCGCTACCTACTAAACGCTAGCTCCCTACCACCCCTTCTCAATCGCCGCTTCTCCGGCTGACATCATTTCCGCGACTTTACCGGCTTCCATTAGTTCTGACTCAACTTCTGCCCTGGGCCTGCCGTATTTTAACCTGGAAAGTTTTCTTATGGACTGGGCCAGCTCAACATTGGCATCCGAAGGCAAGGCATTGGTCGCCATATTAAAGGGCTTGGAAGCGGTTCCGTTGATCATCAGCTTGATATAGGTATTAAACCTCTCTATATTAACTAAGTCAAATTGGTTAAAAGTCGGAGCAAACTCCTTGGCCAAAAACTCCGCGTCCTCTGCGCCGGTACGAAAAGTCATTATAGTTCCGGCGTTGCCAAAAACCGCGTCCCGAAGGTCCTTGGAAGCCGCTCCCTGAGCGCCAGCCTGCTGCTCCAGCTGGCCTAAATACTGGTGGGCAATGATCAAATTCAGCTTGTATTTTCTGGCCTCGGAAAGGATGGAAGAAAAAGCGTCAGTAATGAAGTTTTGAAACTCGTCCACATACAGATAAAAATCTTTTCTCTGGTCTTCGGGTATGTCCGCCCTAGACATTGCCGCCATCTGGATCTTGGAAACAAAGATCAAACCTAAAAGTTTGGCATTGATCTCGCCCGTTCTGCCTTTGGACAAATTGACGAGTAAAACTTTACCTTCGTCCATAACTTTTCTGAAATTAAACCCGCTCTTGGGCTGTCCAACTATGTTACGCATCATTGCGTTTTCCACAAACCTGCCGACTTTGGAAATCAAATAACCCAGCATTTCACTTTTATGAAAATCCGAAGTCTTGGCCATTTCTTTTTCCCAAAACAACCTAACCACCGGGTCTTTAAGTTTTGCCACTTTGTATTTTTGAAAATCCGTGTCCGTGAAAATCCTCGGAATGTCTGTGATGGTTCCCGGATGCTCTTCGTCTGCCATCAAAGTCAGCATCGCGTTTCGCATATTATGCTCAAACATCGGCCCAAGCATAGCCGGGTCGGTAACTAACTTGTAAAAAATGGAAATCATTTCCTGAACTGCAAAATCTTTCATCTCTTCGTTGTCCACTTCCAGCATATTCAGTCCCACCGGCCTGTCCATATCAAAAGGCTCAAACACAATGATATCTTCCGCCCGCTCTTTAGGCGCCCGCGCCAGGATATCCTGCACCAAATCCCCGTGCGGGTCTATCACGCAAACACCTTCCCCGTTTTTTATATCCTGGATAGCCATATTGGCAAGCAGCACGGACTTACCGCCTCCGGTTCTACCTAAAATATAAGAATGCCTCCGGCGGTCGTCGCGCGCCATATAAACCGGCGTTTCCACTCCGCGATAAATATTCCGCCCAAGCAAAATTCCGCTGGTGGGAAGGTTTATGGGCGCTGGAGCTTTTTTTGAAACCAACCATTTGATGTTTGGGGTTTCTATAAAAGGAGTAGGCAAATGCCACAGCGAAGCCAGTTCTTCGGTATTCACAATATTTTTTTTGCCATAGTCCCGAAACACGCGAAAAATATAATCCACCACCAGCTCTTTTTTATCCCGTTTCTTCGGCTTCAAGCCATTGAAAGGAGGCATATTGAACTGCAAAAAAGACGAAAGCAAATTGCGCATATGCATTTCCGCTTGTCCCGGGATTTTTGACGAGGTCACCAAGCGGATATTCATCTTGTAGCCGGGCCGGGAAGCTTTTTCTTCCAGTTTTTTTACAATCTCATTTTGCATCGGGGTCAGCTGTATGGGCGAATAATACCCAGACAAGTCTTTTCGGCTGTTTGTCTGCTGGCCGTTTTTATGCCCCCCGCCGGAAAGAATGCTTCCCAAACCTTTTAGCATACTCATCATTAACCTATAAAAATGCCCGCGCTCCACCATCTCGGGATTTTTCCCCTGCTGGATTTCCAAAGCCATATGCCTTGGCCTGCCTTGCCAGGTCGTGCCTGCTGGCGACACCACAAACTGCACTGCCGCGCCTTCGTCCTCGGTTAATTTACTCATCACATTGGTGATAGAGTTTAAAGGGTCGGACTCAATAGTTTTGTAAGTACGAAAGGGATAAACATATTGTTTAGCTAGTTCCAGCTCTTCTATCTCCAAACTTCCTTCTTCCTGAAAAGGGTTATAACCTTTGACTTCTTCCACAAAAGCGTGAGGATATTGCGCCTGGATCTGCTTTTCCACCAGCTCCTGGAGGTGCCTCGGGCAGTTGATGTAAAATGAGATTTTCTTTTCCGTGCAGGCAATTTCAAAACTATAGTAATCCTTGCCCAAAAGCCAGCCTTTGTGATGACCGGACTCCGACAGTGTGGTAAACAGCTGTTCTGCGACGGCGATCATATGTTTTTTTTCTTCTTCGCTTTTCTGCTTGTCTTTTTCATCCGCATTGTCTTTGGGCATCAGGATTTCCAAAAATACCCAGTCCGAAGTCCTGGGCGCGATGTGTTTTGTATGATACCTGTGTTTTTTGAAAAAATAGAAAAATACCCAGCCAAAAACAAAAACCAAGGCCACTAAAACCAGTAAAACTATGTTAAAAGTATTTAACTCCGGCTGCATTTATTTTTGTTTCTTTAGTTCACCTACTGTAATTTTATAAATAAGCTAATTCTTGCTTAACAAACTTTCGAGTAACATTCTGGCACCCTTCGCATCAATTTTACCGCCTCGCTGTTTTAAATAAGCTTCCGGGTTAGCCAATATTTCAGCAGTATTAAGTCCCTGCAAACCCGCTTCTTGAAATGCGGTATTTACATCAGGACTTACAACATTTGAACCCAAAGCTAATTCTACAGATTCCTGAGTTACAGAATGCCCCGGTTTGTTTGAACCGCCTTCTTCAATTTTTGAGGGAATGGCTCTACCTAGTTGTTCATTTTTCTTTGCAACTTCCAAAGCAGCCCTAAGCTCTTCGGGGGTAAATTTTTGTAATTCAGCTGGAATTGACTTAATTTCAGTCATATATTTCTTATATATTATACCAGAAAAATAACTAATTACTAATATATAATTATACCCCTTTTTAACAATTTTGTCAAGTTTTTATACATTCGCAGGTATTCGTAGATCTGTATTTATTTGTAGATTCGTAGTTATATTTTACCTTCTTTCTGCCACTTTTCTTCCAGTTTTCTTACTCCTGCCTCGTCGAAGCCAAAATGGTGTCCGATTTCGTGCCACACTACCCGTCTTACCAGGTTTGGGATGTTGCTTTCACCACCTGAAAACTTTTCAATTGTTCCTTTGTAAATGGTGATTTTGTCAGGAAGGGTGGGAAAAACCCCGTAAGTTGAGCCGCGATGGATTTGCGAAATGCCGTGGTAAAGCCCGTACAAAGAATTGTCCGGCGAATCCCCTTCTTCCATCACAATCTCTACATTGCTAAGTTTTTTCTTTATCTTCTCCGGCAAAGCTTCTACGGCGGCAGTTATTAAATTTTCAAATTCAGTATTTTCCATATATCTACACCCCCTCTCCCATATGGGAGAGGGTTGGGGTGAGGCAATAATGATAGTTATCAAATCAAATTTTATGATTAATAAATTTAAAATATTTTACATCACCCCGCCGATCCGCCAGCCGCCGGAGAAACCTGCCCGCCGTGAGCGTTTGGGCGGGGGTCGAATGATGGTAATTAAATAATCTTAAAAATCTTATTAAAAAAATCAAGTCTTATTCCCAAACTTCCTAAACCACAACACATCATATCCCACATCCACTCTCTTTGACACATCTACATCTAAACTTTTTAAATATTCAAGCATTTCCTTTTGAGAAACCAAAGGATCCCTGTCAGTTAATTCTTCAATCTCTAAAAAATCACCCACATCCTCCACATTATCCAAACAAATTTCATATTTTTTAACTTTACACTTAGTTCTAGATTTTGATGTGTCCGTAATTTTTTTAAAACCCAACTGTTCAATAATCAAAGCAAGTTCTTTCGGATTTTTTACTTCAGTTTCGTGTTCAGTCTTAGAAAGATGGTTTCCTGGGTCGCTTCTTTTTAAAGTTAAAATGCTTGTCTCGCCCTGAGTACGGATGCGCAAAACATTGGTCCCTGCCGGGCAGGGCAAGTCAGTTATATTCTGGGGGACATACACCACATCTCTCTGTGTTACGATTCCTCCAAAAACCAACCCTTTGCTTTCCAAAAGGCTTTGGATTTTTCCGATATCTTCGATTTCAATTTTAACTTCAATTTCTTTCATAAGATATATCAACTCAGGCAAAGGCCTTTTTCTATTTCACCCCCAGCCGAAGCTCCTTCTCACTGTCATCCCAGCCGCAGCGATAGCGGAGAGCCGGGATCTAGGGTAAAATATAAAAATTTTAATATGATAATATTCTCCTGGGTCAAGGGCCTGCGTTCGGGATGCCAACCTTTTAAAACCTCATCTGATGCCAATGTTTTTTATAATGTTCCTGGATTAAAACCCTTTCCCCGTCAGAAGAAGTTTGATGATTTTCTAAATTTAAAAGTTTAATGCCAAGTTTTATCTCTTCCTCCCCCTCCCCTTCTATTTCCAGGTAAGTCGGGATGCCTGGGTAGGTATCCATGTCAAAGCGTAAATTATCCAATATCCAGGACGTTCTCTTCTTTTCCTGGTGAGCATATTTTTCCAAGTTTAATACTTCAAAAAACTTGCCACAGGCTACGGGGTCTGAAACAATAAAATTGATCTCTTCGGCTTGTTTAGTTATGCCGACTTTTTGAGGCTTTCTTTTCCAAGTTACTTCAGCTTTACCTGAAGAATCTATCCTTATACGCAAAAACCACTCATCCTCCCCTTCTTTCAAACCTTTCACCCTATACCAATCCACATTTAAGATCGAATCTTGAACGAGCTCTGCCCCCAAGGCTTCCAGCCTTTTTTCAATATCCTCAGCATCCACTTCCAAAATTTTTACTTCGATTTCATGCATATACGATTCCATTCTTATATAACTGTCTGATGAATGTTTCAAAATCCTTATAGAGCTCAGCTGAAAAACCAAACTCCCTTGCAGATTGAACATTTTCCTGTTTATTGTCAAAAACTAAAACTTGATTTTTTTTTATATCTAAAAAATCCTGATATAGTGCTTGCCAGAATCCTTGATTTGATTTCATAAAACCTAAAAATGCCGAAGAGTATATCCCGTCCAAAATATTTTTCAAATCAACTTCATCGGTTAAATATTGTGTCCTATATTTCTCGTTATTTGTTGAAAGATAACACTTAACACCTTTCCCTCTTAGGGTATATATAGTTTCAACCACTCGCTTATCCAGATCTCTTTCGCCATTAAACCAATACTCAACCAATTTCTCCACACTCCAATCTATTCCCCATTTGGGCATTTGCCTTATAAGCTCTATCTTTAAGTCTAATTTTCCTGCTTGGCATAACAAAAACTCATTTTTAAAAAAACTATTATGCGCTTCATAATTCAAAACAATCCCAAAATCCTCTTTTAACCTTTGGATAAAATATTTATGCTCTTTCACAATTATTCCGTCGCAATCAAATAAAATTACTTTAATCATTTATTAAGACTTAAGTACTTTAAGTACCAAATTTAAGCTTTGTAAATTTTGTTTGTCATTAATACTTTTTATTGCAAGTTCAGCCTGTTTAATTATCTTACTATAAAAACCTTTAGGTTTAAAACCTGTCAGAATGTTTGCCTCAACAATTAAAAGTACTGCTCTCATTTTTGCTAAAAGCGGCAAGTATTGCACTTCCAAATCAGAAAGCCTCGCTACTCTGGCATAAGCTCGAACAAATGCGTCTGTATTTTTGAGAAATACTTTGTTTGTTAAACATAATTGTACAACAACCAAAGCCAAATCTGCTACACGATAGGAATTGACTGAATCAGCAAAATCAATTATACCGGATATTTTTCCTTTGTTTACCAAAATATTATTACCATGTATGTCGTTATGTATAGGAATTTTTTTGAGTTTTTGTAAGTTGACTTTAGCTTTTAAAAAATCCGAAATAACGCTGTCTAGCAAATATATATTTGTTTTAGAAAACTTTTTTTTATTCTTTATATAATCTTCTATAACCATTTTAAAATTTGCCAAATCCCATATATATTTTCTATTGTATACCACTTTCCAATTTTCTGTGGTCTTATGCATTTTTGCCATTAAACTACCAAGGCTTGATAAAATATCAACACTGAGGGATTTTTCAAGTTCTTGACCTGGTAAAAATTTGTGAAGAGTACAAAAATATTTACCAATCTTAAATATTTTTGATTTTTGCTTGGTTAAGTATAGATCAGGCACTGGTAACAAATTTCTTTTAAATCGTTCTATGATCGAATTTTGAAACTGCACATCTCTTAAACTGTCTATTAAATGTATTTTTAAAAAATAATCTCGGTTAGTTCCAAATACTTTATAATTTAAATCATAAAAGCCGTGAAGTTTTTTTAAATTTTGCACTTCAATTCCAAATCTTTTAAGTAAAATCTTTTTTATTGCCTTTTGACTAATGTTTACCATTTTATAACTCTGGTGGTTTGACTGTTAGTTGATTTTTGTACAAAAATTGTGCTCCTTCGCTGACTGGTTCGCTTAGCTCAAAAAAGCTCAACATCCCTATTGGCATTCCTGGTTTTAAGACCAGGTCAAATACCCCGTTGTTTTTGATCTCCAAAGTTATTGCAGATGCGCTGTCATAATTTCCATCCGCAAATTGCGAAGTTATATGTATTCCCAAGCCCAAACGCGCCAAGGTACTGCGACCGTCTAAATACCCAACAATATTTCTAGGTACTTGAAATCTCTCCACAGTCGTTCCCAAAATAAAATCATTAGGCTTTAAAACAAGCCCTTCTTCACCAAAAATCAAACTTTCATATAAATCCCCAGCCTTGCCTGACAAATCCACTTTTTGCCCCGACTTTGGTATCAAAAAATCTTTACCCAGGTGTAGCCTAATACCGATAGATTTAATGTCTTCGCTTTTTGGCTCTGGTAAAATATTTATTTTCTTTTCTTCAATAAACTTACGGATTGTAGTGTCTGATAATAGCATATTTTTATACTTAAAAATCTATCCCCCGAAAGGGGGATAGATTTATTGTAACATTATAAACTAAAACCTAAAAGCTAACGCCTAAACCCTACTTAGAAACCTTCATAGTCATGCATAGTCAGCTGGGCTTCGACTTTTTTGATGATTTCAATGACTACTGAAACCACGATCAAAAGCGAAGTGCCGCCTACTGCAAAACTGGTGGGGATGTTTAAAAGTTTAGGTAAAAACAAAGGCAGGATAGCGATGACTGCCAGAAAAAACGCGCCAACAAGTGTGATGCGGTTTAGGACATTGGCCAAAAAGTCCGCGGTCTGCGCTCCCGGGCGAAGACCTGGCACAAAACCGCCGTTTTTCTGGACGTTTTCCGCGATCTCTTGTGGGTTAAAAACCACAGCTGTATAAAAATAAGTAAACACCATTATGAGGACAAAATATATCGCGGCATAAAGCATACTCTGGGTGTTGTTAAACAGGCTGATGGTTTTCTGCGCCAGGTTAGCTAAAAACCCGGACTTGGCGCTAACAAAAAACTGAGCAATCAAAGCAGGAAAAAGCATAAAGGAAACTGCAAAAATCACAGGGATAACTCCGGCCTGGTTCAGCCTCAAAGGCAAATGCGTATTCACGCCGCCAAATAAGCGGTTGCCGCGGACTCTTTTTGCATAAGCAATGGGGATATTTCTTTGCGCTTCAGTTACCAAAACCACACCGGCTATCACAATCAAAACCACTGCGGCCAAAGTTAAAATGGTCGGAACAGCGTTTTGACTGCCGGAAAAAAGCTGGTAAGCCTGGGAAAAATTTTGCGGCAAACTTGCCACAATACCGGCAAAAATGATTAAAGATACGCCATTGCCAATATCGTATTCACTGATAATTTCGCCGATCCACATCAAAAGCATAGTGCCGGCTGCCACAGAAAGCAAAGTTACAAACCACTGGAAAGGCGTAAATCCGCTAAAAATATTAAATCCGCCAGAAGAAGACTGGCTTTGGATTAGTCTTAAAGTCCCATAACCCTGCAAAAAGGCAAAGGGCACGGCTAAATATCTTGTATACTGGTTAATCTGGGTTCTGCCGGCTTCCCCTCCCTCTTTGGACAACTCAGCCAAAGAAGGCATCACGATAGTTAAAAGCTGCATCACGATTGAGGCGGTGATATAAGGACCAACGCCAAGCATTGCAATAGAAAAATTGGACAAACCGCCGCCGGCAAAAATGTTGAGTATGCCAAAAAACTGGCTTTGCTGAAAAAACTTCTGAAGACTTCCAGCATCCACTCCGGGAATCGGCACATTGGCTAAAACTCTAGTCAGTAAAAGCAAAAAAAGCACGATTAAAATCTTGCTTCTTAAGTCCTTGGTTTTCCAAATAAGGGAAAGTTTATTCATAATAGTTCTTAAAGTTTGTAAAGTTCTTAAAGTTTGTAAAGAGTTTACTTAATAAACTTGTTGCTTTAAAAACTTTATTAACTAAAGTATTTTACCGCCTGCCGCTTCAACCGCTTTTTTAACAGACGCGGAAACCGGGAGTTTGATATTAAGTTTCTTTTTGATTTCGCCGCCTACAATCTTCACTTTTGCAATAGAAGAGTCAACTAAATTTTTAGACCTGACTGAATTTATATCTACTGTATCACCATCGGAAAAAATATTCAACTTAGAAAGGCTCAAAGTAAAAGGTTTGGCATTCAAGCTCCTAAAACCTCGGAGTTTAGGCAGCTGCCTGACTAACGGCTGGCGTCCGCCTTCAAAGTTAACCGGCATCTTGCTATGACCGGTTCTGGCAGTTTGTCCCTTGCCGCCACGAGTGGAATAAGTGCCGTGGCCGCTACCAAGACCGCGACCGACAACTTTGCGGCGCTTTACAGACTTTGGATGTTTTTTTAGAGTGTGGAGGTTATACATAATATTTCACTAATTCACGGATTTTACGAATAATACTAATGCTATTTGTAGGATTTGTAATATTGGTAATTTGGGCAAAATTATTTTCTCATCCCCAACAGTTCTTCTTTGGTCTTCATTTTTTTGAAAGCTTCAAAAATCGCTTTGATGTTGTTGACCTTGTTGCTGGAACCAAGCATTTTGCAAACAATGTTTTTTATGCCGGCAAGTTCCATCACGCTTCTAACAGCTCCGCCCGCTATAACTCCAGTACCTTTTCTGGCAGGCTTTAACATCAGCTTGGAAGATTTATACTTTACCCGGATTTCGTGGGGAATGCTTTCGCCTGATAAAGGCAATGTAACCAGATTTTTCTTCGCCTGAGTGGTAGCTTTGCTGACGCTTTCGGAAAAATCCGGCCCCTTAGCCAGTCCCATACCCACCTTGCCTTTTTTATCCCCAATCACAACTAAAGCGCGAAAACGCATTCTTTTTCCGCCGGCCACCACGCGGGTAACGCGGGACACTTCAACCACTTTCTGGTCAAATTCGCTGCGCTCTCTTTGTTCACCGTCTTTTTTGGGTTGTCTTCGTCTTTTTTCCATATTAGTGTTCTCAAATATACAAATTAAGGCAAATATACAAATATATTAGACAAATTACAATTTCAAATTTTTGTATATTTGTATGATTTGTATATTCGTGATTACTATTAAAACTTTAATCCGCCTTCTCTTGCCCCGTCTGCCAGCGCCTTGACCCGTCCGTGGTACAAATACCCGCCTCGGTCAAACACGCAAGTTTCAATCTTTAAAGTTTTGGCTTTTTCCGCTAAAGCTTTGCCGGTTTCTTTGGACTTGTCGGATTTATTGGCTTTAGACTTAACCTCTTTACTGGAAGCCTCGGCTAAAGTTTTGCCATTTTCATCGTCTATCAGCTGGGCATATATGGCGTTTAAACTCCGAAACACTGACAGTCTGGGTTTTTTTGCAGTGCCAAAAACACGGCTTCTGACGCGGCCTCTGCGGATAGTTCTATTTAAAATCTTTTGCTTATTTTTATCCATAGTTATTCCTTATAGTTTCCCTCTCCAAGACTTGGAGAGGGTTAGAGCTTGCCCCGTACTTGATACGGGGGAGAGGTTGATGTTAATTTTCAAACCTCTCTGTCCCGATCTGATCGGGACATCTCCCCAAGCTTTGGGGAGAGTTATATTGTTTATTCTACTTACCACCCACTGTCTTCACCACTTTTCCGGCTTTTCTGAGGATGACTTCGTCTGAATACTTGATACCTTTGCCTTTGTACGGCTCAGGCTTTTTAAGTTCCCTGACTTCGGCGGCAAACTGACCGACTTGCTGTTTTGACGCTCCGGAAATTGTAATAATATTTTTTTCCACAGTCACTGTAATTTCAGCGGGAATTTGGACAAAAATCGGGTGGGAAAAACCCAAACGCATCTCTAAAATATTACCTGACATTTGAGCGAGTTGTCCTAAAGCGTATTCTGACTCAGCTATCTGACCGGGCTTGTTCTGGTTTTCGCCTTCCAGTTTCTTTTTCTTATAACCCTCTATCGCCTGCTGTACCTTGCTCAGTTCAACTTTAAAACCAACACCATTTACCTCGAGCTTCTTTTCAAAAGATTTAACCGCGCCTAAAACCGCATTTTGCACCAAAGCCCTGTAAAGACCCCAGAGGGAGCGCTCTTTTTTGTTATCCTGATTTTTTACATTGACTGAAATCTCCTGACTGTTGATGCTGAGTTCAATTTTCGGATGAAGCGGCAATTCCAAAGTCCCATTTGGCCCTTTAACCAAAAGTTTTTCAGCTGTTTTTTCTACAGTTATACCGCTGGGGATGATGATGGGTTTTTTTCCGACGCGTGACATAATATAAAATTTCTAAAATTACGAATATTTCTAAATTACCAAATTTGGCAAATTACTTCTCCGCCGATTTTTTCTTTTCTTGCCTGGCGGTCGGTCATCAGACCTTTGGAAGTGGAAACTACGGTTACGCCCAACCCACTGTTGGTTCTGGGCAGATTGTCTTTAGACAGATAAATGCGCTGGCCCGGCTTGCTTACTCTTTTTATTCCGGAAATCAGGGCGTCGCCTGAAGGCGCGTATTTTATGCCTAAAGCAATCATTTTAAATCCTTGTTCGTTGTCAATCTCTTTAACCGAAGAAATGAAACCCTCTTTTTCCAAAAGTTTGGAAAGGCTCAGTTTAAATTTGGAGTATGGCAAAGACAGCTCAGCCTTTTTTGCCAAACTGGCGTTTCGAATTCTTGTTAACATGTCGGAAATTGGATCGGTATACATAAGGTTTATTGAACAAAAATAAATAAAATTAAATAAAATTGAACATAATTTTGGCAATTTTGATCAATTATGGTCAATCTTGCTGAAATCTAATTTACCAGCTTGCCTTTACTACTCCAGGAATCTCGCCTTTGCTGGCTAGTTCGCGAAAACAAATTCTGCATAAATCAAAATCTCTCATATATCCTGCTTTTCTTCCGCACTTCCAACATCGCCTCTCAATTCTGCTGGAGAATTTCGGTTTTGTCTTGGATTTATTTGCTTTAGCGATATTTGCTTTAGTAGCCATTCTGTTTAAAAAGTTTAAATTATTGTTTAAATGGAAAACCCATTTCTTTTAAAAGTTCCATTGCCGTCTCGTCTTTGCCTGCGTTCGTAACCAGTGAAATTTCAAGGCCAAATACGTGGTCAAGGGCTGAAGTGGAAATCTCTGGAAAAACCAGATGTTCCCTCAGTCCCAGATGGTAGTTGCCGCGCTTGTCAAAAGAAGATTTAGACAGACCCTGAAAATCCCTAACGCGGGGCAAGGCCACATTTACCAGCTTGTCAAAAAAGCTGTACATCCGAAATCCGCGAAGCGTGCACATCAGGCCTACAACCTGGTTCTCTCTGACCTTAAAACCGGAAATGGATTTGCGGGCTTTGGTTTTAACCGGCATCTGTCCGCAAATTTTGGCCAAGTCCGCAGCTATGGCGTCCAGAGTTTTCGCGTCCTTGATTAGTTTGCCCACTCCGACATTAACCACAATTTTGGTCAATTTAGGCACTTGCATAGAGTTCTTAAGTCCGAACTTTGCTTTCAATGCCGGGGCAATCTTCTTATTGTATTGTTCTTGTAATCTTTCCATAATATTTCACAAATTACATATGTTACGAATCATACAAATTTAATATTAGTAATATTTGTATTTTTCGTAATTCGATCAAAACTACACTGCTTTTCCGCTCTTTCTGGCTATCCTTTGCTTAATTCCTTTGTCGCCCATCTTATAACCTACGCGACTGGGAAGTCCGGAATTGCTGTCAACCAGCATTACTTTAGAGATCGGCAGGGGCGAAGTAAATTCAATCTTTTTTCCTGGCTGGCCGGCTTGTTTGCTTTTTTCAAAACGGGTGTGCAAGTTTACGCCCTCAACTACCACGCCTGAAGTCTTCGGAAAAACTTGCAGCACTTTGCCGGTCTTGCCCTTATACTTGCCGGACAAAATCTTGACCGAATCGCCTTTTTTAATTTTCAGCTTATTGTTCATAAATTTGATTAAACTCTTTGCTAAATTACTTCCGGAGCCAGTGAAATTATCTTTTTAAAACCGTCTTCATAGTCTCCCAAAGCCCTTTCGCGGATTTCTCTGGGGATGGGGCCGAAAATACGAGTGCCTTTAGGTTCGCCGGTCTCTTTGTTGACCAGCACTCCCGCGTTCTCGTCAAAACGGATATAAGACCCGTCTTTGCGGCGCATTTCTTTTCTCAAGCGCACGATTACCGCATAAACCTTTTCGCCTTTTTTCACGGAAGAATTCGGGGAACATTGTTTGATGCTCCCGGCGATTATATCGCCCACTGTGGCAAAACGTTTTTTGTTCTTACCATTGACGCTGAACACATTGACGATCTTTGCGCCGGTATTATCCGCTATTTTAATCCAGGATCTTACTTGTAACATATGTTTGCTAAATACTAATTTATACGAATATCTAAATTAAATTGATTTGCCTTTTCTTACGATGGATTCATCATTCAAACCAATCCATACTTC
The DNA here is from genome assembly GCA_964512925.1 of uncultured Candidatus Saccharibacteria bacterium. GTDB lineage: Bacteria > Patescibacteriota > Doudnabacteria > UBA920 > UBA920 > CAZEKH01. The sequence goes on along the minus strand of CAZEKH010000005.1, from coordinate 76,070 downwards.
ATAAAGCTAAACCTTGCTGATTACTTTAAAAGTTTTTTCCTTGCTCATCGGCTTGATAGATTCAATCATCACCCTGTCGCCCGGTTTATACTCGGAATTTTCATCGTGAGCTTTGAACTTCTTGGACACCGTGTAGGATTTGTGATATTTTGGATGACGTTTTTTCGTATCCACTTTCACAACCACGGTTTTCATCATCTTAGCTGAAATTACTGTTCCGATGAGTTGTTGTTTTTTAACAATTTTTTCCATATAAATATAAGTTGCTTGTTACTTAAAAAACTGGTGCAAATGCGTCATCAGCCTGGCTATGTCTTTTTTCAACAGCTTCAGCTTGTGAGTCTGTTTTTCCTGGCCCATACGCATCTTGACTTTCAGATCTTGAGCCTCTTGCCTCAGCTCGGAAACCAATTTTCTGGCTTCTGCTTCGGATTTAATTGCGATTTCTTTAAACTTCATTTGAGTAGATTCTAAATTATTTGTTTACAGCTGGGCTTTGGATAAAAATTTTGACTTAACCGGCAGCTTGTGGCTGGCCAGCCTCATAGCTTCTTTTGCCTGCTCTTCAGTCACGCCGTCCATTTCAAACAAAATTCTGCCTTTTTTTACCACGGCTACAAAGTGGTCCACCGCGCCTTTTCCGCCACCCATCGGGCTCTCGTTACCGTGAACAGTAACCGGCTTGTCGGGAAAAATTCTGATCCATACTTTACCGCCGCGCTGGATATAGCGAGTCATAGCGCGCCTGGCAGCTTCAATCTGTCTGGAGGTAATCCAGGAACTTTCCATAGCCTTTAAAGCAAAAGCTCCAAACGCTATCTCCTGCCCGGCTGTCGCCTGACCATAAGTATGACCTCTGTGGTGCTTACTGTGTTTTAATTTTTTAGGTAGTAACATAAAATTAAATTTCTAATTATTCTAATTAAACTAATTTACCTAACTATTACTAAATTTTTTTAGAATAATTAGAGTAATTAGACATTTACAGACTAAATTAAATTAAATATATTATTTTCTACTTAAACCTTGCTTCTTTCAGCAATCTTTTTATCTGCAAATATATCTCCTCTATATATCCAAACTTTGATGCCAACTGTGCCATAAGTGGTAAAAGCTGTGCTTCTGGCAAAATCTATATCGGCTCTCAAAGTGTGCAGAGGGATTTTTCCCTGGGATAAATGCTCGGTTCTGGCGATTTCTGCTCCGTTCAGCCTGCCGCCGATAGCCACTTTGGCTCCCTTGGCTCCGGCCTGCATTATCTGCTCTAGAGACTGTTTCATCAGCTTTCTGAAAGCAACGCGTTTTTCAATCTGTTCGGAAATCCCGTCAGCCACAGCTTGGGCCTGGAGGTTTATTTCTTTAACTTCTTCTATATTGACTTTCAATTCGGTTTTAATGCCAAGCTTTGCCTTGATTTTCTTTTTCAGCTCTTCTATACCCGCTCCGCCTTTGCCGATGATCAATCCCGGCTTGGTGGTTTTAACAATGATAGTAACAGTTCCATCGTTGAAACGTTCTATATCCACCCTGACTAAACCGGCTTTTTTCAAATGCTTTTCCAGATACTCGCGGATCAAGACATCCTCTTTCAAAAGCGGCCGATAATGCCCTTTGGAAAACCAGCGCGATTTCCAGGTATCGGTAATTTTTAATCTTAATGAAGTTGGATTGATCTTATGACCCATATTAGATACTTAAAAATTTAAAAATCAAAGTGTAAAATTAAAAGTTATTTTGCTCAACAAAATTCAATAATTTTTCATTTTGAATTTTGCATTTTGAATTTTTTACTCTCCGCTCTTTCTGTTAAACAGCCTGCGCTTGTTCTGGGCTTTGTTCATCTTAATCTGTTCTTCGGTTTTAACAAAATGGGAATGTTTCGGTTCTTTGACTTCTTTTTTGGATACCGCTTCCTCGTGATCCGCATTTTTAACTTTTTGCTTTTCCGCGACTTTTTTCAAGGCTAAAAGTTTAGCTGAGCTTTTGCCGGCCTTGCCTCCCCGAGATTCCAAAAACAAATTTACATGGGAAAGCTTGCGGCGGATGACAAACGCGCTACCTCTGGCCCTGGGAAAATATCTTTTCATTGCCGCGCCCATATCTGCAGTGATGGTTTTTATATACAACTTGTCGGCGTCCAAATTAAAATTATTTTTTGCGTTGGCTATGGCAGACTGAACCAATTTTAAAACCATAGGCGCGGCCTTTTTGGTAGAATGCTGAAGTTCAACAATAGCATCGGCAACGTGCATATTTTTTACCAAATTGGTAACCAGGCGGATCTTTCTCGGAGAAATGCGAAGATTCCGGGCAAAAGCCTTGACTACCGGGTTTTCATTATTCTTTTCTGAAATTTCTTTTGTCATAAATCTGCTGACACAAATTTCTAATTATTCTTTAGGTTAATCTAAACTACTTTTTCTCAGGTTCCTTCGCAGCCTGAAGCTTGGCTTTTTCCGCTTCAGCTTTGGCGGCTTCCTGTTCTTTAGCCATCTTTCCGCCGTGACGCTGGAATTTACGGGTTAAAGCGAACTCTCCCAGCTTGTGTCCAACCATATTTTCAGTAACAAATACCGAGATATGAGTTCTGCCGTTATGAACCAAAAATGTGAAGCCCACAAACTCCGGAGGGATGGCGCAGGCTCTTGACCAGGTCTTAATCTGGGTTTTGCCGGCCTTTCCGGCTAACACCTTTTTTAAAACCCTTGGGTCAACATATGGTCCTTTTTTTAAACTTCTAGACATAGTAATAATTTAAAATGTAAATATCAAATTGTAAAATATAGGTGTCCCGCTTAGCGGGACTCAATCATTTTGCATTTTGCCTGCCCGCCTGCAGCGTTCGGGCGGGATTTTTTAACTTTGCATTTTTGAATTTTATCCTTTTGGTCTTCTCTGCACCACAAACTTGTTGCTGTATTTCTTCTTGCTTCTGGTCTTAACGCCGAGAGCGTGCTTGCCCCAAGGAGTTTTCGGATATTTAAGTCCAATCGGGTTATGTCCTTCTCCACCGCCGTGGGGGTGATCAACCGGGTTCATCACTTTTCCTCTGACTGAAGGTCTCCAGCCCATATGCCTTTTTCTGCCGGCTTTGCCGATCCTGACATTCATCCAATCCAAATTTGAAAGCTGTCCCACTGAAGCCGAGCAAGTTTCCCTGACTTTGCGTATCTCGCCAGATGGCATCTTCAGAAGCGCGTATCCGCCTTCCAAAGTCTGAAGCGTGGCATAAGCGCCTGCGCTTCTGGCAATTTTGCCGCCACGGGAAGGCTGCAGTTCTATATCGTGGACAAAAGTACCAACCGGAATGTTTTTCAAAGGCAAACGGTTGCCGGGTAAAATGTTGGCTGTTTCGCTGTACATCACAGTATCCCCGACCTTCAAACCTTCAGGGCTGAGTATGTATCTCTGTTCGCCGTCTCTATAGCTTAACAGGGAAATAAAAGCGGTGCGAGTCGGATCGTACTCCAAAGTCTGGACTTTAGCCGGCACATCCTTTTTGTCCTGACGGGAAAAATCCATCACGCGGATTTTTTTGCGGGCGCCGCCGCCACGGTGGCGAACCGTGATTTTGCCGGAAAAATTCCTGCCAGCCTGCTTGCCTTTGGAAACCAAAAGCCTTTTCGGAGTTTTCACATTTTTTTCCAATACCGAATAATCCGTTACGCTATGTATGCGCCGGCCGGGAGAAGTTGGATTGTACTTTTTTACTGCCATAGATTTTCTTTAAAGGATTGTTATCTGCAAATATATCTTAAATAAATGTTTTATAGGTCAATCTTATCGCCGGATTTCAAAGTCACAATAGCTTTTTTAAATCCAGAAGTTTTTCCGGCAACTCTGCCGAAATTCCTGACTTTACCTTTGTTTAAAACCATATTAACTCTGAGAACTTTCACTTTATAAGCATTTTCCACGGCTTTTTTTACATCAATCTTGTTAGCCTTCTTTTCAACATTGAACACATACTTGCCGTCTTTTAGGCCTTTAGAAGCTTTTTCAGAAATTCTCGGTCCTCTCAAAGCAAAAGAAGCGTTAGAAGGGATAGCTTTTTCCTTCTTCACTGTTTCGGTATTTTCGTCTTTTTTGCCTTTTAAAAATGCCATATAAGTTAAGCTTTTTTAACTGAAGTTTTTAAGTAGGTTTTTTCTATTACCAGCAGGGAATCTTTCAAAGTGACGATAGAATCGGACTTTAGAACATCTGAAATGTTGAGCGAAGAAGCTAAAATCTGAGTCAGTCCCGGGATATTTCGGCAGGCTTTATAAATCTTTTCGTCTTTTTTCGGTAAAACCAACAACGGATGTTTGCCTAAAGATAAAGCTTGTTTAAGATTTTTCAGTATTGAAAAAAATTCTTTGGTCTTCGGATTTTCCAGCACAATATGGTCTAAAACAAATATTCTGTTACCCGAAGCCTTGTCAGACAAAGACATAAACAAAGCCTTAGTCTTGGTTTTCTTGTTTAATTTCAGCTCCCAATTGCGGTTTGAACGAGGACCGAAAGTTACGCCTCCGTGACGCCAGATCGGGCTTCTGCTGGAACCTGCGCGGGCTCGTCCGGTGCCTTTCTGTTTCCACGGCTTTTTACCGCCTCCGCGGACTTCGCCGCGGGTTTTGGTATTAGCCAGTCCTTTGCGGGAGTTGGATTGCTGGATTCTAACCGCTTCAGAGAGTAAATGCCTGGAGGCTTTCACTTCAAAAATCTTTGAGTTTAACTCAACTTCTCCGATATTTTCCGCTTTTTGGTTGTAAAGTGTAACTTTCATTGATTATTCACTAATAACAAATTTTACAAATGGTACAAATCTTGATTTAGTAATATTTGAACTTATTCGTAATTCGTGCAAAATGTATTATTTCTTCTTCGGCTCTTTAAACTCCTGGAGTCTGACTAACGGCTTGTTTTTGCCAGTTCCTACTATCTTTATTTCAGCATTTCTGTGTCCTGGCACCGCTCCTTTGAGCGTCAGTAAATTTCGTTTAGCGTCATATTCCACAACTTGAAGATTTTTTACAGTGGAACCGATGTTCCCCATATGCCCGGCCATTCTCATACCTTTTCTGACATGCTGCGGCCACCTTTGACCAATAGATCCCACGCTTCTCGGCTTGTCGTGTCCGTGACTGGCAGGAAAACCAGCAAATCCGTGTCTTTTAATAACGCCGGCAAAACCCCGTCCTTTAGATGTCCCTAAGACATTGACCAAATCGCCAGGCGCAAAACTTAGAGTTTCCAGTTTTTGCCCTTTTGTGAAAACTGCGGCATCTTTAACTTTAAATTCTCTTAAAACAGAAAAACTTCCCAAATCCTTCAAATGACCTTTCAAAGATTTGGAAAGCTTGTTTTTTTTGCCTATACCGACTTGGATAGCGGAATATTTGTCTTTACCTGCAGTTTCCTTCACCTGAGTTACCACCATAGGAGAAAGCTTAACCACGGTTACCGGTATGGATTGGCCGGAAACTTGGTCAAAATACTGAGACATATTGAGTTTTTTACCTAAAGCAAAGTTCATAAAAAAAATAAAAATGGCTAGATGTTTATCCATCTACCCATACAACACTACCGCCCTAAGGCTTAGTAAGCATTTTTGGATAAATGGTTGTCCGGTTTTCTGAGGCTCTTTTGCCTTTTAAAAAACAGGAACTCATTTAATGTTTTTTCCGCGTGAAGTCCGCGTTTCTAACTCATCTTGATTTCCACATCCACCCCAGCTGGAAGGCTTAGGTTTGTCAGGGCGTCAATGGTTTTGGCTGTGGCGTTTAAAATATCTATCAGTCTTTTGTGAACTCTCATTTCAAACTGCTCTCTGCTGTCTTTGTGCACAAAAGTACTTCTTAAAACGGTATATTTGGTCTTTTCCGTAGGAAGCGGGATAGGTCCGGATATGCTGGCGCCGGTTCTTTTGGCGGTTTCCACTATCTGTTTAGTGCTTTGATCCAAAACTTCGTGGTCATAAGCTCTAATCTTTATGCGGATTTTCGGTTGCACCGGAGTGTCTTTAGCAGGTTTGTGAGCAGCTTTTTGCATTTAAATTTAAAAGAAAATATAACAAAAATTAAATTTGGCTGAAGTTCTAACAGCCACTTGCAAGAGTTTAAATGATTTCAATATATTTGTCAAGGATTTTTACCTTAATTTGACAATATTTTAGAAATATTGTGTAGTATTAAATACTATCCTTATCCCCTTTACAATTTGTCATCCCGGGCGTAACGAAGTGAAGACCCGGGATCTTGGTTTTTTCTGTTTTCAATCAGCCATAATTATTTCCTCTATTTGCCCTGTCATTCCCCCTTTGCTCATCCTACTTTACTGTCATTCCCTTAAAAAAGGGAATCTTGTATTTCTCCCTCTCCCATGTGGGAGAGGGTTGGGGTGAGGCTACAATCTTTGACTATTAAATAAACTAATCTGTTACTAGAATCAAAAAATCCCATTGACACTCCCCCATTTTTCTGATTTAATATGAAGTCAAGTTTTCCAAGCAAATTTGGGGGCAAAGGGTTGTCCGTAAATTTGCTTGGAAAAAACCCTGAAGTTAGTTAGGGCTAAGCCAAGACATCACGTTGGGAGGATTGTATGAATTTAAGCTCGGGGAAAGTTTTATTTCCCGGTTTAGAACTAGGAGAACTTCTCGTATCGACCGGAAAAGACGGGTATGATCAGGGGATGAAAAACGGAATCCGTCTGGCGGAACAACGCCAAGAGGATGTCCTCAATGAGATGCGAGAGACTCACCAAGACGCTATCGAGCGTTTGCGTGAGCAACTGACAGCCTCGGAGGCGGAAATTTCCCGCCTGAAAGCACAGATCGACAACAAGGATGCGGAAATCCGGGGCCTTCAGTGCACGATCGAGGGTATGACCACCCAGATCGCCGAGCAGGCGCGAAACATCAGGCGACTGGAAAAGAGCGGCAATCCGAAAAAACCTCGGGAGATGAGCGCTGCTGCGGTCCAACGAATCGCCCTAGCCCAGAAATATCGCTGGGCAAAATTCAGGAAGGGGAAAGGAACCGCCACGGACGGGGACAAGGAACTTCTGGCGGCGATCAAAGCCAAGAGTTTCCAAGTCGTCCTTGGGGAAATCATCGACGGCGTCCGCTGACACCACCGCGGATCCGCAAAGCCGGCGCAAAGAGGATTACACACCCTCCAAGCGCCGGCTTTTTACTTTGGTTATTTTTTATAATATTAGTTCGACCTCTCCCCTGCCCCTCTCCAGGCCCCTGCCCGAAATGCTGCGCGTATCGCTGCAGGCGGGTGGAGAGGGAAAATCTCATCCCTGACGAGTTTGACGAGACCCGGGATCCAAGAGTTAATTTAACAACCACAATCACAATATCAAGATTCCCGTTTTCACGGGAATGACAATCTAATTTTTTTATCTTTCCGTAAACACTATTCACTAAAACAAAACTCCCCCGCTTTTGGCAGAGGAGTTTTGTGTTTTGAAATAAGTGTTTATGCTTAATACATAATACTTAATACAAAATACTATTTGATAATCTTTGTAGCTACGCCTGCACCGACGGTTTTACCACCTTCGCGAATGGCGAATTTACCTTTTTCTTCCAAAGCAACCGGGGTGATGAGCTTGATGGTAACTTTTACAGTGTCGCCAGGCATAACCATTTCCTGTCCTTCCGGCAAAGTAACTTCACCGGTCACGTCTGTGGTACGGACATAGAACTGGGGCTTATAACCTTTGAAGAACGGAGTGTGGCGTCCGCCTTCTTCTTTGGTCAAAACATAGATTTCAGCTTCAAAATCAGTATGCGGGGTGATAGAACCTGGCTTGGCCAAAACCTGGCCGCGCTCAACTTCTTCTTTTTTAGTGCCGCGAAGCAGTACTCCTGCGTTGTCCCCCGCCATACCAGAGTCTAACTGTTTGTTAAACATTTCAATACCGGTAACTACGGTTTTGGAAGTTGGCCTTATACCGACGATTTCGATTTCATCGCCGACATTGACTGTACCGCGTTCTATTCTTCCTGTTACCACTGTGCCGCGTCCTTCTATGGAGAAGATGTCTTCAATAGGCATCAAATATGGCTTTTCAGTGTCGCGAACCGGATCCGGGATGAAAGTATCCAAAGCTTCAACCAGCTTCATAATAGCGCCTTCGCCCATTTCAGAAGTGTCGCCTTCCAAAGCTTTCAAAGCAGATCCCCTGATGATCGGGGTGTCTTTGCCTGGGAATTCGTATTTGGTCAAAAGGTCGCGGATTTCTTCCTCAACCAAGTCCAAAAGCTCTTTGTCCTGCACCATATCGCATTTGTTCATAAACACCACGATATAAGGCACGCCCACCTGACGAGCGAGCAAGATGTGTTCGCGGGTCTGAGGCATTGGTCCGTCTGTTGCTGAAACAACCAAGATAGCTCCGTCCATCTGGGCGGCGCCGGTGATCATGTTCTTGATATAGTCAGCGTGACCAGGACAGTCCACGTGGGCATAGTGTCTCTTTTCAGAGTGGTACTCGACGTGAGCGGTGTTGATGGTAATACCGCGGGCTTTTTCTTCCGGAGCGTTGTCGATCTGGTCGTAAGCTTTGGTCTTAATGTCGGAATACTTTCTTGCGAGCACGGAAGTGATCGCGGCTGTCAAAGTGGTTTTTCCGTGGTCAACGTGACCGATGGTTCCGACGTTGACGTGCACTTTGCTTCTATCAAACTTGTCTGCCATTTTTTTCCTTTGGTCTAATTTTAAAATCTTTTTCAGGCTCTGTCCGAGATTCCCTAGTCACCACCGCCTATCGATTGGGCAGCAGTGCCAAGGGGATCTCTTTTTTATCCCGATGTACATCGGGACGAATCCAGGAACAAAATCCGTTTAGATTTTTAAAGTAGAATTAATTAATTTTTACAAATGAATTTTAAAATATTTTCCGCATTCTGTCAAAAACTGTCCAAGTCCATTTTCGGGGCTTCGAAGTCAAAACTGGGGTCTATGACTTCCTCGCGCAAGTCCGCAGTTTCAACTTTGGGCTGAGTAAACGCCCGAAAGTTTTCTTGAACCTTTGGCTTTGAAACCAAATACCTTTCCACATTGACCTGTCCGCTTTCTATCTGAGCTTTGGTTATCTCTTCGTTGATCTTTTCCACATCCTGCACCTGTTCTTTTAACTTTCCTAACAACAGCTTTTGGTACTCCTCAAAAGGCAGTATAACTAGTTTTGCCTCGCCCTTTTCATCCATCACAAAAAACTTCCCTTTTTCAGTCTTAGCTATTTTGATGATGTCTTGAAGTGAGGACATAAAAGTAAATTTCTAATTGACCTAATTTCTGATTATTCTAAATAATTTCTAAACTCCAATTTTAGGATTTGTTTAGGTCAATTAGAATAATTAGAATAATTCAACAAAGTCTTTACAAAACCCCTCTCTCTGATATTTTTAGAATGATCGAGAAAAGGAGTTCGCATGCCTCTTTACATTTTCTTGTTTACAACTGTGGGACAAAGAAAACAAAGAAAAAGAAAAAGTACAACAGCAACAATAGCTTTAATACCGGGCAAGTCACCCAAACTCGCACGCAAAGCATTGGCCAAAATGCTAGATCAAACTACGGTTGTGCGTGATATCGGACAGGTTGGTTCACGAAATGCCATTGTGCTCTATGACATCGAATTATAACGGTGTCGTTCCCAACGCGGGTCCGGTAGTTACCTGGCCCGTTTTTTTAATACATCCTAAACCCTACCCCCTGCTATTTACATGCCCTTTCTCACATTTATCCCCTGCCTCTTTTCTACTATTTTGGCAGTGATATTTTTTCCTACTTCTTCGTAGTGGTCAAATTCCATAGTATAGGAAGCTTGTCCCTGAGTCATGCTTCTCAAGGTTGTAGCATAACCGAACATTTCAGCCAAAGGCACCTGAGCTTTGATGACTTTAAGATGCATTCTGTCAGTCATCTCGTCTATTTTTGCGCGTTTGGCGTTTAGGTCGCCTATAACATCTCCCATATTGGCTTCCGGGGTAATAACTTCCACTTTCATAATTGGCTCAAGAAGGATGGGGTCTGCCCTCTTAGCAACTTCCTGAAGTCCCTTGGACGCCGCGATTTTGAAAGCCATTTCCGAAGAGTCAACTTCGTGGTAGCTTCCGTCATAACAAGCGATCTTAAAGTCAACCAAAGGATATCCGGCAATAACGCCGTTGGCCGCAGACTCCTGGATGCCTTTATCTATTGGCTTGATGTATTCTTTCGGGATCACACCGCCCACGATCTCGTCCAAGAATTCATACCCCTTGCCGCGTTCCTGAGGTTCAATGCGAAGGTATACGTGGCCGTACTGTCCGCGTCCGCCAGACTGGCGGATGTATTTGCTTTCAGCTTCTGCGGTCTTTTTGATAGTTTCTTTATATGCCACTTCCGGCTCCCCGACATTGGCTTCCACCTTAAACTCGCGGCGCATCCTGTCCACTAAAATTTCTAGGTGCAGTTCGCCCATACCCGCGATGATAGTCTGCTGGGTTTCTTCGTTGGTAGAGACTTTAAAAGTCGGATCTTCTTCCGCCAGCTTCTGCATCGCAATACCCATCTTTTCCTGGTCAGCCTTGGTCTTCGGTTCAATAGACATAGAGATAACCGGATCAGCAAATTTGATAGCGCCCAAAAGTATAGGATGCTTTTCGTCGCACAAAGTGTGGCTTGTCAATGTATCTTTAGGTCCGACTAAAGCGCAGATGTCGCCGGCAAAAACTTCTTTTACTTCATCTCTTTCGTTGGCGCGCATCCGCACGATACGTCCCACGCGCTCTTTGTTGCCGGTGGTTGCGTTCAAAATATAGTTTCCAGCTTCCAAATGGCCGGAGTATACGCGGAAGAAAGCCAGTCGTCCCACAAAAGGATCGGTGGCGATTTTAAAAGCCAGAGCTGAAAACGGCTCGTCGTCAGACGGCTTTCTTATTTCTTCAGCTTCGGTATCCGGATTTACGCCCTTCACTGGGCCACGGTCTACCGGGCTTGGAAGGAAGTTTACCACCGCGTCCAGCATCATCTGCACGATGATACCGCGGTTGTCGCCGCCGATTACCGGGAAAAACTGGCCGGACTGGGTGGCTTTGCGAATGGTGGTTAAAAGCTCGTTTTCAGTCAGCTCAACTCCGCTTAGATACTTTTCCATCATCGCATCGTCGTACTCAACCACTTTTTCAACCAGTTTATTTCTCCATTCTTTTGCTTTTTCCAACATATCTGCCGGTATTTCGCCGACTATAAATTGCTTATCCGTGTAATCCTTATAGGTGTAAGACTTCATCTGGATCAAATCCACCACGCCGCAAATGTCTTTTTCAAACCCAACCGGGATTTGTATTGGCATTGCATTGGGAGACAGTCGTTTATGGATAGAATCCAAAGACTTGTAAAAGTCCCCGCCGGTTTGGTTGATTTTGTTGATAGAGCAAATGCGCGGCACGCCGTATTTGTCAGCCTGCCTCCACACAGTTTCAGATTGCGGCTCCACGCCCATTTTTCCGTCAAACACGGTAACTGCGCCGTCCAAAACTCGTAAACTGCGTTCCACTTCCACGGTAAAATCCACGTGACCCGGAGTGTCAATGATGTTGATCTTATATTTAGTTTCCGGAGCCAGCTTTACGTGCTGAGGGGTCCAGTAACAGGTGATAGCAGCCGCGGTGATGGTTATACCGCGCTCTTTTTCCTGCTCCATCCAGTCAGTCGTGGTTTCGCCTTCGTGCACCGCTCCGATCTTGTGTTTTTGCCCAGTGTTAAAAAGCACACCTTCCGTAGTAGTGGTTTTACCAGCATCAATGTGCGCAATGATACCAATATTTCTAGTAACTTCAATAGAATATTCGCGTGCCATAGATTTGCTTTATAGTTTCCCTCCCCAAGACCTGGGGAGGGCCAGGGAGAGGTTGATAAGTATTTAATTAATTTTCAATTTTTTAATTTTACAATTTTTCCCGCAAAGCGGGATCCGATTTTCCCGCAAAGCGGGATCCGACTTTGCCGGACAATTTTCAATGAATTTTGAAATTCAAATTTGATTTAAAATTTGTTGTTCAAAATTTCCTACCAGCCTTTACAAAACTCTCTCTCTGATATTTTTACTCCTGAAAAGGAGTATTTAATGGACCCAAACTACATCCAGTCAGGTTTGTTTTACGGTGTGATAATAACCGTCGTCTGCTGGAAGGAAAAACCGATAACCGTCGCTGTATGGACCTTCAAGGTACTAGCATCCTATGGCGTGGCACGATATCTAGCAGATTTTCTATAGAAACCACTTTTCCTGCCCCCACACTCGTTTCACTCAACGGACGGGTGTGGGACTTTTTTTATTATTTTTTCATACTTTTCATCAAAGTATCATCAAGAAAATCTTATTCGCAATCATTCGCAGATTCGTCCTATTCGTAAATTCGAACACTATATCTAAATACTTCCTTTACTTCTGTAGGTATCTGTAGTGTTTCCAAATTCGTAGTTCTGTAGTTTATCTGCGGTTAAACCTTGCAAAGTGGGCAAAGGCTTTGTTGGCTTCTGCCATACGGTGCACATCTTCACGCTTTTTGATGGAAGCTCCCTGTTTCTGGTAAGCATCCACAATTTCAGTAGCCAGTCTCATTGCCATTGGCACGCCTTTTTTGGCGCGGCAGGAAGCCAGTATCCAGCGCATAGCGAGAACTGTTCTTCTTGGTTCAACAACTTCCATAGGAACCTGGTAGTTAGCTCCGCCTACGCGGCGGCTTTTTAGTTCCATCAAGGGGCCCACATTCTTCAAAGCAATATCAAAAACTTGGCGGCCGTCCAAAGCCACAGTCTTTTCTTCTTTTGCCGGTTTTTCTCCGGTTTTATCTGCGCCGGCTTTTGCAGGGGCACCTGTTTTAGCCCCGCCCTGCGGCTGCAAAGCTTTAACTTTCTCTTCCACTATATCCAAAGCATCGTAAAAAATCTTGCGCGCAACATTTTTCTTTCCGCGCTCCATGATGTAATTGATAAACTTGGCATATTTAACCGACCCGTATTTCGGATCCGGTTCTGGCACATGTTTGTCGTAATTTCGTGATTTTCTTGGCATAAGTTTTTAGTTATCAGTTTGTCAGTTTATCAGTAGATCAGTAAAAAATGATCTGATTTACTAATATCTGATTTTACTGATTTACTTTCTTTTGGTTCCGTATTTGCTTCTTGATCTCTTTCTCCCGTCGACTCCGAGAGTATCTAGTTTTCCGCGAACAATATGGTACCTGACACCAGGCAAATCTTTAACGCGTCCGCCGCGGATCATTACCACTGAGTGTTCCTGGAGGTTGTGGCCAACCCCTGGGATGTACGCGATAACTTCCATTCCATTGGTCAGTTTGACCTTGGCAACTTTACGCAAAGCCGAGTTCGGCTTTTTTGGCGTAGTGGTATACACTTTCAGGCACACTCCGCGCATAAACGGAATTCCTGTTTTCATCGGCACTTCCCTGTTTTTTAAAAGGTTCATACGAAACTGCAAAGCCGGAGACTTTCTCTTGGCTTTAAGCGGGCTTCGTCCTCGCCTGACTAACTGGTTGATTGTTGGCATAGTTTTTCCTTAAATGTTAAGTCTATTGACACAATAAAAACTGATCGACAATCAGTTCTTGTCTACTTCGCTTTTTTGGTACTATCCGGAAACCTTTCGGATTTTCCCCGCCTAAATATAGGAGGGGTGCCCGCAGGGCGGGGTGGTATTCCCAAAAACTCGACTAAATAAGGTTATTATTCACAAATACACAAATTGGAGCAAATTTTACAAATCTTTTTGATCTGTGCTATCTGAACCTATCTGTGATCTGTGAATGGTTTCTGTATTTAGTTACCTATATTATAACTTTTTTCTTTAAAATGTCAACCTAGTCCAAAAAACCGGAAAAACGCGTCTACCACAGGCCAAAGGATGCGATCCATTATTCCACTACTAATGAAAACATATATTAAAATAAATCCGAAACGTTCAAACTGCAAAGCCTTTACATACCAAGATTCATAGGGCAAAAAAGCCAGTAGAATTTTACTGCCATCCAAAGGTGGTATAGGGATGAGGTTAAAAATAGCTAAAGAGAGGTTTATAACAATAGCGGACACTAAGATCGGGGCGGAAATTTCGTTCACCAGTCCTATTTTTATAAGCAAAGCAAAAAACACAGCTAACACTAGGTTTGAAAAAGGTCCGGCAAAACTGACCAAAGCAAACCCCCACTGCCGGCTTTTAAACCTTGTAAGCCTGTACATATCCACGGGCACGGGTTTGGCATAGCCAAAAACAACGCGCTGAGAAGGCGCAAATCCCGCGGAACCAAAATACAAAAGCGCGGGCAAAATTATGCTACCAAAAGGGTCTATGTGGGAGATTGGGTTTAGGGTTATCCTGCCCTCCTGCCTGGCTGTCGGGTCGCCCAAATATTCAGCCATCAGCCCGTGCGAGACCTCATGCACGATGGCGGAAAACAAAAGGATAGCGAAAGTGATGATTAGATCCATTTATAAATATTAGATTTTATAAAAAATTTTTACTGTAAATTCCTAATTTCTAATTCACCTAATTATTCTAAACAAATAATACTTTGAACATTGGGGATTGTTTAGGTCAATTAGGGTAATTAGAATAATTAGGTCAATTGCCTAAACCTTGACCATTATACCAAACTATGTTAATCTATACAAAGTAATAATTTTACATTTTGATTTTTAATTTTTTCCCGCAAGGCGGGATCCGCCTCTGGCGGAAAATTTTCAATAACTTTATGCCAAGAATGTGCGCAGTCTGCGGTAAAATCTATAGCCGAACCATCAAACGTTCCCACTCTATGAGGCCTTCCATAAGAAGACTCCTGCCAAACCTCCAATACGCGATATTTGACGGAAAAAGAGTCAAAGCCTGCACAAGATGCATCAAAACCAAGGCTAAAGCTAAATAAATTCTCATTTCACTTCAAAAAATTCCTCCTTTAGGAGGAATTTTTTTATGCGATTTTATTCGCTGATGTTAGGCATCATTTCGCCGGAAAGCGTTTCGTCGTCTTTTTCGGAAACAATATCAGCATGAGCCTCTCTGGCGTGGCTGATCAGATTTGAAACTACTTCTTCGTCTGTTTCTCCGTGGGCTGTAAAATCGCACCCGGACACGCCCATTGTTTTGCAAGAAAGTTGTGGCATTTTATATTTATGTTAATGCTTAAAGATTTATATTATAACATATAAATGCTACTCCCAAACCAAATATTTTTCTCTGTCTTTCGGCAAAACTTCAATCCAAATCTTACCCCTGTTCAAGTTAAACTCCAATCCTTTTTCATCTAAAAAAACAGTCTTGCCATTTTCTTTCTTCCACTGCCCTATTTGTACTTGGCCGTCTAAAAATACCAAGGCCTTGCCGCCGGAAAACAAATCCATATTTATTCTAAGTAAAGGATCTTTAGGTACTTGTTTTGCTTCAACCAACATAACAATCACATTTTTTGCTTCAATTCTTTTCTTGTTGACCAAATCTATATCAGGCTCAAAATATATATCCCTCAGATAACTATTGGCGTTTTGATCGTAATGCCATAAAACTTCATACCCTGGTCTGGAGAAATCCACTTGGATTTTTGAAACTGTGCTGCTGGCAGAAGTAAAATCAGCTTTAAATTTCCAAAATTTCCGGTTTTCAAGCAAATCGGAAATTTTCTTTTCTTCACGAGCCTTTTCTAAAAGTTTAGAAGTAGTAAAAACATTGTGGGGAGCCTGAACCCCTTCTTTTCGAAAAAAATATTGGCCGCTAAAATATTCATTTAAGTCAAATACATTTTTATACTTCCCTGCTTTTAGTTCAGCGATAACTTCATTACTCCCACCCACGTGGGCATATACCGCGCCCCACTCATCCGCAATCTCGGCAAAATAGTCCCGCGCGCTTCTAACAGGTCCAATTTCCGCAGCATTTTCGGATTGGTAAAGGGCTAAAAATCTGGTTATACCGCCTTCTGCCAAAGTCTCATAGACCACATCCGCCGCTGACAACCCAGACTGAGGGCGAGAGTCCGGATGGTTTTCCACCATCACAGCAAAAGGCCTTTTTACGGATACTTCTTTGGAAACTTCCAGTCCATTTATGGAATAAAATTTTTTTTCTACTTGCCCGACAGGCGCGATACTTTCTTTGGGTTGCCTTAAAACTACGACTTTTGAAACAAACAAAATCGCTAAAAAAACCAGGATTATATAAATTAAATATTTTTTAAAAAAAATTCCCATAGATTGTAAACAACAAAACCCCGCATTTTTCGCGGGGTTTTGTTTAAAAACTAAATTTGTGGTGCTGCAGAACTATTTGATTCTCCTGCAAATGAGGAGGCAAAAAGCACAACACCCAAAACCAAAT
Source organism: uncultured Candidatus Saccharibacteria bacterium (assembly GCA_964512925.1). Lineage (GTDB taxonomy): Bacteria > Patescibacteriota > Doudnabacteria > UBA920 > UBA920 > CAZEKH01. The sequence continues at coordinate 59,693 of CAZEKH010000005.1, read as the reverse complement.
GAAGCCAGTTATCCGCGCTGTTTATCTCAACCAGTCCCAAAAGCATATCTCCGCCCATCACAAAACCCAAAACGGCAACTAAAAGGTACACTGCGCCAACAACTTTCAAAACCATAGCGCCCTTGTTCATACCTAACAACAAAACTGCTCCTAAAAGAATGTGCACCAAGTTATGAGCAAGGTTGGTGTGAAAAATTTTTCCTTCTCCGACTATCGGATTGGAAACAAATCCCAACAAACCAACAAGCACAAAAACTACCCCGAAAACCATTGCTAATTTTTTTGTCATTTTTTTTCAAAAAGTTAATATAACTTATCGACCTTTTCTCGCACTCAATAGTATAACACACCTGCAGATTCCTTGTTAATATGTCTATTTCTTCCGATCAGAAACTATATTACCATCTTTAAGTTCAATGATACGTCCGGCCATTTCGGCAAACTCCTGTTCGTGCGTCACCATTACGATGGTCTGTCCTGTTTTATGAAGCTCTAAAAATACTTTTAAAACTTCCCTGGAAGTCTGGGTATCAAGATTGGCTGTCGGCTCGTCCGCAAACAAAATCTTGGGTTCGTGAGCTATGGCGCGGGCAATGGAAACCCTCTGCTGTTGTCCGCCGGACAACTGGTTCGGCAAGCTGTTTTCCTTACCCTCTAAACCCACTTTTTTTAGGTAAATTGTTGACTTTTCATATGCCTCGTATTTTTCCATACCCTGCATCAGCATCGGGACTGCTACATTTTCAATAGCTGTCAGCTCAGGCATCAGCGCATAGTCCTGGAACACATAACCCAGGTAATTTAAGCGAAACTTAGTTCGCTCCGAACTTTCTTTGGAAGTTACTTCAACTGAATCAATATATATTTCGCCTGAAGTAGGGTGGTCCAAAAGACCCAACTGGTACATCAAAGTTGATTTGCCCGCGCCAGAAGGTCCGATGATCGCCACAAACTCCCCTCCGGAAATTTCCAAAGACACTCCTTTTAAAACCGGAGTGACCACTTCTCCTGACACATAAGTTTTTATAATGTTGGTTGCTTTGATCATAACTAGTATAGAGTATAAAGTATTATGTATTTTGCATTATACTTAATACAAAATACAATATACAAACTTTTATCTTCCTAATATCGAATCTAAAGTATTTTTCTTTACAATTATCCTGGCGGGTATAAGCCCGGCAAACAAAGTAATCAGCATCAGGATGCCAGCGCGGATAAGGGCGCCTGGGACAGTTGCTTCCAAAATCCCGTCCGAAAAAGGAAAGTCCAAAGGATGTTTGTCAAAAAACGGCCTAAGCCATAAAAACACAGTCAAAAAACCAAACAAACTGCCTAAAAATCCATAAAATAAAGCCTGGAAAACGTAAGCGATCTGTATAGCTGAAGATTCAATACCGATTCCTTTTAATATGCCGATATATTTTTTTCTGGTTACGGCATTGATAAAAATAACAATAAAAATTGTGATGGATGCCACCACCAAAGCAATGCCGCCTATCACATTGCCCAGGATGCCGAAAGTCTGGGCAATCTGCCTAAGAAATGACGGTACAGCCTCAGCTGAAAGCTGAACTCTCACCTTTGAAAGATCTGAAGAGGCTTTCAGCGAAGCTAAAACTTCTTGGGTATTTTCAGGCAAAGTTTTTATGGCAATCTCCTGCACGTTCAAATCTGAATTGGAAAGGATTTTTCTAAGTTCGGAATTTAGCACAAAAGATCTCTGGGAAACCTGGTCTACCTTGCTTTTAACAATTCCCTTAACCACCAACTCTTTACTGGCTGTTTGAAGGCCTTCCAAAGTTTTTATATTAACCGTCAACCTGACTTTGTCCCCCACTTTTATGCCGCGCAAAATAGTAAAACCCGGAAAATTGGCATCCGCAAAGCTGGAATATTCTTTGATCAAACTAGCGCCTATGAGTATATAACCTTCATCGCCCGGCCTAAGCGCCTCGCCTTTAAGCATCAGCTGGGAAAGGCCAGTTACCTGGTCTTCATCGTCAGGATTTATACCAACTATGGAGCCGCCGTTTTCGTTCGGGCTTTCCTTGCCAGAGGGGTTTTTACTTAAGTCCGCGCGGATTTTGCCGTTGACCACAGTTCGTTCCGAAACTGCCAAAACGCCTTTTTGCGCTTTTGCTAAAGTTATAAGTTGCTGGCTTTTTTCTATGTATTCCAAACGATCCTGCGCAGTAACCAAGATGTCCCCTGAATACCTGGCGCGAAACTGGTTAAAAGAACCGGTTAAAAGCCCAACCAAAATACCATTGACCACGACCAGGTTTAAAAAAGTCAAAGTCATTATAAAAATGATCAGCAAAGTCGTACCTTTGCTGGATCTTTTTATCTGCCTAAGGCTAAGAAAAAAACCGACTTTTATGTTGGTAAACAAATGCTCTAACATAGAGCTTATTATATATTTTTACCCGACGAATGTCCACCTGCTATGCCACGCGCTCATAATTAGCAATATCACTAAAGACTTACGCCTAATATCTAAAATAATAATCCGTATATCCGTACAAATCCGTACTCCGTAAAGACCTATGTTTTAATCCCATTCCATTCCCTACTCAGCATTCCCATATATATAGCATCATAATACTTGCCATTATACAAATTCGTTTCTCTTTTTCTGCCTTCAACCTTAAAACCCAATTTTTTGTAAACTTTTAAGGCTCTCTTATTGTAATCATAAACATCCAAGTCCACCCGATGCAGTTTCAAATTTGTAAACCCATAATCCAAAATCAGCCTGGCCGCTTCAGTGCCATAGCCTTGGTTCCAATAATTCTTATCGCCGACGATTATCCCAAAACCCGCCACTTTTAACCTTTGGCTTTTTATTTCCAGCGAAGTACTGCCGATATGTACGCCGTCTTTGGTATCAATGCAAAAAAATACCTGGTTTTGTTTGGTTTTGCCTTTTAGCCTTTCTCTGATGAACTTCTTTTCTTCTTTTAAATTCATTTGCCGCACAAACACAAACTTGTTCACTTCGGGATCGTTAAACCACTTTACGAAATTCTCCGCATCTGACAGTCTCACAGTTCTCAGATTTACCTTTTTTCCTTTTATTATCATATTTTAAATTTTTCCTGATAATGCTGAGTGTGTGACTGGTTTTTATCTACCATCAAATTTTTGCCCCTTACAACCTCTTTCCACTCAAAAGCCTTAGAATATTTTCCTTCCATCCTGATTCGCTTTTTGCCTCTAAACATATTTATGTTTGGAGTTCCTTTTACCATATGCATCCCTGCAACAACGCTTCTAGGCAACATACCGCCTCCTTTGAAGGATAATCGCCTGAAGTCGTCAGTGTTTATCTTAAAACCAAATATCATAGTGTCAGAATCTAACTTATCCACCAAATAGGAAAAACCCGATCTAAACTCTAAAGGATCATTGTTTAACTGCTCATTACCTCCGCTGGGAAAAATCAAGAATATTCCACCGTCCCGCACAAAATCTATGGCTATATCCAATTGAGCTTTGGCGTCAGGATAATCTCTTTTTGCTTCCAAAAAATATTCTTTACCTAAATACTCAGAAAAAATAGGGTAGTTTTCTGAGTTAATAAATATTTTCACATTTCTTCTGACTTTCCCACTCTCATCCTTTAAAGCTTCAAGAATTAAAGGCACATCCAAAATTCCCGGATGATTGGAAATTATAACACCTTTTTCCTTCAATAATCTTTTTTTATCCTCATCTCCAATGTTTATTTCAGGCCTTATATTCCATTTATCCCAAAATATTTTTGGATATACATCAAGAGCCCTATCGCCGCTTTTCTTGCTTAACTCTAACATTGACCTAAGGGATTCCCTTGCCAAACTATCCTTCAGGCCTGGATATAAAGCTTCAAATGTCTGTGTTGCCAATCTTCTCATAATTTTTTATTACTTATAGGATCCAATTATAAGCGAAAGTCCTAATAATAATCCGCTATTCGTGCCAATCCGTACTCCGTAAAGAGCTATGGTTTTACCCCAAACTTTTTTACTTCTTCGCAAAAAGCGGACAAAGGCATGCCCGCAGCTGTGGTGTATTCCCCTTCCAACCTTTGGACAAATGCAGCGCCCCGACCGCGGATCTCATAAGCTCCGGCTTTGTCCAGAGGCTGTTTGGTTTTTATATAACTTTTTATCTCGCTGTCGCTTAACTCCCTAAAAGTAACTTTTACTGTATAAGCTTTGGCAAATGTTTTTTTATTTTCTGTATCAACTAGGCAAAGCCCTGTTATGGCAAAATGAGTTTGCCCTGAAAGCATTTTTAGCATTTCAAAGGCTTTTTTAGGCGTGTGGGGCTTGCCTAAAACTTTTCCCCGAAACGATGCCAAAGTATCCGCTCCAACTACTACCGCATTTTTCACCCTATAAGCTACTTCCATAGCCTTGCCTTTAGCTAAAAATACTGCCAGCTGTTCTGCCGGCATTTTTAAAGACAAATCCTCCTCAAACTTGCTGGGGATGACTTTATATTTTAGACCCAAAATATCAAGCATTTCTTTGCGGGTCTGCGAGGCTGAAGCTAAAACCAGTTGTTTTGGCATAGAAAAATTATACCACATTTGCCCATAACTTTAAGTTTTGTTAGAATATTATCTGTTTTGCAATTCGGGATGTAGTATAGTGGTAGTATCCTCCTTCGCCGAGGCTTCGGCGGACAAGCACCTGAACAAAATAGTTTATAAGTCATCGTTAATCTAAGGTTTAAATCGGGATGTAGTATAGTGGTAGTACGCGTCCATGGGGTGGATGTAGTCTGGGTTCGATTCCCAGCATCCCGACCATAGAAAAAAGTGTGTTCTTGTGTCGCGCTTTTTTCTATGGTTATAGGTTGTTGGAAATACCCAGTTTACCCCGACATCACGAAGTGGTCGTCGGGGCATCCCGACCAAATAAAAAATACCGAAATAATTTCGGTATTTTTTATTTGGTATAAAAATTATTGGAATCGAAGTGCATGAGAAAAGCACGACTATTTGGAATGCTTGAGTATAACGCCCCGGCTACGAGTCGCAGCGAAAAGGATTCCAAAGCATCCCAACCAAAAACCCAACCTCTGTCAAACTAGTCACATATGTGACTAGTTTGACACCCGAATTTAAAAATAAAAAAAATAGTGGCAGAGCCTCTGCTAAAAAAGTCTAAGAAAGACTAAATTAGTAGCGGCTCTGCCTAAAAACCTGTCAGGTCTTGCAGGTTTTGCATTCTTCGCACGGTTTTAGGATCACATCCACACTCCGGGTTTCCGGGTGTACTACGACCTCGTAATGTGGTCGGGGTTTTTTAAGACCCTTATTTGTGGCGCGAATTGCAGGCTCCTGCGGTTTAGTGTCACTCATTGTTCCTCCAACAAAACCAATATCGAGCGCTTTCATGCGCCCAAGAACTTATCAAAAAATTTAATAGGTTTTTGGGGGTATGAAATTTTTATGTTTTTTCCGTCATTCCCAACCAAAATGGGGATTTTAAGTTTAAATGATTTATAAATCTGATTTGAATTTTGAGTCCGTTACCTCACCCTACCCTCTCCGATAACGGAGAGGAAGAAAAAATTGAGTGGCCCGGGATCCACTAGCCGATGGTGGTCAGCTGGTGAACCCCGGGGTTAAGACCTGAAGAGCGGTATAATTGCAGGGTACTACCCAAGTACTTGCTCTTTAAGTCTGTTGCTGGTTAGACCATGATTAGTCTCATGGCCGATACATCCGAAGCATAATCCGGATCGTTGAATCTAGATATTGGTTCGCCGTTTGTCAAACAGTTTTCACAAACTTCAATCTCATGTCCGTCACCTTGCACGGTGATGAAAGTTGAAGTTCTACGACAACTTTGACAAAATTTTTGACCAACACCCGTGGATGCCTTTGGTCTATCCACTTTTTCCTCCTCGAACGAATGGGCCAGCAAATTGCGCGGCCCGGATAGCTATGGGCAGAATCCCGAATTTTGAAAACGGGATTTTTTAGTGGCTGGTAAGCCAAGATCTGCCCAAACTTTCGTGTGCCTTTTTTGTTTTTATGTGCTTTGGAATGAGATTCCATCTTGTGTCCGTCCCGACCAGCGGGAGGAAAAGAAATAAAAACAAACGGACTGCACACAAAAGAAGTTCCAAGTTGATCAGAATATCTGATAATCAGTAAATCAATTGTTGGAAAAACTTTTGTGGGCGGTTGGTGTTAAGTTTTAAAGAACAAATAATAAATATTTCAAGCCTTTTTCAGATTCCCTCTCCGATCACGGAGAGGGCTAGGGTGAGGTAATAATGTTTGATAATAACAAACCTTGGTTTTATTACCATCGCTGAAACCTCACCCCAACCCTCTCCCACACGGGAGAGGGGGTAAAACTACAAAAAATTTTTAAAGTTCATTTTATCTACTTTGCTAACTTTCTTCCTCTCTAACACTCTATCTCTCTAATTCTCTAACATTCTATTTCTCTAAGTTTCTCTTACCCAGAAAAAAACCCGCTCTTTGCGGGGTATGGTGTGGAAACTTTACTTATACTACTGTTATCTTTTCTTTCCCACACTACCCCGCATTTTAAACACCCAGGTCTTGACGACCGGGAGAGAAATAATGAGGTTGTGGGAAAAATTTCTTTGCATAGATTTTATATATATTATACCCCTAGCAAAAACTTGTCAAATGCAGTTTTCCACAGAAAAACAGTTTATATCTGTTAGTACCGAAAATTCTCTCAAACTTAGATTCCCGCTTTCGCGGGAATGACAACAGAGACTGAGATAAAAAGCACTTAAAAAAATAGGTAAAATCTGAAAAAGCTTAAAAATCAAAGGCCAAGGATATATGTTTTAAACCGTTAAATATTGGCTATCCTGATTTTTATTTTCTGCCATTTTATGGATGATCTCATTTAGCTCGTCTTCGGAAAAATATTCTATAGTGATCCTGCCGCCGGTGCCTTGTTTTTGGATCTTCACCTGGGTGCCCAAACGGCCGCGAAGCTCGGTTTCAAGCGCCATCAGCTTTGGGTCGGGCATTGCCGCGTCCATCCGCCTGCGGATGGAAAGCTCGCGGACTTTCAGCTCCACCTGGCGCACATTTAAACCTTCTTCCTGGATCTTCTGAAACATTAAAAGCATCTTGTCTTTGTCTATGAGCCCCAAAAGCGCCCTGGCGTGCCCTTCGGTGATTTTGCCTTCTATCAAAGCTCTTTGGATTTCCGCAGGCAGGTTTAAGAGCCTGACAGTGTTGGCAACTGCGGGCCTCGACTTTCCAACTTTCTTTGCCACCTGGTCTTGGGTCAAGTCAAAAGTCTTCATTAGCCTGTCATAGGCCATCGCTTCTTCTATAGGATTTAACTCCTGCCTTTGGATGTTTTCTATGAGCGCTACTTCCAGCTTAGTCTGGTCCACCATCTGGCTTTTTACGATAGCTGGAACTTTCAAAAGACCAGCCAGCTGGCTTGCCCGAAAACGCCTTTCCCCTACCACAATTTCATAACCATTTGGTGTTTCGGTAACCACCAAAGGCTGAATCACCCCGTGTTCGCGGATAGAATCAGCCAACTCCTTTAAAGCCTCCGGGTTAAAAGTTTTTCTTGGCTGGAAAGGGTTGGCAACTATTTTAGAAACTTCAATTTCCTGGATTTTTGCGTCAGCGTAAGAAACTCTGTCTTCAGAAAGATTTTTTTCTTCCGCTTTAAGCGCATTAGGAACTTGGGGCTGAAACGGGTTGTCATTTGCTAAAAAATCCTGCGTTGTAGCAGTTCCAGGGTATCCTGAAGGAACAAGCGAATTCGAAGATTCGTTAGTAGAATTTTGTGGTATTTGTGTAACAGGAATAACACTGTCCATCTGTTTATTTTAAATAATTTTGGTGGCCGAGGAGGGAGTCGAACCCTCATGCCGTTAAGCGAACGATTTTGAGTCGTTTGTGTCTGCCATTCCACCACTCGGCCCAAACTAAACCTTATTTTACCAAATTCTTTCCATTAGGTAAAGCACAAAACCGCTGGTTAAAAAGCCCAAAACCCAACCAGCTAAAATGTCAGAGTTATAATGATATCCCCACACCACTCTACCCATAGAATTTAAAACTGAGGCAATGAACCCCAAACTTCCGACAATAGGGAAAAAATACCAGCAAACCAAACTCACAGCAACCAAACTGGCAGCGTGGCCAGAAGGCATACTGTCGGGACGTTTTAAATTCACGCTCAAAAACAAAGGCGAAAAGGGAGGCAAAAACCCAAGACGCTGAAAAGGCCTTTGTCTTTTGTAAAACAGATATACGATCTCAGAAAAAATCAGCCTAGCCAGAACAAAAGAAATAACAGACAGAACCAGCATCCGCCTATGTTCTTGAAAAAGTAAAAATATCGCCGACAGATAAAACACTCCTACCAAGTACACCGCGCAAAAAGTCCAAAACAATCGGAAAATTTTATCCGATTTCAGTCTCCCCTGCCAGGCTAAATATTGTTGATCTGAAAAATCAATGTTCATAATTTCAATTCAAATTCCCATCAAAACAAATTCCTGTCAACTATGACACATATGTGTTACGATTGACAGCAATCTTTTTAAGGTGATTATTTTAAATAATATACCAATAAAATCAAACCTGACAAAGCGAGCCTATACCAGACAAAAACATTGAAGCTGTTTTTTGAAATATATTTAAGTAAATATTTAATAGCAAAAAAACCAAAAAACAGGGAGCTAATAAAACCTACTGCTAATTCTAAATTTATTTCAGAAAGCTCAATATTATTAGCTTCAACAAGCACAGCGCCAAAAATTATTGGCAATGAAAGCAAAAAACTAAAGCGCGCTGCGTCTGGCCGTTTATATGCCAAAAACATAGCGGCCGCAATAGTTGCGCCGCTTCTGGAAACTCCGGGAACAATTGCCAAAGCCTGAAACCAACCAATAACCAAAGCGCTCTTCAAAGTAATGCTGTTTAAATCTAAACTTTTTTTACCGAATTTTTCAGAAAGCCAAATCACAATACCAAAAACAGCTAAAGAAAGGGCTACTAAAACCGGGTTTCTAAATATTGTTTCCGCGTATGGTTTTAAGATTATTCCAAAAATAACCGCCGGCAGTGTGGCGACTAGAACCATTATGGGTAATTTTTGGTAAATACTACTTAAATCTCTTGTCTTTCTAAAAAGACTGTGCCAAAACCCGCGGGCCATGTTTAAAATATCTTGCCTGAAATAAAAGACGACTGCAATAAGAGTTCCTAAGTGGAGCATAACGTCAAAACCCAGACCTAAATCTTTTTTAAACAACGCATGGACAAGCACCAAATGCCCGGAAGAAGAAATAGGCAAAAACTCACCAAGCCCCTGAACCGCTCCTAAAATAAAACTTTGAAATAAATTATTGACCATAAAACAGCGACATACTTTTCAAATACTAAATATATCGGATTTAAATTATTTAATATATTTTTTTATTCGTTAAATACTACAATACTATGTGGTATGGTAGTATTTAACCTTAATCTATCGCGGGAACAGGAAATTTAAGTGAAAATTCCTTAACTTCCTGTTTTATGGATTTCAGTTTTTCTGCATTATCTTTGTTCATTAAACTCTTATCTATCAACTCCGCAACAATTTTTATATCTTCTTCTTTGCATCCGCGGGTGGTAAGCGCAGGTGTGCCAAGCCGAATACCAGAAGGATCTAGAGGCTTTCTTGTGTCGTAAGGAACCATATTTTTGTTTATGGAAATACCAACACTTTCTAAAGCCTTCTCCCCTTCTTTTCCGGTTATGCCTTTTGAGCCGAATAAATCCACAAGCATCAGGTGGTTGTCTGTACCGCCAGAAATAATTTTATAACCTTTACCAATAAGCACTGACGACAAAGCCTGAGCGTTCAAAATTACTTGTTTGGAATACTCCTGAAATTCCGGTCTTAAGGCTTCCAAAAAAGAAACTGCTTTAGCTGCGTTTATATGGTCGTGCGGTCCGCCTTGCACTCCCGGAAAAACTGCTTTATCGATAGCTGATGCAAATTTTTCTTTACACATAATCATCGCCCCTCTTGGCCCACGCAAAGTTTTATGAGTAGTTGTAGAAACCACATCGCAGTAAGGAACAGGATTTTCAAGCTGCTTTCCGGCAATCAGCCCGGCTATGTGCGCTATGTCGGCAAATAAGTACGCTCCAACCTTGTCCGCTATTTCCCTAAACCTTTTCCAATCCAAAGAACGTGAGTAGGCAGAAAAACCCGCCAAGATCATCTTCGGTTTTTCGCGTAAAGCTATTGCTTCCACTTCGTCCATATCTATGACTTCAGTTTCTTTTTTTACAAAATACGGGATTATGGTATATAACTTTCCGGAAAAATTCATAGGATGTCCGTGGGACAAGTGCCCTCCCTGATCTAAGGAAAAGCCTAATACTTTGTCGCCAGGATTTAAAAGCGCCATATAAACTGCGAGGTTTGCGGGACTGCCGGACAGCGGCTGGACGTTTATATGCTCTGCCTGAAATAGCTGCTTAGCTCTTTCTATGGCCAAATTTTCCGCCTCGTCTATAACTTCATTGCCGCCATAATATCTTTTTCCCGGGTAGCCTTCTGAATATTTGTTGGTTAGTATACTGCCCATAGCTTCCAAAACTGCCGGAGAAACATAATTTTCCGAAGCGATAAGCTCTATACCTTCTTTCTGCCTCTGCTCTTCGCGTTTGATTATTTCGTAAAGTTTGGGATCTTGGTTTTTGATGTTTGGATAATTCATATGTCCTTATTGTCATTCCCGTGAAAACGGGAATCTTAATGTTATGCCTAAAACTTTAAGCCAAACAAAAACTACCACTCCATGCTCTGATATTTAATTTGGAATTTATTTTTTTTCATTTAATTAGGTTGGTTTTGGCTTATCAGATTATCTAAAAATTCAATATCTTTCTGGGATACAGCTAATTTTCTAGCCTGATTGAGATAGTCAGAAAGATCTGCCTCATAAATAACTCTCGCGGAACCGCTATTACCATTTTTAACAGCTGTGATAACTGCAAAATTATCATTACCATCAAAAACGTGTTTAGCCAAAAAAACATCAAATCCTGCTTCTTGTAAAATTTTATATATTACTTCAGGTTCTTTATGAATTAAATCACCATACCTAGTTTCTTTTCTAACTATATAATCGTAAGGCATACTTGCTTTAAACACCCCCCCATCAACTAATAAGTTTTTTAAATTTCCTGTAGCCAGACCTAGTTTATCGGAATAGCCAAATCCATGATTACTCATTACCAATCCATAACCCGACATAGGAATATTTTTTGATCTAAAAGATTCTATAGATGTTATAGCTGTATTTTCATTCCCCAAATTCTCAGAAATAGCCGAGTTATGCGATAAAGTTGTGGCGTAGAAATTTAAACCCTTGCCAAACTCTGAATCTCTAAACTGCGATATTGCTTTAGTTGATCCAGCACCCAAGTCTAAAACATTCAAACCTTCTACATCTTTTGCTTGTTTTAACGCATGACTTAAACCACCCATGCCCACAATATAATCAATTGCATCCCTGTAAATTTCAAACTCATTATTGGTTTTTGAATAACTTCTTTCAAGATTTCTTGAAGCTAAAATCTCCCTGGCAACCGCACTTCTTTCAGAAAAAAATAATTCATTTGGTTTTAATCTTGATTTTTCTTTCATATTTTTTAACTCTATTTTCTATCATTCTAGCCTAACCCCTAACCACTACTTACTAACTGCTATTAAATAAACATATAAAGCAAACTAAACAAAGCACCGAGCACAAACAAAGCCATAAAACTGCCAGTAAGCGAGAATATAATTATGCCAAGGATACAGGCAAGGAGTTTGCCAATTGCCAAACTCTGTTCAAAGAATACCACATACGGCACCACGTGGGTATTTTCCGCGCGGATGTAGGTGGCAGTGGAAATCGGTATGAAAGCCATCTCCTTACTGGCGCGTGACATGGTGTCAGTTGCAAAAACAGTACCTGCGGAATTGGCTATGTATCTTGCAATCCAAATCATTGCTGTAAAAAAAGCTCCTAGTTTTATGAGAATTCTTTTTGAGTATTGGTCCGTAATTTTTCCAACTATTAAAGCCAAGAGCGCGGCGACAAGGCTTGAGCCAGTGGCCAAAAGTCCAGCTTCTTCGTAGTTTTTCACTACAATGTATATGAATATCGGCCAAATGTTTAAGACCAGCATTTCTTCCCCAAAACCCAAGTAGCCCAATGCTTTTTTCGGAAACTGCCGATACAAAGCCAAAGTCTGACTATAGCTATATACCTTTGGCAAAAAAACTTCCTTTGCCTTAAATAAAGGCAAAAGGCTTCCTGCTTGAAGTATCATTACGATTATAAAGCTGGCAGTAAAGCCAAAATTTTGGGATATATATCCGGCCAAAAACGGCCCGGCTATATGAGTGATGCTTATAAGCGCGTAAACCACGCCAAACTCGCGTCCCACTTGTCCCTGGTCAGCATACCTGGCCATCAGGCTATGAAATCCAGGCCAATATAAAGATTTGGAAAGTCCGTAAAATATGCCCGCGGCAAAAGCCAGATGGCTCGCATCCTGCGAAGCTATAAGCATTGCCCAGTAGATGATTTGGAACGGCACGCTTAATGCTATGGCGTGTTTGTACCCGTAAAAGGAAGCGATTTTTCCTCCCCAAGGGATAAAAACAATATAAACCCCGTAGACGATAGCGGTAAACAGCATTACCTGGTTTATGGAAAAACCCAAAACCGCGTACAAAAAAATCGGTTCAAACAAAAGCATCATTGAAGATGCCATATTTAGTATGGCGCTATGGGCATAAAGTTCGCCAATTTCTTTTTTTACGCTTTTGGTGAAATAGGATGGAAGATGGAAATTTAGAAGCACTTTAAAATTTATGATTTAATGATTTAAGATTGAAAGATTTATTTCTTAAGTTTGTCATTGTATTTGTTTTTGTTCGATACTAAAATCAAAAACCTAAATAACTAAGTTAATAAGTCTATTGGGCACATAGATTGTTCTTTTTATTTCACCAAGAGACGAAAACTGCGGGAGTTTCAGCATAGCTTCTTTTACCACTTCTTCACTGCTTTGGTTTGGCACAACTACCTTGCCTTTGACTTTGCCGTTAACCTGGACGATGATCTCTGCTGTAGCTTCTAAAATTTTACTCTCGTCCCACTGAGGCCACTCTGCGAACTCCCCCTTGCTCCCCCTCTTTGACAAAGAGGGGGTTGGAGGGAGTTTTGTTTTGACTTTCTGACTTTCTGATTTACTGATTGTCTGATTAACTGATCTACTCACCCTCTTACTCTCTAACTCTCTAACTCTCTCAAGTAGTTCTTCAGCAATATGCGGCGCAAACGGGCTCAAAAGAATCAAAAACTTTCTAACTGTTTCTAAAGACACTTGCTCGTCTTTGACTTCATTTAAAAACGACATAAAAGCCGAAATACAGGTATTAAACCGCATTGCTTCCAAGTCCTCAGTGATTTTCTTAACCAGTTTGTTTATCTCCCGTTCTACTATCTCACTGTCTACAATCTTCAATCTTATATCTTCAATATTCAATTGCTGTGCCCAACTCCAAACTCTATCCAAAAACCTTTTCACTCCGACTATCCCCTGGTCATTCCAAGCAATCATATCCCCGTGAGGACCTAAAAACAGCTGATACATACGTACCGCGTCAGCGCCAAATTCTTTGACCAATTTCTGCGGATCCACCACGTTGCCTCTACTCTTAGACATTTTTTCCCCATCTGGGCCCAAAATTATCCCGTGCGGAAAACGCCTCTTGTAAGGTTCTTTTTCTGTAACCAGCTTTTGGTCGTATAAAAACAAATTCCAAAAACGTGAATAAAGCAAATGTAAAGTCGTGTGTTCCATCCCGCCAAAATACACATCTACCGGTGTCCAATATTTCTGTTTTTTTATGTCGGAAAAAGTTTTGGTATTTTTAGGGTCCAAATACCTAAGCCAATACCACGAGCTGCCCGCCCACTGAGGCATGGTGTTGGTTTCCCTTTTAGCCGGGCCTTTGCACTTCGGGCATTTGGTATTTACCCATTTGTCTATGCCAGCCAGCGGCGACTCTCCTGTTCCCGTCGGTTCGTATTTTTTTACATTTGGAAGTTTAACCGGTAAATCTTTTTCCGGTACAGCCACAACGCCACATCCGCCAGCTGGCGGATCGCAATGAATTAAAGGTATCGGCTCTCCCCAGTAACGCTGGCGCGAAAACACCCAGTCACGGAGTTTGTAGTTGGTAACTCTTTTACCATAACCCTCACTTTCCATATAGTCCATTATTTTCTCAGTGGCCTCGTGAATATCAAGCCCATTTAAGAAACCGGAATTTACCATCTTCCCTTCTTCTTCTTGAACCTTGTCTATATGGTCAATAATTCCAGTATCGTCTACATTTTTTTGCACAACTCTTTTTACTTCAATACCAAAAACTTGCGCAAACTCAAAATCCCGTTTGTCGTGCCCAGGCACCCCGACCACAGCCCCTGTGCCCACATTTCCAAGAACATAATCTGCTACATACAAAGGCATCTTGTAGTTATTTAAAGTATTTATGCAATATAGCCCAGTAAAGACTCCTGTTTTTTTGCGATTCTCCGCAGTCCTGTCTTGCTCAGTCTGTTCCTTTGCTTTTTCGATATACCTTTTAACTTCGTCATAGTTCTGAATACCAAGTTCATTTTGCTGTATCAAAGGATGCTCAGGACCAATAACGATAAAAGTTGCGCCAAAATTAGTATCAGGACGCGTGGTAAAACAAGTTATTGTTTTGTTTTTACCTTCAATCTCATATGTAATGTTTATGCCCGTCTTTTTCCCTATCCAATTTTCCTGCTGAAGCTTGACTGCTTCAGGCCATTCGGTTAAATCCTTTAGACCAGCTAATAATTTCTCAGCGTAGTCTGTGATTTTTAGGTACCATTGGCGAAGTTCTTTTTTTTCAACTACTGTTCCGCAGCGTTCGCATTTGCCGTCTATTACTTCTTCGTTGGCAAGCCCTGTCTTGTCTTTTGGACACCAGTTTATAAGTCCGGTTTTTTCAAACGCCAAACCTTTTTTGAAAAATTGCAAAAACAACCACTGCGTCCATTTGTAGTAGTTAGGGTCAGTTGTGTTTATCTCCCTTTTCCAGTCAAAAGAAAGCCCCCACGACAACATTTGTTTTTTTGCGTTCGCCACATTTTTCTTGGTGGTTATGGTCGGGTGCACTCCCATTTTTATGGCGTAGTTTTCCGCCGGCAGCCCAAACGCGTCCCAGCCCATAGGAAACAAAACCTCATGCCCGGTAAGGCGCAAAAACCTAGCAGTTACATCTGCCGCCACATACGGCCTTAAGTGCCCCATATGTAAACCCGCTCCCGAAGGGTAAGGAAACTCAACTAAAATGTATTTTTTCTTTCTCTTATTTTCCACAGCAGAAAAAGGCTTCTTCTTAAACCACAGTGACTGCCACTTACGTTCAATTTCCTGGGGTTTATATTTAGAAACCTTTTGCCTGCCCTTCGTAGCTTTAGCGTAGGAGGGCCACTTAGTTTCAATTTTCTGTGGATTATATCTACTTGACATTTTTATTAAAAAAGTTTTGTCCCTAAATTTCACGTCGCAGCGCAGTGGGTTTTTAATTTTTTTTTGAATAGTTAACTTTATAATTATTCTGGCATTAACAATGCCCAATTCTCCAATATATCCTTAACTTTTTCAATTAAATATTCTTTAATTTCCTCATCGGTTTTTCCTGTTTCTAAATTTGTTATGTGTGTATCCAGAACTTTTAAAAAACCATAGGAGGACACAACTTGAGCATATTCTCCACCTTTAAAGGTTGTAACTCTAAGTTGCCCAGCAATTGGTGTACTTAAATGATTTTCCCATTTCTCATCCCCTGACGTAAGTGTAAAAGTATTTGCTAATTTTAGTTCTTTTTCGAATATAAATTTATGTCTATTTTGAACCCATTCATAGGTACTTTTATTTCCATCAACAGATTTTTCAGCAATCTTTAAACTAATGTTATAAAGCAAATCTTTCTGATGTTCTATTGTTCTTTCAATCTGTTCTCTTGGACTTTTAGCCCCAGCCATAAATTCAGTCCTTAAAAAATCTGGTTTTTCTCCCATAAATTTATAACTTAAACAAATTAATTGCGTTTTTTGTGGTTTGCTCTTCGACTTGGGCAAAATCTATATTTTTTACTTGAGCAATATGTTCGGCAACAAAACGGACATAGGAAGGCTCGTTTCTTTTGCCCCGGTTTGGTTTTGGCGTAAGATACGGGCTGTCAGTTTCAAGGACAATACGGTCTAAAGGGACAGTTTTCAAAACATTGTCCATGTTTCCACTCTTATCTCCGCCCGAGGCGGACGTCGCTATATTTTTTGATTTTCGGTCTCCGAATGTAATTATACCATTTAGCCCCACATACGCGCCACGCTTTAAAAACTCTTGGACTATGTCGGGGGTACCAGTAAAAGAGTGGATCTCAAAACGAAAGGGATTAGGGTTTAGGGTAGAGGGTGTAGCGGAGTTTGTTGAATTTTGTAATTTGATATTTGAAATTTGCAATTCTGAATCCAGAATTGCCAGTATATCTTCATACGCATCACTCGTCCCCTCCGAAGGCCTACAGTGTATGACCAAAGCTTTGTTTAGTTCCTTTGCCAGCCTCACCTGTTGCATAAATGCCTGTTTCTGATTTTCTTTAATTTGTTCTATTGGCAATCTTAAATCATCAATCTTCAATCTAAAATAATCAAGTCCACATTCCCCAATCCCCACCACCAAATCATTTTGTGCCAATTTTTTATACGCCTCATAGTCAAACTTTTCTTCCCGCGTTTTAAAATGACTCTCTTCTTCGTCTACGTGCTGGGAGTAAGTATGAACGGGATGAAGTCCAACTACGGAATAAACCGCCTTAATATCACCCCCCTGACCCCCTCTTACCTTAAGAGGGGGTAATTGTGCTGCTTCCTCCCTTAAATTAAGGGAGGAGTGAGGAGGGATATTTTTTTTAGAGTACCTCTCAGCAAGCCTAACAGACTGCTCTGAAGTGTCCAACTGCGTCCCCACGTTTATAACCATAACCCCACTCTCAAAAGCCCTGCGCAAAACTTCCTCTGCGTCGTCTTCATAAGCTTTAAAGTTAATGTGAGCGTGGGTGTCGATTAGCATTGACAAAAAAAATTTATAAATTATAATTATTCAGCCTCAACTTGAGGCAAAGGATGTGTATGTCGATCAAAAAACAGAAAATAAAGGTGGGTGTGTCTTATTTCATGCTTGATGGTGTTCCCGACCGAATGCCAGCCGGAACAGTGCTGGTTGTGGAAGAAGACGGGGTCAGTCTGAAAGTGATTTGGATCCCTCAAGGTGCAAAAAAAGCACCAAAAATGCGCGTGAACAAAACTTACAAAAAGGAGGAGCTGGAAGCAAGAAAACAAGCGAAAAAGAACATCGCAAATATTTGACAGCTCCTGGCGGAGAAGGTGCGGGCTTTTGTTGCAACAAGCCCAAACCGACTCCGCCGATTTTTTTATCAAAGGCTCATTTACTGGTTTGAAAATTCTTAATGGGTTTTTTTAAATACTTTAAGTCAAAAAGTATTAACTTATCTGTTTTAGGATCATACGATATATTATAATCTTCTAGATCTGAAAACTTATATTCCAATCTTTCTGAAACTAACCCCACTCTTTTTTTTATTTCATGAACCGTTTTCCAATTTTTTTCTGTTTTAGGAATTTTATATTTTAAATACTGCTCCAAATCAATTTCAAGTGCAGGATTCCATGAACTTATTAAGTATGAATTTTTTCCGTCAAAATAGCCGAGCTGATAGTCTGGAATTTCAATCCAAGGATAATCCTTTAGTAGTTCTTTAGCCACTTGCATTCCCTCAACTTCTTGGGAGCCTCCCCCATATCGGGAAAAATTTTTATAAATTTTTTTTACAAAATAATCTTTCCCTTCAAAATTTAACTTAAAATATTCACTTCTTAAACCATCCCGATCCGCTCTTCTCCCCACCCTTAATAAAGAAATTTGTTTTTCTGTATTTATCACCGACTGTTTATTTAAGTCTGCAGAAAGCTCATCCATCAATGCTAAAAATGCCGCTTTCAAAGGTTTGGTTATTTTTTTTGCTAAATCTTTTTTTTGAGTTAGCTCAAAATTTGCTTGATCTATTGTTTTATATTTATCAGGCATATTTTATATCCTCGGAAACAACCGTGGAATTTCTCCCGAAAGCGGTTTTAAACTGTTTGTTATTTGCTGGGAAGTGTCTGGTAAAAACGGCTGCAGGTTTTCTGCTATCTCTTTTAGTTTACCAAGTAAAAACTCTATCTGCTTTTTTGCTTTTTCCGGGTCTACTTTAACGACTTTAAATGGTTCTTCTTTTTGAATGTATTCATCGCAGAATTTTATATCTTTCCAGATTTCTTCAAGAGCGAGTTTTAAGTGGTAAGAGGAAATAAACTCTTTAATTTTTTGATCGTTTGGGGAATTACTATCATGCGACCTCTCTCCCCCTTCCTCCTCCGCTAAAGCTTTGGCGGACGAGTCGGGGACTCTCTCCACGCCTGGAGAGAGAAAAATTGAATTAGCTATGCTCATTTTCAAAATCCTACTTGTTAGGTTGCCAATGCCGTTGGCAAGGTCGGAGTTATAGACTTCCAAAAACCTATCCCAAGTGTAGTCCCCGTCTTCAAAAGTAGGAATTTCTTTGAGTAAATAATACCGAAGCGCGTCTGTCGCCTGTTGTTTATTCAATCCTTTTATTTTTAAATCTTCAATTATTTTATAAGGATCCGCTACATTGCCCAAAGATTTGGACATTTTCTGCCCCCCGGAGTTAATAAAGCCGTGGATGATGATTTGTTTACTGTTCGGCAGGCCCGCAGCCATAAGCATTGCCTGCCACATAGCAGACTGCTGACGGAGGTTGTCCTTGCCTGCAATTTGTATTCCGTTAGGGTTTTCTTTTGTCCCCCAGAATTCTTGAAATAAATTACTAACCTCCCCGCCATTCTGGCCCTCCCCTCCTAAAATAGGAGGGGAATTAAAGGGGTGGTATTCTGGCCAACCCAACGTTGAAACATAGTTTATAAGCGCGTCAAACCAGACATACATAACGTGGTTGTCGTCGCCCGGCACAGGCACGCCCCAGGGCATTTTTTCTTTAAGCCGCGAGATAGAAAAGTCAGAAAGTCCATTTTTTACAAACTCTCTAATCTCGTTAAACCGAAAATCCGGCACAACAAAATCCGGCTGTTTTTCATAAAGTTCTAAAAGCGGTTTTTGGAAAGCGCTAAACTTAAAAAAATAATTTTCCTCTTCGCGAATCTCTATTTCCAAATGCGGGTGCACTAAACATTTTCCTTCTTCTGACAGATCGCTTTCAGTTTTTTCCAGCTCGCAGCCAACGCAATATTTGACCTTATAATTTTTCTTTTCTATGTAGCCATTTTTATCTACCAGTTTCCAAAACTCCTGACAGGCTTTTATATGGTGTTCGTCCGTGGTGCGTATGAAATGTATCTCCGGCAAAACCCCCAAAGCTGGCATCAGCTGTTTAAATTTTTCTGCATATTCGTCGCAGTACTCTTTTGGGCTTATACCTCGTTCTAAAGCTTTTTGATATATCTTAAGACCATGCTCGTCTGTGCCTGTATTAAAAAAAACTTCCTTACCCTGCAATTTTTGAAACCGAACTATTGTGTCCGCCAAAACCATTTCCAAAGCAAACCCCAAGTGAGGGTCTGAATTTACGTATGGAAGGGTGGTTGTAAGGTAAAATCTATTCATTCTAGCACTAGAATAATTCTAACTCATCAGCAATGCTGAAAAATAATTAAAGTACGCTTATCTATCTTTATCAGGAGCAAGTTCAACTGAACCATCATCATGTATAAATCCACCTTCACCCCAAATTAAATGCTCCCATTCCTTGGTATCAGCAACTGCTGATTCTCCAAACCCAGAAGAGTCTTGTAGTTTCGCTGAAATGATTAAATTATCTTTTTGGCTTGCCAAAAACTTTTGTCTCTCAGGAAGTTTTTCGTAATCTATCTTACCCTTTTCTGCCCAAATTCTATCAGCTTCTCTTCTTGCGTCTTTTATGCTAGTAGCCCAAATATCAGCAATCTCTCCATCCACAGTATATACATAAAATTTAACCATTTTTCTCTTTTCACCCTTTATTTCTACACCTTTTCCAATATTGTTTTCTATATTCATATTGTTTGTTCCTTTCCCATAAATTATGGGGTTTAATATTTTAGTTTAAAAAAATTTTACTTCCTCTCCGCCATAAATTCGTTAAAAACCACTGTTGCTGCGGAAACTAAAGGAATGGAAATCAAAAGCCCCAAAATACCCGCCAGCTTAAAACCGACAAGCAAAGCGACTAAAACTGCCAAAGGCGAAGTGCCGACTGTACGCTCCATAACTTTAGGCACCAAAACATAACCTTCCATTTTTTGGATAAACAAATACAAAATTCCCACTGCCAAAGCCAAAGCCGGACTTATGACAAAAGCAATTATCAAAGCCGGTATTGCCGAAACAAATGGACCAATGTAAGGCACTATCTCTAAAACTCCTGCCAGCAAAGCTAAAAACAAAGCATTGGCTACAATAGGGTTGTCAAAACCCTTTCCATAAATGACACCGACTAACATCAACCCCACCAAAGTTAGAGCAAAAATAGAAAGGCTAAGTATGAGCTGGCCTAAAACCCAGAGCCCCATCTTTTTTTGTACTTTTTCTAAAAGTCCTAAAGTAAACTCATGATGATGTTCCGGCAAAAGCGCGGAAACAAACTTTTTCATCCCCCGCTCTTCCGCCACCAGGTAAAACGAGATAACCAAAACTGTGATAAAGCTAAAAAATCCGCTAAACACCCCAAAAGTTCCGCTCACCACTCCCGCTTGACTTGTGCTGTTAAAAAAATTCTGAATAGTTTGAAGGAAATCGCCGTTGAGATTTATACCAAAACTTTCCTGTATCCGCCCTAAATATATTGGCAAAGAACTGGAAAATAAATTTATCTGTTCTAAAACCGCTGGTACCACCATAGCCAAAACCAAACCCCCTAAGCCTAATACTAAAACATAAACTGAAAGCACGGAAACAGCCCTGGGTACGCCTTTTTCCCGAAAATACCCGACCATCGGGTCCATAGCCGAAGCAAATATAAGGGATAACAAAAGCAAAAGCAAAATATCTCGTATCTGCCACAAAAAAGCCAGCGCCAGTCCCGCAAAAATCACCTTTAGAATTACTTTAGTTGAACTTTCCAGCTCGTGATATTTCATATATTCACTATTCACAAATTAAACAAATGCCGCAAATTATATGGTAATTTTACCATATAATAGGTAAAAAACAAAAACCCCTATACCCTTCCTCCCCTAAATGGGGGAGGCTAGGAGGGGGTTTTGTTTATTTCTCATCTTCATCATACATCCCTTTTTCACCAAGCATTTTGGCTTCTGAAGGCTCGTGTCCTGTCGCAACAACTCTCTTTCTTTGCTCTTTTAGTCGTATAGGATCTGTTAATACGGCTTCGGTTTCTGGGTCAATCTGAAATTCCAAAAACTCTTTTTCTTTCATACATTATTTTTCGTCTAATATTTTCTTTACTTCTTCTATTTCAGCATCTATCTTTTCTATTTCAGACAAGCAGTAAGCTTTTATCTGCTCTTTCATAAAGTCATTTAGACCGTCTTGTGAAAGGTCGCGAACCAGGATATCTTTTATTGTCTGGTCAAGATCGGATTTTTGCACCAAAGCAATAACCTTTTTCAAATTTTCATCCATATTAGTTACCAGACCTTTCCAATCCCTCGATAACTGATACCAATGTCTGCCTGTTGTTTTCCAATTTTTGCAATTGAGCTTCAGGGCTATTTTCCACACTTGCAGGACTAATTTCTCTATTTGTTTCCATTTTATATTTTTTCCCTTAATTTTTTTAAGATTTTTATGTCTGTTTTCACTTTATCATGTTCAGTTTCTAAAATCAAGGCAAAAGAGTCAAAGACAACATTATTAATCTCTCCCTTCTGGGAGAGAAGGGACCCGCTTCGGGTAGAGAGGGTGTTTAAATCTTCAATCCCTGCCTTGCCGACAGGCAGGTTCAATTTTAAATTTCGAATAAAATTATATATCCCCTTTTCTCCTATCTTCCCCTCGCCAATATGCTCGTGACGGTCTTTTTTGCCGCCTAAATCAACTTTAGAGTCGTTTATATGGCTCATCCGCAGCCATTTTAGGCCAATAGTCTTCTCAAATTGTTTTACCCATTCGCTTTTGGTTATATCATATCCCGAAGACCAAGCATGCTGAGTGTCAAAGCAGATTCCCCCGAAAGTTTTGTATTTTTTTAGCGGCTCCATAAGCTCGGCCAGTTCCTCAAAAGTATCACCTATAACTTCACCTTGTCCTGCCGCTATCTCTAAAAGAAATTGGGAGGGCTGTTTGTTTTTTATAGAACTTTCGTACTTTTTTAAAACCTCTTCCAAACCTTTTTGCGCCTGCACCATACCTTTTTCCTGGCCCAAATCCTTAAAGCTGCCTAAGTGAGTCATAACAAACCGAGCTCCAAGCGAATTAGCCCTTTTTAGTTCTTCAGAAACTATAGAAATAGATCCGTGAAAAGTAGTTTTCTTTGCTGAACCAAAATTTACAATGTACGGGCAGTGAACAACAAAACCAACTCCCCCTAACCCCCTCTTTGAAAAAGAGGGGGAACCTACCTTACCCCTCCCCTTTACCAAAGGGGAGGTTGGGAGGGGTTCTGCATCTTCTGTATGGAATGAAGAATAATACTTCTCCATCTCCATCTTAAATTTCTCTACTCCCTCCTGGTCTATTTTCGGCGCAGGTCCGCCCATAGGCGGACGGGTAAATATCTGGAAAGTTTCGCAGTTTAAATCCTTTGCATTCTTCGGCGCATTCCACACTCCGCCTGCCGCAGAAACATGACAACCCACAGCCATACCGCTTTCCCCTCCCCAAGTTTGGGGAGGGTGGCCGGAGGCCTGGAGAGGTTGTTTTTGTTTATTTTTTTTCATCGAAATTTTGTTTAATTCTTAATGGAACCCCGTCAAAATTATTGTCAATATCATTATTCCAAATACGTAAGATTTTATAACCTAGCCCTTCAAAAAATTTATCACGAATTTTATCTTTTTCTGAAAATTGATATCCACTCCCATCCAACTCAATGATCAACTTTTTTTCATTGCAACAAAAATCTACGATATACTTTTCTATAGCAACTTGTCTTTTAAATTTATAATCAAAAAATCTACCGCCTCTCAAATATTGCCAAAGTTTTGTTTCCCATATAGTTGAACGCGTTCTTAAATTTTTTGCGTTATGTACTAAATATGGCTTGCGTTTCATACAACAACCTCTCCCCTAACCCCTCTCCAAACTTGGAGAGGAAATTTAACAACTATTTTATTAATTTATCAAAAACCTTCTCGTCCTTATATGGCCCTATGACCGCTAAAGTCAGTTTTTCTTTTTGAAACAAATCTTTGGCAACTTTTTGCACGTCTGAGGCAGTTACTTTGTCTATTTTTGCAAAGGCTTCTTTGGGGGTTAAGATTTCCGGCTTAAAAGCTGCGGCTTCCAAAAACCAGTCCAAGCGCACCTGGTTGTCTTCTAACGCCAAAGCCGATTTTCCTTTTATAAATTCTTTGGCTTTTTTAAGTTCCGCGTCTTCTACTTTTATGCTTTTTATCTTTTCAAGTTCGTCTAAAATGACTTTTATAGCTTCTTCTATTTTAGGTATTTGCACCCCAGCTCCAATGTTAAAAACGCCGGTATCCTGGTAAGACCCGCCGCTGGCACGGACATAGTAAGCAAGGCCCCTTTTTTCCCTAACTTCGGAAAAAAGCCTTGAGGACATACCGCCGCCCAGTATGGCTGAAAGAACAGACTGCGCCGCGTTTCTTTTGTCTCCATATTTAAAACCTTTGAAACCTAATGCCAAGTGCGCCTGTTCGGTTTCTTTAAACTGAACCTTCAGACGATATTGATTTTGACTGTCTACTGCTTTAGTCCAATTATGAAATTTATTTTTCGGATAATTTTTCCAATACTTGCTTATCAAATCATTTAAAACTTTTTTATCGTAGCTACCGGAAACCCCAAGCAGCATATTTGGAGTTTGATAGTGCCTATTTATATAGTCTAAAAACATTTCCCTGGTAAACTTGGTCACAGTTTCTTTGGTTCCAGCAATGTCCCTGCCTAAAGCGTCCCCCTGCCACATCTGCCCTTCCAGTATATTTTCTATCTCGTACATTGGCGTGTCTTTGTACATATTTATCTCTTCAACTATCACGCCTTTTTCCCGCTCCAATTCTGCTGGGTCTAAAAGCGGGTTTTGAATCATATCGGTCAGAACTTCAAATATCAGTTTAAAATGCCTACTGGCAGCTTTGATATAAAACTGGGTATGTTCTTTACCTGTGTTGGCATTCATTTCCCCGCCTATGGAGTCAACCAAGGAAGAAATAGCCATTGCTGTCGGATACTTTTTACTACCTTTAAACAAAAAATGTTCAAGAAAATGGGAAATACCATTTTCTTTTTCTGTCTCCGAACGCGAACCGGTCTTTACAAAAAAATCCACTACCACGCTTTCCGCGTCACTAGACGGCACTTCGATAACCTTTAAACCGTTAGGTAAAACTTTTTTCGTAAATATCATTTAAAAAATGTTTAATTTTTATATGCTAAAAAACTTGTCAGATTTTCGATTATTTTTTGAGAAATAATCTTTTTTTCTTTGTTAAATTTTAAAATCATTCTGATTATTTTAGACAAACTGCTTATAAACTCAGCCTTAGGACCTTCAACATTTTCAGGCTTAATTTTTTTCATTATTTGATTCCAAGATAACTGAGCCCAAGCTGTTTTTGATCCTAGGGAATTCTCTGTGCTATGATATTTGTCAATTTTCTTCAAACAACTTAACACCAAATCTGCCATATAACTCAACTCAACGCCAAAAACCCTAGTTAACTCTTGCCTTGTTATTTTGTCTGACAAATTTTGTTCTGATACTTTTTTATATTCAGACATTACCGCCTCCATCTGTCTTCCTATCAAACTAACAGTCTCCTCGTTTGGATAATTCGAATTTTCCCGAATATTTTTTTCAATATTCCTAATCTGCAAAACAAGTCCCAAAATTCTACTATCTGTGTATGATCCCCAAAAATCAGGATCAGCTGCCTTTTGACTAGTCATCCAAGCGCTAAATTCCGATGTTAAAAAATGCAATCTTGTATCAATTGTCTCTATATCCAAAGCAGGCTGCTCTCCGTGGTTATGATCCGTCTCTGGCATAAAAATGCAATTAATTATTAATTATATCTCTGACTGTTTGTGGATATACAATCTAAAATTCTGTTCTAGCTGCTCACACTCTTTCAATGTTGTTGCAAAATCAGTCAATCCAGGATACAAAGACGCTTTTACCGAAAGACCGGCGGTAATTTCATTGATTGTTCTTAAAATCTTTACACCTTGTTCTATAAGCGTGTCAGCTTCTGCCCCAAATAACTTTCTTTTTGACGATATTTGCTTAACAAAACCTAAAATATTTTGTCGTTTAATCAAAAAAACTTTTAGCCATTCTTTATTTGTTCTGTCCCGATTCGGACCCTGCTCAAAATTGCGTGTCATAAAATATTAGACTTTAAATCTGTTGGTACTTCTATAAATTTTTTTACTTTTCCATTTTCCATATAGACCAAATCTTCTATCCGAACCCCTCCATACTCGGGAAAATACACGCCAGGTTCTATACTGAAAACCATTCCTTCTTTTAAAATGTCTTTTGACTTTGGACCCAAATAAGGCCTTTCGTGGATCTCAAGGCCGGTACCATGGCCAAGCGAGTGGATAAAATATTTATCCAGTTTTTTTTCGGCTAAAATCTCGACTGATTTTTGGTAAACACCCTCTGCACGAACTCCTCCCTGCCTCCTCTTTGTCAAAGAGGAGGAGATGGTGAATTTTTCCCTCTTTTTCAAAGAGGCCTGCCCGCCTGCGGCGTTCGGGCGGGGGTTGGGGGAGTTAATGTATTCCATACTCCCTAAATAAGCTTTCTCCACCTGATTATAAGCTATTTCCAGCTTTTTTGGAACTTTTTTGATAAAAACCGTACGAGTAAAATCGCTGCAGTAGTTAGATGAAGATTTTCCGCCAGTGGCGGATTGGCCTCCGGCCAAAAAACCAAAATCCAAAATAATGCTTTCACCCGGCTTCAACCTTTTTTTCGTAGGTACGTGGTGTGGCATTGCCGCGTTCTTACCGCTTGCTACTATGGCCGGAAACGCCAGCTCGCCTGCCCCCAACTTTAAACCCAAATTTTCAATGTATTTTGCCAAAATTGCTTCCGTCATCCCGCTCTTCACCGCTTGCTTCCTAGTATACTTGTATACCTGTTTAACTATTTCCATTGATTTTTTAATCTTCAATATTTCATCCGGGGTCTTTATCTGCCTTATCTCATCCACCGGAGAATGTTCCGGCTGGACTTTTACCTGCAATCTCAAATTCTTGATCTTGCTTTTTATGTACTTATGTTCCCCCAAAGTAAACCCATATTCAAGATTTAACTTCTCATAGCCTTTCACATATTTTCCGATGTTGTATAAAGTGTCCGACTTTGGCGCCCAGGAAATTTTTTCCAGACCGCTGCCAAACCCAACAACCCCTGTATAGCTTCCGCGTTTATCCGCGTACTTCAGCGGTTTTACCAAAAGATACTCCTGTGTCCGCAAATCAAAAACCTCGCCAGTCAAATAGGCCAGGTTTTCTTTTTTCTTTACTAAAATAGGATATTTAATTTCCTGCTGAAGTTGCCGCAACCTTTGGTGTTCCATATTTTTGTTGTAATTCTTCAAATTCTTTTGTCCAAGTATCAACAAACTCCTCCCGATCGTGTTGTATTTCTTTATCTGCAATAAATTGACTTATGGAAGTTTTTAGCTCCACAAATCTTTCTTTGTCAATTTCTGAAACTTGATCAAAATCAACTACTTGCAGATAAGCATCAAGGTCTGCGAGGCACTTTTTTAATTCAGGATTTTTGGTTTGAAAACTTTCCCAAAAAATTTCTGATGTTATCTTGTTTTTGCCTTCATTCATTATGTTTCAAGATTAAAATTTAAATTTATACAGTATAAGCAGTATCCTGGACGTTTGGCTTATTCAAACTAACTAAAATTAACTCTGCATCTTTTTTTAAACCTTCCAAAGTATATTGACCGATATTTGCAAGGTCAAGTTTTAAATAAAATTCTGTTAAATTGTCTTTTAAATCTTTTGGTAACTCCCCATACTTTTCAACATAAGTAAAGTAAGCAAGTCTGACTTGATTGCCTAAAAAATCAACTTTAGGATTAGTGGTTTTTTCTGTACTTTGTAAAATTTCTGCGAACATAATATTATTTAATTTCCCTTACAATATATTCCTTTAATTCCTCAACCTTCACCCTCTCCTGCTGTTTGGTGTCGCGGTTTCTAACTGTGACCATATTGTCTTTTTCTATGGTGTCAAAGTCCACAGTTATGCAAAAGGGCGTGCCAATTTCGTCTTGACTATAGTAGCGTTTTCCCACGTTGCCCCGGTCATCCCAGGCAACCGTTAAATCTTTTCGCAAACTGTCGTAAATTTCTTTTGCCTTAGAGACCAACTCCGGCTTGTTTTTCAAAAGTGGAAAAACCGCGGCTTTGTAAGGTGCAAGTTTGTATGGAAGTTTTAAAGTTATATTTTCGGGGTCAGACTCGTCGTAAGCTGAACACAAAACCGCAAGCAGGGTTCTGTTTACGCCCCAAGTAGGCTCAATGCAATGTGGTACACTTTTTTCCCCTGTCACGGGATCCACATACTCCAAACTCTGACCGGACTTTTCCATATGGGCTTTTAGGTCATAGTCAGTCCTATATGCCAAACCATAAAGTTCTTTCTGGCCAAAAGGAAAGAGGTATTCGGTGTCTATGCTGCGCTTGCTATAGTGTGCCCTGTCTGCTTCAGGTACTTCCACAAAAACAGCTTGCTCAAATATTCCCAATTCCTTAAGCCACTCTTTTTGCTGTGAAAGCCAATACTCAAACCACTTTTCCCAGTCTTCGGGTTTTACAAAAAATTCAATTTCCATCTGCTCAAACTCGCGGGTGCGGAATATAAAATTTCCAGGCGTAATCTCGTTACGGAAAGCCGGACCAATCTGGGCAATCCCAAACGGCAGCTGCTTTCTGGAAGTGTTTAAAACATTTTTAAAGTTCACAAACATCCCCTGCGCGGTTTCCGGACGGAGGTAAACAACAGATTTTTCATCCGCCACTGGCCCCAGGTTTGTTTTAAACATCATATTGAACTGCTGGCTTTCTGTAAAAACAGTTTTGCCGCATTTCGCGCAAGGCTTTGAAGTATCTATATGGTCAGCCCTATACCGTTCATGACAATTTTTACACTCAACCATTGGGTCGTTGAAATTTCCCACGTGGCCAGATGCTTCCCAAACTTTGGGGTTCATTATCAAAGCCGCGTCCAAGCCCACAACGTCGTCCCTTTGTTGGACAAACTTTTTCCACCACAGCTGTTTGATGTTGTTTTTAAGTTCCACTCCAAGGGGGCCGTAGTCCCAGGAGTTAGCAAGCCCGCCGTATATTTCACTTCCCGGATATACAAATCCCCGCCTCTTGCAGAGGCTGACAATTTTTTCCATCCCGTTAGAAATATCTCCTGGATTTTTTTTTAAATTTTCACTCATATTTTAGTTAACTATTTTTAGTTTTAAATTTCTAACGTGACCCATCAAATCTGAGTTGTTTATAAAATTATATTATATCTTCTGGGGATTGTATCCCTTTTTTTGAAAAATATTCACGAAGCTTTTGATTAGCGCGTTTTAATATCTCATGAATTTTTGAATTATGCACATTTTCACTTCTTGCAATTTCCACTGGCTTCATCTGCTCTAAATGATACAGCTGTAAAATTTTTAATTCCCTTTGAGAGATTCGTCCTCTTTCAGAGGCTTCTTTTAACATCTCTAAAATCTGTTTTCTTCTGAGCTGTTCTTCAGGGTTTAAACTTTGATCTGGAATTTTAACTAAATCCTTTTTTAATAAAAAATCCAAATGAATTTTTTCAGCCATATAAATATATAAAAAAGTATACCAAAATAAGCCAATTTTGCCAATTTCTTATCTCTTCATACAAAGCGCGATCTCGCTTTGCGAGACTATCTACCCTTCAATTAACTCAGGGTCTTAACTATTTAATTTCTTTGTAGTTTAAGACCATCTCATCAAAATAATCATATTGGATGGATTTCCTGATTTTAGCCATTAAGTTTAAATAAAATTTCAGGTTGTGCATAGTTGCAAGCCTTGTCGCCAAAGGCTCGCCAGTTTGAAACAAATGTCTAAGGTAAGACTTGGTATGGTTCTGGCACAAATAGCAATCGCACTGATCGTCTATGGTGGAAAAATCTTCTTTAAACTTTTCGTTGAAGATATTGATGGTACTATAGCCTTCAAACTGCAACCCCACCCCTTCCCTCCCCTCATGAGGGGAGGGAGAAAGGGAGAGGTTGTCTGCTTTGTTATTTGAAATTTGATATTTGTTATTTATATAGAGTCTTCCATGCCTAGCTTCCCTAGTCGGGATCACGCAGTCAAAAGTATCGCAGCCACGCGCTACTGCCTGAACAATGTCAAAAGGCGTTCCGACGCCCAAAAGATGTTTTGGGGCATTTTCCGGTAAATGCGGTATGGTAACCTCCACAGCTTTCATCATCTCCTCGTGAGGTTCGCCCACGGCCACGCCGCCAATGGCAAAGCCTTCAAATCCAAACTGAACCATTGCTTTAGCCGACATTTCCCTTAAGTCCGGAAAAGATGCGCCCTGAACTATCCCCCACAGCTTTTGGCCGGGGTTAATGGGGTCGCCATCAGTCACTATTCTCTTATGCTCCTTTATCGCCCTTTCAGCCCAACGGTTTGTAAGCTCAATGGATTCTTTGCTTCGCTCATAAGTCCAAGGATATCCCGGAAAATCATCCAGTATGAGGCAGATGTCGCTGCCTAAGTTAGCTTGGATATCAACGGATTTTTCCGGCGACAAAAGTTCCTGCCTGCCGTCTAAATCAAACTGAAACAGCACGCCCAATTCTAAAACTTTTCTCATTTTTGCGAGCGAGAAAACCTGAAACCCCCCGGAGTCAGTAAAGATAGGCCCTTGCCAGTTCATAAATTTATGCAGCCCCCCGGCTTTATATATGAGAGCGTCGCCCGGACGCTGCCAAAGGTGGTAGGTATTGGCAAGGATGATGTCCGCGCCCCAAAACTTCAGCTCCTCCGCCGTCACAGCCTTTACCGCGCCTTTGGTGCCAATAGGCAAAAACGCCGGGGTCTTTATATCCCCGTGCGCGGTATGGATGATGCCCGTCCTAGCTCCCAAAACTCCCCCTTCGCCCTCTTTGCTTAAAGAGGGGGGGAATATATCACTCCCTCTATTTTCTAAAGAGAGGACTGGGGTGAGTTCTGCTTTTTTCAAAATCTCAAAATACGGCATATTAAGATAGTATAAAGTATTTTGTATAAAGTATAAAGCAAAACAACCCGGATTTTACATCGGGTTGTTTTTAAAATTTATTTTTTAATAGTCTCTTCTCGGGGGTCTGGGGCCGCTTGGACGGGAGCCAAACCCGCCGCGGGAGTGGCCGCCAGGTCTTGAACCAAAACCGCCACGACTACCACCGCTGGAATGAAAGTCTCCACTTTGGGACTTGGCCAGCTGTTCTGGGGTAGGCTCAGGCGCAAAGGGTTTGTGGGTCAGGTTGATCCTACCCTGCTCGTCAATCTCTGAAACTTGGACTTTCAGCGCATCGCCAACATTGACAACGTCTTCCACCCTGGCAACACGGTAATTGGCAAGTTGGGAAATATGAACCAAACCTTCTTTTCCTGGCAAAACTTCCACAAAGGCGCCAAAGTCCATTAGCCTCGTAACTTTGCCATCATAAATTTCTCCAGGCTGAACTTCTTTGACTATATTTTGTACCCACTCAACAGCTTTTTTGCTGCTTTCTGAGTCAGTTGAAGTAATCATCACCAAGCCGTCATCTTCAATGTCAATTTTAACGCCAGGACAATTTGCAATAATTTCGTTTATAGTTTTTCCACCGCTACCGATAACTTCGCGGATTTTGTCAGGCTTAATCTTAAACGAAACAATCCTTGGCGCGTAAGGAGACATTTCCGCTCTTGGTGCGGGAAGCGCTTCTTTCATTTTCCCGATTATATGGTTGCGCGCTGGCTTAGCCTGCTCTAAAGCTTTTTCCAAAATCTGCCAAGTCAAACCTTTTACTTTTATATCCAACTGGAGGGCGGTAACGCCTTCTTCAGAACCGGTCACTTTGAAATCCATATGCCCGTTAAAGTCCTCAATGCCGGCAATGTCGGTTAAAACTTTGTATTTACTGGTATCCGACTCGTCCATTACCAAACCCATAGCGCACCCGCCGATGATGTGCTTGATAGGCACGCCAGCGTCCATAAGCGCCAAAGTCGAACCGCAAGTAGAAGCCATTGAAGTTGACCCGTTAGAAGACATAATTTCTGAAACCAGTCGCAAAGTATAAGGAAAAGCTTCTTTTTCCGGCACCACCACTTCCACAGCCCGTTCAGCCAGCATACCGTGTCCAACCTCACGCCTGCCCGGACCCCTTAAAGGAGCTACCTCGCCAACGCTGTAGCCAGGAAAGTTATAGTGGTGAATGTAGCGCTTGGAACGTCCATCTGTCGGGTCTTCCATTCCGTCAAGCATTTGTTCGTCGCCAGGGCTTCCCAAAGTCACAGTAGTTAAAGCCTGAGTTTCTCCACGGGTAAAGATAGCAGAACCGTGAACGCGAGGCAGTACCCCGACTTCGCAGAAAATCGGACGGGTTTCTGTCAGCTTTCTGCCGTCAACTCTCCGTTCTTTTTCCAAAATCTGTTTTTGCTGATATTTTTTCAAAATTTTATCCGCTACCGCATTGGCTTCTTTCTCCACACTGACCCCCTCTATGCTTCCCAATTCCTTTTTGGCAAATTCAGCTACTTCTTTAAAAAGCTTTGCGGTTTTTTCATCGCGCTCATACATATTTTGCACATAAACTGCGGCTTCAATCTTCTCTTCTGTCAAAAAGCTTTTGACTTTTTCGTAAACCTGTTCATTTGGCTTGACTATTATTGGCTCAGATTTGGCTTTGCCTACCTGCTTTGCAAAATCCAACTGGCATTTAACCAAAACAGCCAAATGAGTTTGGGCAAACTTTACTCCTTCCACTATCTCCTCTTCAGAAACAAGCTTTGCTCCCATCTCAACCATTATGATATGGTCTGAAGTACCGCAAACTATCAGGTCCATAGAAGAAACCTCCTGCTGTTCGTGAGTCGGATTTACTATATATTTACCATCCACTTTCCCAACTCTCACAGCTGCCACAGGCCCGTCAAAAGGCACATCGGAAATAGTCAAAGCCATAGAAGCCGCGTTAACCGCTACCATATCTGGTTCATTTACCCCGTCAATGGACAACACGGTGGCGACTATCTGCACATCATTGCGCATTCCTTCCGGAAACATTGGTCTCAAAGTTCTGTCAATCACCCGCCCCTTTAGTATAGCGTCGTCAGTAGCCCGGCCTTCTCTTTTTATCCAGCGACTGCCTTTGATCTTTCCTGCGGCGTAAAGTCTTTCTTCATAATCAACCAAAAGCGGGAAAAAATCTATTCCCTCTCTTGATTTGTCGGACATTACCGTAGTGGCTAAAACCATAGTGTCGCCAACACGGGCTATTACCCCGGCATTGGCCTGGGTTTTTATCTGACCAATTTCAAAAACATAGTCGTTGTCGCCGACTTTGCATGAGATTTGCTGTTTGCTCATTTATGTTTATCTAAAAGCTGGAGCTTTTAGATCCTTTTCTCAGAATGATTTTGCGTGATGACGAGGACTATGCACATAATCCTTCGCTGTTCCCGCAAACCATTCTGTTAATTTTCTTTTCCTAAAGCTTCATTGATTTTAGCATAAATCTCTTCCGGCGTAAAGTAGGCTTTTATCATAAAAGCCTTTACCCCAAGACTTTCAGCCTTCAGTATATCCTGATTGCTCCAAAGATTGGAAAGTACAATTACTGGCAATTTGGAAATATGTTCATCTTTATGGCTGCGGATTTTTTCTAAAAGCGCAAAGCCATCCAGCTCAGGCATCATCAGATCGGTCAAAACCAGATTCGGCTGCCGTTTTTGTATAACATCCCAAGCTGATAAGCCATTCTCTGCCGCCAAAACTTCATAGCCCTTAGAGATCAGCTTATGAGTTAAAATATCCCTCATAGCCAAGTCATCCTCAGCTATAAGAATAGTAATTTTGCTATTTTCAGACATAAAAAAATTATACCATACTTTTAAAAAGTATGCCTGGCAAAAAAAGTGGTATAATACTTCTGTACTTACTTTATATCGGATTAATGAAACAAAATACTAAAAAACTTGTTTATTTTTTTTGCATTTTAACCTTGATAATTTCAATTTTTTTATTGTATTTGCGCGCTTATATTTTACAAAATTTTGAAATTGTAAAAAATCAAAACCCAATTAACAAATCCATAGTAGTTACGAAAACTTTACACTAGACCTCTTTCAAAAGTACATTTCAACTGCAATTTAAGTATTTTGGCTGCAAACTTCTGAAAAAAGCCTCAGCGATAACTCCGATATCTTACGTTTTTTCAAAGTTTTCGCTCAAAATACTTAAATTTCGCGACGAAAGCAACTTTTGAAAAAAGTCTGCTAAAAGATATATCAATTAAAAACACTCTCAATGTATCAACCTAACTGGTTTTTTTTCGCCATTCTTGCCCCAATTCTCTGGAGCTTCATAAATCACATAGACAAATACCTGTTAAATAAATTCCCCTCGGGCAAAGGCGTAAATGCGATAATTTTGTTTTCAACTTTTTTTTCCGCGCTAATCCTGCCTTTCATCGCAATTTTTTTCCATCAACAAATCTTTAGCGTATCTTTGTCTCAGTTTTTTTTATTGATTGTAACCGGCTTTTTTGGGGCAGCGGCATTCTATTTTTATTTAAAAGCCATGGATATAGAAGAAGCTTCAATAGTAGTAGCCCTTCTTCAACTAACTCCTGTTTTTGCTTATTTTTTAAGTTTTTTTATTCTTAATGAAACCCTTCAGTCTCAGCAAATTTTATATTCGCTTATTATTCTTTTGGGCATTATTGTTATCTCCTTTGAAATTGATATAGAAAATAAATTTAAAATCAAAACCACGTCTTTACTATTTGCCGTTCTTTCATCTTTTCTTTTTGCTTTAAACGATGTCTGCTTCAAACTCGCAACAGTTCCGGATAATTTCTGGATTTCCACTTTTTGGCAGTATTTTGGCATTTTTATTTTTGGCAGCATTTTTTTTATTTCATCTAAAAAATCCAGGGATGAATTTAAAAACATAGTAAAAAATGGATCCCATAAAGTTTTGTATTTAAATGTAATCAGCGAAAGTTTTTATACTTTAGGCAATTTGGCTAACAGTTTTGCCACACTCCTTGCGCCAGTGGCTATTGTATCAGTGGTTTCCAGTTATCAACCGCTATTTGTTTTTTTAGAAGGCATTATGTTAACAAAATTCTTGCCTAAATTATTTAACGAAAAAATATCTTATAAACACCTGTTACACAAATTCATTTCTGTTGGAATCATCATTATTGGCACATATTTGTTATATTTATCTAACTAATAAAACACATCAATGGATATTTTTTGTCCGTGGGAACCCGCTCAATACTTTATTTTTTCCAGCAATACCCCAAGCTTGTTTTATTATTCCCATATCCCCGCCATAGCCATAGCAATTTTTGCCGGCGCTATTGTCTATATAAAAACCAGAGGAGAAAAAATCAGCTTAATTTTACTTTCTATCTGTTTGCTGTTTTCTGCCTGGAGCCTTTTTGATTTGGTTTTATGGGCAACCAACTCCCCCAAAGATGTTATGTTTTTCTGGTCACTGCAAATCCTCATTGAGCCATCAATCTACATTTTAACTTTTTATTTAACCTATATATTCAGTACAAAGCAAGATTTAAAGGATAAATATAAAATTTTAATTTTACTGGGCTATGCTCCTATTGTTTTTTTTCTTTCAACCAAATGGAACATAATAGGCATCAACCTTTCGGACTGCACTGCGATTGAAAATATTATTGCAAAATATTTTACATACTTTATTGAGCTGATAATTATTTTAAGTATTTTATTTTTCGGCATTTTCAGCAAAAAAACTTCCAGAAGCCAGGAAATTAAAACTTTTTCAGCAGGTTCAATACTATTTTTAGTAGCCTTTTCCTGGGGAAATATTATCGGCAGTTTTTCAGATAACTGGCAATTGGCACAAGCGGGGCTGATTGGTATGCCAATTTTTGTTTTCTTTTTATCATATTTGGTCGTAAAGTATCAAAGTTTTAACATAAAAGTTTTAAGCACTCAAGTGTTGGTTGGAACCATTTGGTTCTTTTTAGTTAGTATTTTATTTATTAGGTCCATTGAAAATGTTCGTATAATTGTAGTGCTGACTTTGTTACTTCTTGGAATTTTGGGCTCTCTACTCATTAAAAGCGTAAAACGCGAAGTAAAACAAAGAGAACAATTACAATTTTTAACCTGGCAATTACAAAGCGCCAATGAGCAGTTAAAAATACTGGACCAGGCGCGAGCGGAATTTATTTCCATTGCCTCGCACCAGCTCCGCACTCCTCCAGCAACCATCAAGTGGTATATGTCTTCCCTGCTTGCCGGAGACTACGGCCCATTTACCGATGACCAAAAAAAACAGCTAAACATCATCCACCAAACCAACAACGGGCTTATTTCATTGATTGAAGATATGCTCAATGTCTCGCGCATTGAGCGGGGCAAAATGGAATTTTTGTTTACGGAAACCAATATGCTGGAGCTGGCAGAACTGGCCTTTAACCAACTCATCCCGATGGCAACGGACAAAAAACTTCTTTTCAATTTTATCAAACCGGAACAAAATTTGCCGAAAGTAATGGCGGACAAAGAAAAAATCCGCCAGGTTATGAACAATCTCATCGACAATGCCTTGAAATACACACCCAAAGGTTCGGTTACAGCCGCGA
The DNA here is from genome assembly GCA_964512925.1 of uncultured Candidatus Saccharibacteria bacterium. Classification (GTDB taxonomy): domain Bacteria; phylum Patescibacteriota; class Doudnabacteria; order UBA920; family UBA920; genus CAZEKH01. The sequence goes on along the minus strand of CAZEKH010000005.1, from coordinate 23,420 downwards.
TCTGCGAAAGAAACGGACAGATTGTTTTTTCTGTTAAAGACTCGGGCAAAGGAGTCAGCGAACAAGAAAAAACCTCGATTTTCCAAAAATTTTCCCGCGGCAAAGAATCAGTCAAACACAGCGCCGGTCTTGGACTTGGACTCTATGTTGCCAAAATCATCATTGAACAACATAAAGGAAAAATCTGGGCGGAAAGCGAAGGCGAAGGTAAGGGTTCCACCTTTGCCTTCAGCATCCCCATCAACAGCGGCCTGACCGCCACAACCCTCCTAGACCTCACCAAAGACCAACCAAAAACATAATCCACATTATTCTGACATTCTCAAGAATGTCAGAATAATTATTTAACAGTCTCTAAAATTTGTGTCTGTGTATAAAATAAAATTCCCCTTTAAAGGGGAATTTTTTATTCTTTCATACTTCCTAAGATTTCCTGTTCAAAATGCATTAGAAACTGTTCCGGGTCGGGGGTGCTGCCAAACATTATATGGTCCACACTGTCGCGCTGGCTTCTGTTTTTTTGGCTTTCCACACCTTTGTCCTGAAACCACTCCCTCCAGGCGGCGCTAAAAGCCACATAGCCTTCAGTCCCTTCCTTGCCAAACTCGGTTTCTATAACTTCATATTTTACCTTGTCGCAAATATCTATAAATTTGCTTTTTTCTTCAAGGCTTAAAAATCCGTTTTTCTGAAGGCTGGCTTTGAGTTCCTGGGCTTCGGGCTTAACATATATAGCCTGGCAAATTTGCCTTGAAAGCTTCAGCCATTTTTTTTCAAAATTTTCCGTATTTATATTTTGCAAATCCATTTTATTCAGCCGCTACTTTTAATTTTAACTTATCCATAAGTTTCAAATAAGCTTTTTCGTCTTCGTTTTTCAAATAGCGAAGCAAGCGTCTGCGGTTACCTACCATTTTCAAAAGTCCCCTTCTGGAATGGTTGTCTTTTCTGTGTTCTTTTAAATGCTCGGATACGCGGGCGATTTCTTCGGTCAATATGGCTGCCTGAACCTGCGGGCTGCCAGTATCGTCCTTATGAGTTTGAAACTTTTTAATGATCGCGTTCTTTTCCTTGGGTGTTAACATACCAAATTCCTTTTTACGAGATGAATTGCGGCGCAGTTTCTGTATGCCGCATTACAGACTCATCCGTAGTTAATAAATTTTTACCTAAAGATTATACCCTATTTCAAACACTTTGTAAATGCTCCTTATTTCAACAAATGCGTGAATTTTTGGCGGAATTTGGCGACTTTGGGGGAGATAATTGCCTGGCAGTAAGGCTGGTTTTGGTTTTGTAAAAAATAATTTTTATGGTAATTTTCCGCTTCATAAAACTTATCCAAAGGTCTGACTGTTGTCACTATATCCTGGTCAAAAGTTTTCTCATGATTTAATTTTTTTATATATTCTTCCGCTGTTGTTTTCTGAATTTCGTTAGCGTAAAAAACCACAGAAGCATACTGCTCCCCTATATCATTTCCCTGCCTATTTAAAGTTGTAGGATTGTGCGTGGCAAAAAATACATTTAAAAGATCCAGAAATGTTATAAATTCAGGATCAAACTCAATATAAATAACTTCCACATACCCGGTATTCCCGCCACAGACTTCTTCATAAGTGGGATTGGGTTTTTGCCCGCCTGCGTAGCCAGGCAAGACTTTTGACACGCCTTTTAGATTTTGAAAAATGGCTTCCGTACACCAGAAACACCCCCCGCCAAATACTGCGATTTCCATAGGTTTACCTTTCACTTTCCAATTCGCGCGAATTGGAAAGTTGATTTTTTATCCATCTGGATTTTAAAATTGGCAAAGAAAAAGTGGAAATTAAAAAACCGAACACCGGAACCAAAGCTTTTAGGAAAGAAAGCGGCTCGTGAATCAGCATAAGCCACGACCAGGCAGCTAAATAAGTAATAACCGCTATAAATCCCCGTCTAAAAAAACTGGTCTCCCAGGCTTTATCTTCTTCAACCCTTTTATTCCGCTGAGTGATTTTTTCAATTTCTTGTTCAATATTCATATTCGTCAATGAATGTTTCTCGGCCAACCTAAATTCACAAAATAATTAAATTGATTTATATACATAGCAGCTTCGGGCTGATTCATAGATCTTGTTGATTCTGAAATTATTCCAAAAGCAGTTTGATGAAAATCCACATTAACATTGTATATACTTGGTAAAAATACAACTTGCCCGTTTTCCATCTGTATTTTTTCAAAAATTCCAGCAGGCATTTTTTTCAAATTTAGCTTTGACAAAACCACTTGATATAATTTTTTACAATCTGTATCAGCCAAGTTAGTAATCTCTTTTATTCGCTCTGGGGATATTGTACTCTCAAATGCTTCACTTTCCATCTGGGTTAACTCTTTAAAATTTAATTTTTCTTAATTCTAAACACATAAACAAAGGAAACTCTTTTCTGGCTTGATTTTCAGCTGCGGCTTTCGGCCCGCTGTCTGACTTTTTATGGGAAACCCATTCTTCCAGCCTTGTAACAACAAAACCGTTTTTAACAAACTCTTTGAAATACACCTGCAAAGGCCTATGAAATGAATAGGTATATTTTTTTGGACGCGGCAAGTCTTTGCCCGGATGCATATCTATTTCTTTGGAAAATTCTGACAGATAACTGTCAACCCTGCGGTATTGCAAGCCTCTGGCCTGGTCAAAACCCCAAGCAGATTTGCCTGGAACGCGGAAAGTTGGGTGGTTTAAAACCACCGCCAGTCTGCCACCGGGCTTTAGGACCCGGGAAACTTCGGCTAAAGCGCCGGACAAATTTTTTATATTTTGCAAAGCTAAAACAATTGCCGCGCAATCAAATATTTTGTCCTGCAAAAAACCTAGCTGATCCGCAGATGAAACAAAATATTTTTCATTTTTGCCAGCGCTTTTTTTTGCTATCTGAACCAGCTCTGCGGCAATATCCACTCCTGTAACTTCTGCGCCTTCTTTAGAAGCCAATCTGGCAAAAAAACCCTGGCCGCAGCCCAAGTCTAAAAATTTTTCGCGCTTTTTTATACTCAAAACACGTAACAAGTTAGGCGTGATGACTTTTGCCTGGTAGGAATCAGGATCACCTACCAGCTGATCATACCAACTTGCGACTTTGCCCCATGAAGTATCGTCAATTTTCATAAAAATCAGTTAACCCTCAAACCTTCTCCGGCTGGCGCTTGAAATTGAGTTCGCTGCTTTCTTAAAACCTCAACCAAATCCATAAAATTATCAGGCTCTTTTATTTCCCTTTCTATGCCATATTCAGAATTTTCCTGTTCAAAACTGAATTTACCGGAAAACTCTACTGCCCTAAATGCCGCTAAAACTTCCTCTTCGGGACTCAAAGAGGAGTCGGAATTGTTGTTTTGGCTGGAAAGAAGCGACTTTAAAGACGGGGCGTTTGACTCAAGCTTTAACTTATACAACTTGCCGTCTTTAGCCCCAACCCAGGTTTCTAAATTTAAAATTTTTCCCTTTTCACCCACCACCTGCATCACCTGGCCAAATGTTTTTTTGGCTTTTTCCTTTTCTTCAGCAGAAACTTCGGTATTTTGCGAGACCTGATTTAGCATAGCGGCAAATAATTCATTAACTAAATTTTGCATTTTTTCCCCATCAACCTTGTTTTTAAAATGCAATGTCTGAACGCCGGAAATTTTTTCTCTACCTAAAAATTTCTCCGTTGTTACAACGCCCGGCATATGCTTGGACAAAACCTGCTGATATTCCAAAACCTGCTTTTGAAAATCAAAATCCATTTTTGGCTTGTCTGGATTTTCTTCTTCTGCCATTTTTTGCATCGCTTCAATATCCATTTTTACCCAATCGTATTTTTTTCCATCCTGAGCCATCCCGCCCAAAGCCATAAACAATGGATTGTCTTGGATATTTAAATAAATATTCCGATTTAACATTAAAACTCTCATACCCGTGGAAAAATTACTGTTTCCACTACCCAATTTATATGTAAAATTCATATCCAGCTGAGGATTGTTTAAATCCTTGGAACTCTGATAGCCGTTGCCGGCCAAAGAAAAATTCACATTTTTAAGCCAAGATGCCTCCGGTTCTGCTAATTCCGACTTTTCATCTTCTGAATCAGAATATGAAAACAAAAAACTGGATTTCATAGAATCCTGCCGCATTGCCGATCCGGCAACAAATTTTGACCAAACCCGGCTTGGACTAAAAATATACGCGTAAGCGCCGCCTGCTAAAGCTAAAAGCAGTAGCACAGCTCCAATCAGCTTAACAGACCGACTTTTGTTTGGAGCTACAATTTCCGGATTAGTATTTACCTGCATCTCAGAGGAAACATTGTTATTTTGTGAATCCATTGGATTTATAATTAATATTTTATAGTTTAGTATGCCAATCCCTTAAATCTTTTTTTATTAGTTCTTCAGCTTCAGAAAAACCCGAACTTTTTTTCTTATATTTATACAACGGCAATGACTGCCATTTTTCCGTAATGCTGTCTACAAACTTCCAGGCAGCCTCAATTTCGTCTGAACGGATAAACAAACGTTGATCGCCCTGCATAAAATCTAGAAGTAGCCTCTCATAAGCGGGAGGAATTTCCGTAAAAAATGCCTCTTTGTAGCCAAACTCATACTCTCCTTGGTGCAACTTGATCCCAAACCCCGGAATTTTGTTGTTAAGCCTTAAACGTACAGATTCGTCGGGCTGAATGCGAAAAGTTAGCACATTTGAAGCGCACCCTTGAAACAAACATCTGACCGGTTCTTTAAAATGCACTGAAATTTCCGTGATTTTTTTCTTCATCGCCATTCCGGTTTTTATATAAATAGGCACATCCTGCCAGCGCGGCGAATCAATAAACATTTTGGCTGCCAAAAAAGTTTCAGTTTGACTTCCGAGATTTTTTACATCTTTGATATAGCCTTCGTACTGTCCTCTGACCAAGTCGGTTTTTAAACTCTCGCCGGTAAAAGATCTTAAACTGTTTAAAATTTTAAGTTTTTCATCGCGTATATGCGAAGCGGTTAATTCCCTAGGCTCGTCCATTGTCATCAAAACCAGCATTTGTAAAAGATGATTTTGCACAATATCCCGCACTATCCCGGCCTGGTCAAAATATTCAGCCCGATTTTTGACCGTATCGTCATAAACCACACTTAGCTGAATATGGTCAATATGGCTACGGTTCCATAAAGGTTCAAAAATACTGTTGGCAAATCTCACCACCATCAAATTCTGCACCGTTTCTTTGCCCAAATAGTGGTCAATGCGGTATATTTGGTCTTCGGAGAAATACTTTAAAAGGAGCTGATTTAAAACCTGGGCTGACTTTAAGTTAAACCCAAAAGGCTTTTCAACCAAAACCCTAACCTGCCGCTTGTGCCCGGCGCACGCCGTCAACAAACCGAAGTTTTTTAAAATATGAACAATGCCGGAAAACTGCTGCGGGCTGGTGGCAAAATAGTAAAGTCGGTTATAACACCTGTGCGCCGGTTTTTCCCGGGCTGACAAAACTTCATTTAGCCCGGAAAAGCTTTCCGGCTTCTCAAAATCGCCTTGATAGTATTCTAAAAATTTTAAAATTGCCTTTTTTTGCTTCTCTGTAACATTTTTTAACACAGCTGACTTTTTGAGTATGAAATCCAGATAAGTTTTAGCTGTCAAATCTCTCCGTCCCACCGCAACCAGCCTAAAATCTTTAGGCAACAACCCTTCAATATGCATATGAAAAATAGTCGGGATCAAGTAGTCCGCAGACAAATCCCCGGTCGCGCCAAAAATCGTCAGTACAGTCGGTTCTAATATTTCTTTTTCTTTATGCAAATCAGATTGAACCATAAATTTATGGTATAATTATACCATTATTAACTGAAAAATAAAAATAAACTATGGATTCTTTACATTTTTATATCGCGCTTTTTTTCCACTTAACTTTCCTGATTTTAGGTTTTGGTTCAGTTATGGTTATAGACGCCACCGGAATTTTAATGCTGAGGAAAAAAATTTCACTGGATAGAGTGAAAAAAACCGCTGCCATCACCCAACCCCTCATATGGGCCGGCTGGCTTGGAATGGTGGTTTCAGGAGTTAATCTGATCTATCTTAAAGGATATATAGACAACCTCACTTGGGTTAAACTTTTCTTAGTTGCGCTCTTAGGTTTAAATGGCATATTTCTGCACCTGATAAAAAAAGGCTTGAGCAAAGCCTCAGAATATGAAAACTTGTCAAAAATTTTCAGATTTAGAATTTTCCTCACCACAGCCATCTCCCAAACGGGCTGGTGGGGAGCTTTGTTCATCGGCTTCATCCACCGCCATATCGCTCATAACATTTCCTGGCCAAATTCGCCTTTTCAAATCATTCTCCCTTTAATCAGTGTTTTTTTGGTGGTTTGGATACTTGGCGAAATCTGGCTGAATAAAAAATTCTCAATAAAAAAGTAAATAGATCTTAAGAACTATTTGCCATACCGAGTATAATGAAATGAAACAAGGTCTCGTACGAAACACTACAGAACATTTACTCTGAAACAAGAGGCGCGCTACATATCACACAGTCGCGACTTTGCGGTAAGGCCTTCTGACAAAATATTTTCTAATTTCATCCAATATAATTATAACCAGAGATATAACTGCTATAAAAACCCATTCCCTGCTGCCGAGGCCTTGGGTTTTTAATATTTTTTGCATAAACGGGGTATGTAAAGCAAAAATCTGCAGGCCGATATTCATAAAAAATGCTAGCCAAACAAGTTTATTTGAGAAAATTCTAACACTCAAAATACTGCGTTCTAAAAACCGGCAGTTAAAAGCATTTACCCACTGAAAAGCGCACAATGCAGTCAACGCAACCGACCTCGCGAGAGTTTCGTTTACCGGTCTATACACGTTAAATAAATACAAAGTGCCAGCTGCCATCACCACTGAAACCAACACCATATGTATAGCCATCTGCTTGTCCACAAAATGTTTAGAAAAGCCTTTTGTAAGGCGCATTTCTGCATTGTGCTCGCTTTTTTCCGTAGCCAAAGCAATACCTAAAAGCGGATCCGTAACCAAATTGAGCCACAAAATTTGAACTGCCAAAACAGGCAGAGGCATATTGAAAGCCAGAGAAGCCACAATAGTCAAAAGCGCGGCTGAGGCGGTGGAGAAAATAAATTGCAAGGTCTTTTTTATATTGCGATACATAACTCTACCCTCGGAAATAGCAGATACGATGCTCATCAGATTGTCATCTAAAAGCACGATATCCCCGGCTTCCTTGGCTACCTCAGTCCCAATCCTGCCCATTGCCACGCCTAAATCAGCCGCTACTAAAGACGGAGCGTCATTGACCCCGTCTCCGGTCATTGCCACTATCTTACCGCCCCGCTTGTAAAGATTTATTATTCGCATTTTATCTTCAGGGGTAATGCGGGCAAACACCGAGGTTTTTTCCAGACGCGATATTAAATTTGCATCGCTGGCGGCGGCAAGTTCTTGTCCGGTTATAATCTCATCACCCTCAAAAAAAATCCCTGCTTCCTTGGCTATCGATCTTGCGGTTTGCTTATGATCGCCGGTTATCATCACAATTTTTACGCCAAGCTCCCTGGCTTTTTTTACCGCTTCTAAAGCCTCAGGACGGACCGAATCTTCTATGCCAAAAATACCGGCAAAAGTAAGATTAACAATCCCATTTTCTATATCTTTTTTATCCGACCATTTATACCCCACAGCAACTGCCCTTAGTCCCCTGCCTGCAAACTCTTCTTCAGCCGCGATTATTTTTTCACTTTCCAAAGCGGAAATCTTTTTCTGCTGTCCTGCCGATAAAAATTTGTCGCTATTTTTATGCAAAACTTCTGCGGCGCCCAAAACCGCGCATAAATATTTTCCGCCGTGCTCAAAATACACAGCCCGATACTTGTTTTTATAATCAAAAGGTATTTCTTCCACTTCCTTAAAAACCGTCAAAAGATCTCTTCTGCTTTTGCCCAATTTGGAGCCAAACACAGAAACAGCCGCCTCGGTCGGATCGCCCACCACTTTATAAACACTCTCGTTTTCTTGAAAAATCGCTTCGCCTTTGGTTGATAAAGAACCCAAAACCGCAGCCCACAAAACATCTTCATCGTGATTTTTGCTTTCACCGGCAAGCATCACCCCGCCTTGCGGCTCATAGCCGCTCCCGCTAACCTCATAAATCCTATCGCCTAAAAAAAGTTTTTTTACTATCATTTCGTTTTTGGTGATGGTCCCGGTCTTGTCCACGGCAATAACTTCCGCCTGGCCCAGGGCTTCTACAGCCTGCATCTTTTTTACCAAAGCATTTTTTTTGCTCATCCTGTACACGCCCGTTGCCAAGATCACGGTTAAAACCAAAGGCAACCCTTCGGGAATGGTAGAAACCGTCAACGACACGACCAAAGAAAACATTTCCCTTGCATCCCGGCCTATCAGCAAGCCGAAAACAAAAACCAAAACCCCGATCACGGAAACCACTTTTACCAAAAGTTCGGAAAATGCCCGGATATTTTTTTGTAGCGGAATTTCTTCAGGAGGCAGCATCAAACTTTGGGCTATCTTGCCCATTTCCGTTTTTTGTCCTGTTGCCACTGCCACAGCCTTACCGTCTCCGGTTAACACATTTGTGCCTTTAAACACCATATTATGCTTCTGCGCCGCGCTTAAAACTTCTTCTGCCAACACAGCTTCATTTTTCATCACTGAACCGGACTCCCCTGTCAGCATAGACTCGTCCATACCCAAGCTGCTACTAAAGATGACTCTGCCGTCAGCTACAATTTTTTGCCCTTCTGAGAGAAGCATAATATCGCCGGGCACCACCAACTGCTCTTGCACCACTTCTTTGCGCCCATCCCTTAAAACCGTTGCTTCAGCCTTTGACAATTTTTTTAGAGATTCCAGTATTTTTCCGCTTTTACCTTCCTGGTACGCGCCTATAAGCGCGTTAATTATCAGCACAACCAAAATAATCCCGGCATCAGCCGAGTCCCCAAGTAAAAAAACTACCAGTGAACAAGCCACTAGCATATATATTAAGGGGCTTTTAAACTGGGATAAAAAGACTGTCAGCCAAGTTTCTCTCGGCGCCTCGGGCAAAGCATTTAGCCCATATTTTTTAAGCCTAACCTGCGCTTCTTCAGAAGTAAGTCCTGTTTCAAAATTAGTTTTAAGTTCATTTTCTAACTGTGTTTTTGTAAGTTGGTGCCAGAACATCTGTTGTTAGTAGTTAAATTAATTAATCAAATTATTGTCAATCTGCGGTTTTAGGTCGCCACGATATATATCCACCAAAGTAACCAACACTGACAAAATTATCGGGCCAAACAAAAATCCCAGAAAACCAAACAGCTGAATTCCGCCCAAAACGGACAACAAAACCAACAACGGGTGAAGCTTAGCCTGATTGCCTATGAGTTTTGGTCCCACAATGTTGTCAATTGTGCCGACTATCAAAGCGCCATATATACCAAGCCCAATACCCGCCCCGGTATGCCCTGAGATAAGCAAATACAAAACCGCAGGGACCAAGGCCAAAGAAGTGCCCACGTTTGGCACCAAGGCTGCCAAAACCGTAACCGCGCCCCAAAGTACCGGACTTGGCACGCCAAAAATCCAAAACCCGATAAATGCGCAAAAGCCCTGTATCAAAGCGGTTAAAAACGCGCCCTTTACCACTCCGGATATCGCAGCCTCCAAGCGCATTAAAAGCACATGCTCATAGCCGCCGGTAGTGATGGGCGACAAATCTACAACTAAAGCCCGGATTCTTTCGCGGTCGCGTAAAAAATAGTAAACCATAAATATCAATAAAAACAGGGACAAGAAAAATCCCGCTACATTGGACAGCATACTGGAGATGAAGTCAAAAGCATTGCTGCTGAATTTGGAAACCATACTGGAAAAGTCATTGTTCAAGGTTACCAGCAAATGCTGCAAAGACTCGGGGAGCCTTTGGGAAAAAGCTTCGGAAGCAAAAGAGAGATTCCCCAAACGAAAGGACTGGTAGACTTTTACCAACTCGTTAAAGAGCAGCTGGCCAACTAACCATAAAGGCAAAATCAAAATCACCAAAACCGCGCCCACGGTCAGACTAGTGGCTAAAATCGGCTTTTGATATTTGTCCAAAAGTTTTTTGTGTAAGGGGCTGAACATCACGGATATAATGCCGGCTAAAACCAGCATCTGCCAAAACGGCCAAAACATCATAGCCACTACCAAGCCCACAATAGAAGCTAAAACAAAGAACCCGATAATTTGAGGTTTTTTATATGACATAAAAATACAAGGTCTAATTTCAATAATAAAATTCTATAAAAATGTAAATTTTACTTTTAATCCATTTTTATTATACCAAAATTATACCAAAATATTTGACTTTTTGCCAAAAATGTCTTAAGATTATGGAAGTTTGCCCCCAAAGGCGGGGGTTTTTGATTGTTACAAATTGGTCAAATATACAAATGTGGACAAATTTACAGATGATTACAAATAATTATTATTGTTTTAATCTCAATATTTGTAACCATTTGCAAATTTGTTTAATTCGTAAATTTGAATTTTAATTCAACCTCTCCCTTGACCCTCCCCAACTCTTGGGGAGGGAAACTATATTGAAAAACTATGAAAAGAGACAACATCAGAAACATCGCCATCATTGCCCACGTTGACCACGGCAAAACCACTTTGGTGGACGCTATGCTGAAACAAACCCAGACTGTCAAAAATGACGACACCGCGGATTTGATAATGGACAGTATGGATCTGGAAAGAGAACGCGGGATCACTATCAAGGCCAAAAACGCATCTTTGGTGTATAAAGGGGTAAAGATCAATATTGTAGACACCCCGGGACACGCGGACTTTGGCGGCGAAGTGGAAAGGACTTTGAAAATGGCAGACGGAGTCCTTCTTTTGGTTGACGCCAAAGAAGGTCCGATGCCTCAAACAAAGTTCGTCTTAAAAAAAGCTTTACAGCTGGGACTGAAAGCCATAGTGGTCATAAACAAAGTGGACAAAGAAGGCTCAAACCCTGACGAAACCATCAATAAAACTTTTGACCTCTTCGTAAAGCTGAATGCCAATGACGAACAGACCGACTTCCCTATCATCTACGCCAGCGGAGTAAAAGGCTTGGCTGACTTGAATTTGGAAAGCCTGTTGGCGAAGATAAAAAATTCTGCTGCCCCTGACATCTCTCCACTATTTGAAACTATCATCAAATACATCCCCGCGCCTTTTGCCGAGACTGACAAACCGTTTGCTTTGCAAGTCTTAGCTCTGGCTTACGACAACTACAAAGGCAGGATGGGTATAGGCAAAATATTTTCCGGCAAAATCAGCAAGGCGCAAAATATCCTCCAAGTTAAGCCAAACGGCGAAAAAACCACTGGTAAAATTTCCGCCCTCCAGATGTACGAAGGCTTAAAAAAAGTGGATGCGGACGAAGCGGTGGCCGGCGACATTGTCTCTATAGGCGGGTTTGACGACATCCATATCGGCGACACCTTAACCGACATCCAAAACCCGGTTTCTATGCCGCCGGTGGAAATAGAGCCGCCTACCATCAAGATGACTTTCGGCGTAAACACTTCCCCGTTTGCGGGCCGCGAAGGAAAGTTTGTCACTTCCAGAAACATCCGCGACCGCTTGGACAAGGAGCTGGAAACCAATGTGGCTATGAAAGTTGACCCGTCGCCCGAAGGCGCGGAAAGCTTTTTAGTTTCCGGCCGAGGAGAACTACATTTAGCGGTTCTTATAGAACAGATGCGCCGTGAAGGCTTTGAACTCCAGGTTTCCCAGCCCCAGGTTATTTACCACGAAGAAAATGGGGTGCGGATGGAGCCATATGAAATAGCCACAGTGGATGTGCCCAGCGAGTACCAAGGCGTGATGATAGAAGAAATGGGTAAAAGAGGCGGAGAACTGCAGACTATGGAAACCACTCCTTCCGGAGAAATCCACGCAGAATATCTGATCCCCACCCGCGGACTGATTGGCCTTAAAAACCTGATGCTCACCCGCACCCGCGGCACAGTAATTTTGAATAATTTATTTGACAGCTACAAACCAGCTCACCAGATAGACGAACACGCCAACGACCACGGATCGCTCATAGCCTCAGAAAGCGGAACATCGAACGCTTACGGTCTTAACAATGCCCAGGAACGCGGAACTTTGTTTATAGGTCCTGCCGTGGAAGTTTACCAGGGTATGGTAGTCGGGCAAAACGCTTTAAGCGAAGATATAGAACTAAATGTCTGCAAAACCAAAAAACTTACCAATATGAGATCTTCAGGCGCAGACGATGCCATCATCTTAACCCCGCATAAGCCAGTCACTATGGACTTTGCGATGGAGTATATAGGTCCGGACGAACTAATGGAAGTAACTCCCCTGTCTATAAGAATCCGCAAAAAAATCCTGGACCCGAATCAAAGGAAAAGAGCTGCGAGATAATGTTACTTAAAAACCCCGATTTAGTTCGGGGTTTTTGTTTTTCCAATCTCCCATATAGGAGATGGGGTTAGGAGTGAGGATATAACTTCCGTATTTCAATGACCAAAGTTAATAATAGAATCAAAAATAAATTAGTAAACCCTGGATCCCGGATATTTTTAACTTCCCTTAAAAATTCCGGGATGACAGACATTTTACCCTCTCTTGCCTATTTTCACCCCTTGTTATAAAATCTATTATCTACTGTACTGAGCCCGGGCAGAACCCCGGGCAACACACTAGCCGTGAGTGGCTAAGAACACTTGATGGGAGGAAAAATGGATACAAAACTTCCGACAAAGGAAATACTGGAAATAATGAAAGCTAAGCGTGCCGCACAGATTGCTGTCCAAAACCCCGGCAGACCAGACCTTAAAAACTGGTACGATGCGATCAAAGACCTGCGTGCTCAAAATACAGAGTTCATGGTTGTTCAAGCGGTTTATGAGTGCGTGTCGCGGGTAAGTGGAAAAAAGTGGGACGATCTCACCGGTGATACGCTGTTAGGCGAAATCCTTTCTATGGATTATGTCAAATTCCACCTATTGTATGGTCAATTATATCGTGCGCTCAGGGTGCAAAATATCCAGGTACATTTAAGTACTTGCACGATCAAGAATTTGGCATGGGAAGTGTACCTAACCCTAAGCAAAAAATAACCAGCGCGATCGACACAGTACGGTCGCGCTTTCAAAATGCCTTTTTTCCCCTCTCCCATATGGGAGATGGGGTTAGGGGTGAGGTTATGGTTTACGAATTTCAACGACCAAAGGTGATTATCGAATCAAAAATATAGTAACAAACCCTGGATCCCGGCTCGCGTCTAACTTTGGCCGGGATGACAGTTTAATATTTGTATAATTTGTAATTTGTGCAATATATCTACAACTGCGCAAGTATCAAGTCCAGCATCACCCTTTCCGGCATTGAGCCGGTTTTTAGCTCAATATCCAGGGCTGAGAGTTTTTTAAGAGTTTCTAAAACTTTTTCCGGTTTAAATTTGCCAGCTATCTTTTTCATCACAAACAGCCTTCCCGATTTCCAGCCTGTTTGCTGTAAAATTTCTTCTTCAGAAGTCCTTTCCTGCAAAAATCCTTGAACCATATAGACATTACGAAACTGTTCTGCCAGCAGGGCGTTTAGGTTAATGCACAAAGCTTTACGGTCGCTAGATCCCTGGTTTTTAAAAAAACCTTCCAGATATTCCCAAGCTTCCTCGGTCTTCCCGTCAGCTAGGGCATTGGTGATGCGAAACGGGTCAATTTCAATATCCAAGCCAACCAAACTTTTTACATCTTCGGCTGTACAAACTTTATCCCCGCAAAAAGCTACAAGCTTTTTCACTTCGCTGTCCGCCTGCCAAAGACTGTAAACTTCTTCCACAGCTATAACTTTTCCTCCCGCTTTAGTTTCTTTAGCTTCATCCCGACCAAGCCTTTTAGCCAATTCATCCGCTCCATCGGCTGAAATATGGCCGCCTAAATCTTTAAAATGTTTTAATATCCAACCGTCCAACTCTCTACCGTGGGGCAGCACAAAATTTTGAATAACAACATCTTTCCTTTCTAACAGTTTTTTGTTCTCAGTTTTTCTTTTGTCCAAACTTTCAGTATTTATTGCTATGACATTTGGAGATTTAATCAGTTTTTCCAAAGTTTGTTCTTCCAAAACCCCTAAAAGCGCTGGCAAAACAAAAACCTTAGGCTTGGAAAACAAATCCGTTTCAAGCATCTTTTGGGTAGATACTTCCTCCCCTGCCTCAAACACAACCAAATCAGCCTTTTTTTCTAAAGCCAAATTATGTACATATTGTTTTTTCGTAAAATCATCTGACCCTAAAAGTAAATACAGCATACAAACAATATAGCATTTAAATTGTCATTCCCCCGCCAAAGGCGGGGAGATGCGACTCCTACAAACGGCGAAGGGAATGTTTTTTATAAAACAAACAACCAAACTAACAAGCTTTTAAGCTCTGAGGCCCAAATGACGCCAAATAGGTAAGTCACAATTTATAAAAGTTTATTGCTTCTGGAACACTGCATCAGAACTCATAACTGTTTTTTTATGATATTTATCCGTGGAAATCCTAAGCTCATATAATATAATTTGTAAGTTTGTTTTCTGAAGCAACTTTTTAAAATTTTCAAAATAAATCCCTTGTATAAAAAACAAGCCTTTTTCTTTAAGCACCCTTTCGGCTTCTCTAAACATCTGCTCAAATTTTTTTGGGTTTCGTTGAAAACCAATTCTGGAACAGACCAGAGCTTTTACAGATTTCTCACGAAAAGGCATACGCAGCGCATCTGCTCTTACATCTACTCCTTCTTCTGCATCAATATTTGTAACTACGGCACCCTGCCTTAAACTATTTATGTTAAGGCTATAAAAATCATTTGTACTTCCATATTCAAATTCCAAAGGTGTGGGTCCCGCTACTTCAACTATCGGACCTTCCATAGCAAGTACCTGATGTTCAGGATTTAGGTTTTCACTAAGTTTCCAAGCTAAAATATCAGTCCCGCTACTCAATTCATTATAAACTTTAACTGAAGGTTCTTCTTGCTTTAGGCCGGGTAAGTAGGGATAGCTTTTTCCCAAGTCAGTAAAATAAGCTTGCGAGATATGGGATGGTAATTCATAAACTCTGTTTTGAAAAAATTCTGCTCTATCCATATTTTTTTCTAGAAATTTTTACTACTTTTAAAATTATTATACACCACTTATCATATAAATAAAACAAAAAAGTTTTACTTTTCAGATGGTGTCTGACTTGTAAAACCTTTAAAATTCTATCTATAAATAACAAATCTGATTTTTTTATGGTGGGCTGGGTGGGGATCGAACCCACGCGCTTTCGGTTAAGAGCCGACTGCTCTACCAACTGAGCTACCAGCCCACAATAGCAGTATTTTAGCCCATATTCAAAATATATTCAAGGCAAAACAACACGACTGCCAACTGTGTGAATTTATGGCGCTCTCAGTAGGAATCGAACCTATATAACTGGTTTCGAAGACCAACACTCTATCTTCACCCCGCTAAATTTGAAAATTAAAATGGTGTGTCCGGTAGGATTTGAACCTACTACCTCTTGGTTCGAAGCCAAGCGCTCTATCCAAATGAGCTACGGACACATACAATTTAGCGGGGCAAAAAGCCAAACCTCCAATCACAAAAACCACTAAATCAGTATGCTTAGTATAAAAAAAACCAGCCCAAAACACAAGGCTGGAAATTTAGTGGGCTTTAGGCCTACTTTACGCCGAAAGGATTGCGTTCTATCTTAATATTCGGAGTAAATTTTTTTACTTTTTCCATTCTGTCTATGACAGCATCATAACCCTGAAAATCCACCCTGACTCCGGGTTTTTTTCCTACCGGAGCTTCTGGCACATTCAACACCAAATCCACACTTCTCTTAATACTAAAACCGCAGAAAAATATCACAGCCAAGAGCATAGCCACAAACACCAAGCTTAATTGCTTTTGCAAGCCATTGGAAGTTGAAAAGAAATTTTTAAATTTTAAAACTATTGAAGGCATATTTATTTTTTCAAATAAAAATTAGACGAGATGGTCATATTAACATTGCCTAACTCGGCGGCATATATGGTCATACCGTTGATAGTGGTTAAAAAAGGCATATTTTCCAAATTTTCTGCCAGCTTAGCCAGCTGGGCAAAACTGCCTTTGGCAGTGATACTATAAGGAACAGACAAGAGCCCGCCGTGAGATACGGATTTTGCGGCGTTGCCGATTGTGCCGCTGATACCGGACAGCTGTAAATCCAAATTTAGATTTTTCCCCAAATCTTCCAAATATTTGATTTCATTGACAAGCGTGGTATCGCGACTAAAAAAGTTTTCTGGCTGGATGGGTCTTTTTTCCAGCTCAGTTAAATCTTTTTTGGCTTTTTCGTAGCTTTCTTTCTCCAAATTCAGCTGCCGCTCTTCTTTTAAAAGCGCGCCATTAAATTCAAAGGCTCTGGTATTGGAATTTTCCAGATATCTAAAACCTATCATAAACAAAAATAAGCAGGTTAAAAGCCACGCGCCTAAAGAAATAAAAATTTTGTTTTTAGAAGATATGCTTTTCATTTATTTTAAAGCCTCCTCTTTTACCGAAAAAGTAAAGTGGAAAGACACCTCGGTTGCCTTTGCAACATTTTCAAACGGATAATTTATATCCATAAAATACTCTTTGTCGGCTTTGATTTTTTCAAACAGCTCAATGACCAGCTCGCGGGTTGGGCTGAAACCAGTGATGGTAATGGTTTTTCTGTTCACGTCTATGGCCATAGAATTGACCAGCAGTCCTTCCGGAGGCATTTGGGAAAATCTGGCAATGACCTTTGACCATTTTGGCAAAGTGGTCGCCAAAGTCTTATAATCGGAAATGTTTTGGTTGACTTCCAGAATTTTTTGTTTTAAAACCGTTATATCCCTATCTCCGGCTTTTTGCTTTAGCAATTCTATCTGCGATTTCAAATCCTCCGCCTGGCGGGATAAATAAACTTTGGTTGCCAGCTGGCTGAACAGCACCGCGAAAAAACACAAAAACGAAACAAAAATCACGCGATATAAAACATAAAGAATGTTTGCGTAAAATAGCTCTTCCTGGCGGTTTTTTGGCAGCAGATTGATAGTTTTCATATTATTTAAAATTCCTCATCGCCATCCCGATAGCTCCCGTAAAATCCAAAACTTCGGTATTATCCAAGGGAATATTTTTGATTTCCGGAAAATTTATCCACGGATTACCGAGTTCGACACGGATGTTTTCTGTTTGTGAAAATTGCTCGGAAAAATATTGGGGCAGATTTTTCAGCCGCGCACCGCCGCCGCATAAAACCAGCCTGGAAACCGGTTTTTGCGAATAGTGCTCGCGGTGAAATTTTAAAATTCCTTTTATTTCTTCAGTCAGGCTCCCCAAGGTCGGCAACAGAGCTATTTGTATGTTGGGATAGTCCGCCGTATTGGCAATTCCCACTTTTTGCTTAATCTCTTCGGCTTTGGCAAAAGACACGCCAAGGGATTTGGCTATGCTGTCGGTAAAATTATTGCCGGCAATGGGAACCGACGAAGTAAATTGTAAATGCCCGTCTTCCACCATCACCAAATTGCTTGACCCGGATTCTATGTCAACTATAAGCAGAGTCTCCTTATTTTCACGGCTTAAAACCGAACGCCTGACGCTTTGCGAGTCAGCCTCCAAAGCTTGCACCACGATCCCGCATTCGTCTAAAACCGAAAGCAATTTGTCAACAAAATCTTTTGGCGTTGCGATTATCAAAATATTCAGCTTGCCGGAAGATTCGCCGAGCTTTTGCCAATCCATATAAACCTGGTCAATCGGCATAGGGATAAAATTCTCAGCTTCAAACAAGACCGCGTTCTCAATTTCTTTATCGGTCAAAAGCGGGATCTGTATAACCCTGACAAAAGACTTGGACTCCGGGATCCCCACAACCGCGCGGTTGGTATCCAATTTGCCGTATTGCGGTTTCTGCATTGTCTGGGACAAGATATGGGCGAAAACTTTGTTATCCGTCACAACATCGTTAATCACCAAACCTTTTGGAAACTCGGCGCGGGCAAAACTCTTCAAGCCCACGCTTTTTCCAAACTTTTGAAGTTCAACGATTTTTAAAGAGCCCTGACTGATATCAAGCCCGAAAATATTTTTATTTGGTTTTAAAAACGAGAGCATATGTATTTAGTATAGCAAAATTTATTGAATGCTCTGGCTGATGTTATATATCGGCGCGATCAAAGCCATAGCTAAAATCCCCACCACCCCGCCGATGACCAGCAAAAGCAAAGGTTCTATTATGGAAGACATATTGCGAAGGGTCGTATCCACTTCTTCTTCGTAGTGCACCGCCAGTTGCTCCAATATTTCCTGCACTGTGCCGCTTTCTTCTCCTACCTGAAGCATCTGCGATACCAAAACTGGAAACAGCAAAGTGTTACTGCCCAAACTTTCTGCCAATGGTTTTCCCAGCTTAACGCTTAAAGCGGCCTTGGCGCAATGATTTTTATACAAAACATTACCCAAAGAATCGGCGGATACTTCCAAACCCTGCACAATGGGTATGCCGCTTTTTAAAAGCGAGCCCAAGATGCGGGAAAACCTGGCCAAATTTACTTTTTTTACTATGGGATTTATGATAGGAAAACGAAGCATCACATTGTCAAAAACCAACTGGCCCAACTGGGTGCGCAAAAACAAAAAAAATCCCACAAAAGTTCCAATCATCGAGCCTATCGCCAAAACCGCGTGCGCGCTCATAAAGTCAGCCAAAGCCATCACCGCCCTGGTGGTTGCTGGCAAATC
The DNA here is from genome assembly GCA_964512925.1 of uncultured Candidatus Saccharibacteria bacterium. Lineage (GTDB taxonomy): Bacteria > Patescibacteriota > Doudnabacteria > UBA920 > UBA920 > CAZEKH01. Next base: position 4,582 of record CAZEKH010000005.1, on the reverse strand, counting down.
TGTTTTAAAATCTTTAAACACTGAAGTTAAGTTGGGTAAAACAAAAATTGACATCAAAACACCTATCACGATCATTGCCCCGACAATGACTGACGGGTAAATCATCGCGCCTTTGACTTTGCTCTTTAAGTCCGCTTCCCTGTGCAGCTGGATGCTTAAATATTCCAAACTTTTGTCCAAATTACCGCCCAAATCCCCGACCCTGACCATACTGACAAAAATATTGGAAAACACAGTTGGATGTTTATCCAGCGCGTCGCCCAAAGACTTGCCTTGCTGAACCTGAGTATAAACGTCTGACAAAACTCCTTTCATCCGCTGGTTTTGAGTTTGCTTGACTAAAATCTGCATTGAACGGGAAATTGAAATGCCGGCTTTGAGCATTATACCCAAGTTATCAATGAACCCTATCTTTTCATCCAAAGAAATGGTAGAAAAACTTTTCAGCTGGTTTAACAAATTACCTTCCCGAACTTCTTTTAATTCAATAGGTAAAAGACCCTGCTCTTTCAGCTGGTGTCCGGCAGCCGATAAATTCGCGGCATTGATTGTAGATGTCTCTTTATGTCCATCCTTGGCGATGGCTACATAGGTAAATTCAGGCAAGGGATAGTATCAAATTTAAAAATAAAAAGATTGAAAAATAGAAAATTGAAAGATTGAAAAAACTTATTCTTTGCTAACACGTAAAATTTCATCAATGGTCGTCAGGCCTTTCACGGCTTTAATAAACCCGTCCTGCCAGAGCAGTATCATATTTTCTTTTTCCGCCTGTTCCTGAATTTCCTGGCTGCTTTTACGCTCCATTATCATATCCGCTACCGCGGTACTGACTTCCAAAACCTCGTGTATGCCCAACCGTCCTTTGTAACCGGAGTGAGCGCACTTGTCGCAGCCTTGTCCTTTGTAAAAAGTTACATCTTGCAGTTTTTTGACTTTTTCAGTTAAAACTCCTTCACGCTCCAAAACCGGCAGCAATTTTTCCAAATGAAAAATTTTTGACAAACTCTCAACGCCGGCGTTGTCCAAATGCATCTCAATCTTACAATCCTTACATATCACCCGAACAAGCCTTTGAGCTAACACCGCGTTAGTGATGGAAGCTATCAGGTAAGGTTCAATCCCGATGTCTAAAAGCCTAGGTAAAGCTGCGGCAGCCGAATTGGTATGCAAAGTGGAAAACACCACGTGTCCGGTCATAGCCGCGTGAGCCGCTTCTTCCGCGGTTTCCTTGTCGCGAATCTCCCCAATCATTATAATGTTCGGATCCTGCCTCAAAAGGGCGCGAAGCCCCATAGCAAAAGTAAGTCCGATTTTCGGATTTACCTGCATTTGGTTTGAGCCGACTATCCGGTATTCCACCGGGTCTTCAATAGTTGAAATATTGACGCTTTTAGTATTTAGCAAAGACAAAACAGTGTATAAAGTCGTTGACTTACCGCTACCTGTTGGACCGGTAACTAAAAGCATACCGTGTGGCTTTTTAATATTACGAACTATGGCCTCCAACTGGCTTTTTTCAAAACCCATATCCTCCAAAGCCGCAGCTTTGGCAGACTCGTCCAAAAGCCTGATCACCACTTTTTCCCCGTCAAAAATCGGTATGGTGGAAACGCGCAGGGAAAATTTATATCCGTCTTTTTCAATTTTAAAACGCCCATCCTGCGGCAAACGATGTTCGTCAATTTTCAAATTGGATAAAACTTTTATGCGGGCAACAATGGCTGATTGGATAACTTTTGGCAAAGTCATCACATCGTGCAATACCCCGTCAATACGGTACCTGACAGCCACGGAATTTTCCTGCGGCTCAATATGGATGTCCGATGCCTTCTCAAAAACCGCGTATTCCAAAAGCGTATCCACTACGCGGATGACGGGAATTTCTTCCGCCATTTTTTTTAGGCCGTTGTTTTCTTCATTCTCAGGCCCTTCCGCCTTGGCATCCAAGGGCTTGTCGCTGCCAGGCACAAACAAATGATTGATTTCTTTTTCTAAAGAAGAATGATATTTGGAAAGACCCGCATCCAAACTAAGCTTGCCAACCAAGTAAGCGGAAACTTTCAGTCCAGTTTTCTTTTGGATGAATTCAATTGTCTGCAAATCCTCCGGATCAGCCATACCCAAGCTCAAGGAATCCTTGTTTTTGGCAAATGAAATCACCTTATGTCGATGCGCAATAGGTTCCGGGACAATGTTTAAAACATCCTGGGGTATATTTTTTTCCCGTAAATCCACAACCGGCACTTTCAATATGGCGGCTTTTAAAGCCAAAAGCGCGTCATCGCTGACTGCCTTTTTTTCTACCAAAAAATCTTCCCACGGCAAATCCGCCTTTGACGCGGATTTTTCCTTTTCAAGGGCGTTTAAAACTTCCGGAGTAATAATTTTGTTTTCAACCAAAGCCTGATTTAACTGTTTTTTATCCATATTTTTGTTTCGAAACCAACAAAATGTATTTAAATTATAACATAGATTTTCAAATTTTCAAAAAAATCACTCATTCAAATACCTGACAATCTCGGCAAACGCATTATAGCCAGTCAATGATTCAAAAGTTTCAAGACCAGGAGTTCGGTTAACCTCCAAAATATAAAATTTTCCATCCTTTTCCAATAAATCAGTTTTAGCTATCTCCCTGCCCAAAATTTGGGAAGCTTTTTCCGCAAGCTTTACAACTTCTTTGCAGTCCTCAACATTTAGAACTTCAAAACTTTCCAAATCTATGCCTATTTTGTTTTTTCGCGTTTTAAACCTAAGTATTTTGGGCAAGGCTTTATAACCCACGGTAACAATTTTATATTCCCAATCTGCATTTATATACTCCTGAACCAATGTTTCTGTTTCTGGAAACATTTTCTTAAATTTTTTTTCCATTTTTTCATTAAGCGCCAACTTAATATGCTTACCCTGAAAACCGTAAATCCATTTTAAAATATAGGGAAAATGCAGACAAATGCCGGTCTGTTGTTTGTCCTTTAAACCATAGGTTGTGGGCATTAAAAACCCGGCTGTCTCTAGCTTTTTATGCATCAAAGCCTTGCCCAAAGCCAAATCCCCCGAAGCTATAACCTGATCAGTCACCTTTTTTCCTTCAGCTAAAAATTTTTTTGCTAACTGGATAAAATATTGTTCAAAAGGCCATCCTTGCCTGATATATAAAGCGGAAAAATTTTTAGCCGCAATATTTTTCCAATCCTGAGAGGTCAAATCCTTGGCATCAACAATTTCAAAAGCCAACCCGAGCTTTAAAAACTCCTGCTTTAGCCTTAAAGAGGCGTATGATTTTTTTGGGGAAAATATCAACATTTCCAAAATATATCATATTTTGGCTAAATATCCTATGTCGCGCAACGCATTATATATTTTAAATAAAATGGTCAGTCGTAATTTATGCTGTGTAAGTTGTGGATAACACCCTATGTCGCACAATACTCTTATGCTATTCTTATTATATAGATTGCTTATAGGTTTATGAAAAAATCCAACAATCCACCGGCCAGCCAATCCCCTATCTCTGCTTTGCGCAAACAGGTTATGGACTTTTTGGAATATTGCGAGATAGGCAAAAACCAAAGCCGGAACACGATCACGGCTTATTTTCGCTATTTGGATAAGTTTGAAAAATTTGCCGCATCTGTAAAAGTTACAAAGCCCGAGGACATCACTCTGGAAACAGTCAAAAAATACCGGCTGCATTTAAACCGCCTGCAAGATGAAAAAGGCCGGGAGCTAAAAATGATAACTCAAAACTATCACCTGATAGCCCTTCGGGCTTTTCTAAAATACCTGACCAAACAGGACATACAAACCTTGGCTCCGGAGAAAATCGAACTGCCGAAAAATCCCCAAAGGCAAGTGGAATTTTTAGAAAAAGCCGAACTTCAAAGACTGTTTGAAGCGGTTAAGCAGGAAAAAAATGAACTGGCCCGTCTGCGGGACTACGCTATCCTGGAAACTTTATTTTCCACTGGCCTGCGCGTTTCCGAACTCGCCTCCTTAAAAAAGGAGATGGTAAATCTGGATAGGCGGGAATTTACAGTCAGGGGAAAAGGCAGCAAGCTGAGACTGGTTTTTTTATCCCAAGACGCTGCCAATGCCTTAAAAGCCTACATCAAAAAAAGAACCGACAACAGCAAAGCGCTGTTTTTAGGCCACTCTTTAGTAGGTCAGTCAGTGGAAAAACAAATGGAAAGCCATTCCAATGCAAAGGAAAAAGAAAAAACCAAAGATGCTGCCGGTCTTACTGTCCGCCAAATACAAAGGATAATAAAAAAATACTGTCTTTTGGCAGGCATTGTAAAAAAAGTTACTCCTCATACTTTAAGACACTCTTTTGCCACCGATCTTCTGCAAAACGGGGCGGATATCCGTTCTGTCCAAACCCTGTTAGGCCACGCTTCTATCACCACAACTCAAATTTATACGCATATTACAAACCAAGGCCTGAAAAATATCCACGACAAATACCATAACAATAGTAAGTAGTCTGCCCGAATGCAAAGCAGGCGGGTAAGTAGTAAGTAGTAAGTAGTAAGTAGTAAGTAGTAAGTAGTAAGTAGTAAGTAGTAAGTAGTAAGTA
>CAZEKH010000004.1:68314-146063 GCA_964512925.1 uncultured Candidatus Saccharibacteria bacterium | reverse complement strand
TTTCAATCTTTCAATCTTTCAATCTTTCAATCTTTCAATCTTTCAATCTTTCAATTATCTACGTTCCCTCAGACCAGGAGTTTAAATATTTTCTTTGTTCGTTGGTTAAAGTGTCTATACGAAGTCCCATAGAGTAAAGCTTGAGCCCGGACACGCGCTGGTCTATGTGCAGAGGCACATCTATGACTTCATTTTTCAGATTTGGATAGTTCTTAACCAACCACTCCAAAGCCAAAGCCTGGTCTGCAAAAGACAAATCCATCACCGCAGAAGGATGCCCCTCAGCCGCTCCCAGGTTCATTAGCCTGCCTTCGGCTATGAGATAAATTTTCTTACCGGATTTCATAGTATATTCCATCAGGTTGTCACGAACCTGCTTTTTGCTTTTAGCCATCTGCTCTAAAAGTTTTACATTTATCTCCACGTTAAAATGCCCACTGTTGCCGAGGATAGCTCCGTCTTTTAGAGCTAAGAAATGATCTTTAGCCAAAACATCTTTGTTGCCGGTTGCAGTTAAAAATACATCACCCAAGCCTGAAGCTTTTTTCATCGGCATAACTTCATAGCCGTCCATAGCAGCTTGCAGGGCTGGCAGAGGATCTATCTCGGTTACCACCACTCTAGCCCCCATACCTTTGGCGCGAAGCGCCATCCCCTTGCCGCAGTAGCCATAACCAGCCACCACCACGGTTTTGCCTGACAACAAAATGTTAGTTGCTCTTAAAAGCCCGTCCATTGTTGACTGGCCGGTGCCATAGTAGTTGTCAAACATATGCTTGGTCGGGGTATCGTTTATCGCGATAACCGGAAATCTCAAATGTCCTTGCTTAGCCATAGCTTTTAGGCGGATAACTCCAGTAGTGGTTTCCTCCTGGGCTGTACGGATTTCTTTGATCTGGCTTTTTCTTTTTTTATGCAAAATAGAGATCAAGTCAGCGCCATCGTCTATGATGTGCTCAGGATGAAAATCCAAAACCTTGTCCAAACACCAATAGTATTTTTCTTCAGTTATGCCTCTCCAGGCAAACACATTTATGCCTTCCAAAACCAAAGCCGCGGCTACATCGTCTTGGGTGGAAAGGGGATTGGACGCGCAAGCAGCCACAACAGCTCCACCGGCTTTGATAGCTTTTAAAAGTACGGCAGTTTCTTTAGTGATATGCAAACAAGCTGCGATTGTCAGCCCTTTAAACGGCTGATTTTTCTCAAATTCTTTACGGATTATCTCTAAAACCTGCATATCTTTTTCCGCCAATGCAATCTGATTTTTACCTTGTTTGGCCAAAGCCATATTTTTTACTTTATATTTCATTTTTTTATAATTAATTTTTTATATATTCTCCAACTCATCCAATATATTTTGGTTAATAATTTTTATGTCATAATCAGCAAAAAACTGTTTGATTTTCGGCGCATACACAGGCCACCAATCCTGAGTTTTTGAATACTTGGGATAAGCTAAAAAATGCGAGGCTTTTATAACCAAATCTTTCAACTCAGCATCCAACAAATTTCCCACATACCCTTTAACATCGCCCACAAAATTGTTCTTTTTCATCAGAGCCAAAAGCAAAACGGCTTCGTGCAAATTCCCGGCCAGGCGGTATGTCTCTTTATTTGGCACTTTAACTGCCAATAAATCCTGAGCTTGGCCGTCTTTTCTCTTACTCTCAAATTCTGAAGCCGGGGTATGGGCAAATACTTCAACCGAATCGAGTGTTTTGAGCGCATAGGGCTTGATATGGCTTCGGAGAGCAAAATCCCGGCCTAAAACTAATTTAGCCTGAGAAAACAGACCTTGTTTATTTGGTTTTGAATATTTTTCCAGTTCCGCATCTACTAAATTTACCGCATCTCTTAGCTCATTTTCAGGCAACTGATTATATTCAAAAAAACCATCATTCAAAAACTCTTGGGAAGGTTTGCCAGAAGGCCTGTCAAAACGCGTTTGCAAAAAATGCTTGTTTTTCAAAATACTGCTTAAACCTTCCGCCATCTTTTTCCACGCTTCTCGCTCTTTTATTTCTCCCAAATCCGGAGTTATAGCTTTTTGTAAAAGGTATCCGACCGCAGCCACGCCGGAAACGACTGCGGTATTCAGCACATCTCTTCGCCTTACAGGGTGTTTGTCGGCATATTGTTCTTGCGCCTGTCTTGACATCCTGTTTTTTCTTTCTTCGTTTGAAGCGTCAAATTTTGCAAGCTCCTCAGGAGATAATTGAGGGCTATTTTTTCTGTAATAATCACCAAATAGTCTAACATTCCGACCAGTGCGCCATCGGGCAAATATAGCTCCAGGAGTAAATCGGGATAGTTTACGGTATTCTTTGTGCTCATCAAAACCGGGTTTTTCTGGCACTAAATTTCTATTATCATCGGGTTGTTCGTCAAAATTATATATTTTTTCGGGCATAAAAAGTCTTTTGTATATTTTAACACTTTTTTACCCCAAACACTAGCTTTTTTTTAAGGTTTATGTTAAAATCTCAAATAACGGCTGAGTTTTAAGTTTGCTAAAAAAACCCAAAAAATTGTAGAATATGGTTTATGCCAGCTTAGCTCTCCGCCAGCTGGCGGATGGTACCCGCCCGAACGACTGACGTGTTCAGTCGGGCGGGGAGCAACGGTTTTGCCTGCCCGCCCAACCCCCTGTTGCCAGCTTAGCTCATCTGGTAGAGCAACGGTTTTGTAAACCGTAGGTGGTCGGTTCGAGTCCGACAGCTGGCTCCACTTCTCCGTCCGCCTAGGGCGGACTTCGAAGCGCAAGCATCTATAAATAGATTTAAACATTAATTTTGCATTTTGATTTTTTCATTTTGCATTTACTATAAAAAATTATGTCCCAAGATCATCTCATAAATATGGAATGCTCGGTTTGCCACAACCTCAACTACCAAACCAAGCGCAACAAAAAAAGTCTGGGCGCCCAAAAGAAAAAACGCCTGGAACTAGAAAAATTCTGCAAAACCTGCAAGAAAAAAACTTTGCATAAAGAAACCAAATAAGTATTAAGTAGCAAGTAGTTTGTATTAAGCTAAATACTTAATACCTAATACTTGCTACTTATCGTATGGGGGCTTGGTGTAGTGGTAACATTTCTCTCTCCAAAAGAGACGACGTGGGTTCGATTCCTACAGCCCCTGCCATAAAAAACCTATCAGCAAGTCTGTATAGGTTTTTTATGATGGTAATAACAAAAATCTGTTATAATAAATACAAATTAACACTATATCGCTTTTTAGAGCGATATACGAAAAAACAATATGCAAATAAATATTTGGGCAGTGTTAGTATCGGCCGTAGTTTCTATGGTCATAGGCAGTATTTGGTATGGGCCTTTGTTTGGTAAAATGTTTATGGAAGCTATGGGTATGAACACTTGGACACCAGAAAGACAGGCGGAAGAAAAAAAGAAAATGGGTCTTTTATATTTTGGTCAGTTTGTAGCAAGCCTGGTTATGTTCTACGTCCTAGCTTGGTTTATGGGCTCTTTGGGGGAAATTACAGTAAATGGTGGCCTGAAGATAGCAGCTTTGGCTTGGGTGGGTTTCGTCGTCCCGGTCCAGCTTGGTAGCGCCATCTGGGGCGGAAAAAAAGTTTTGTTCCTACTCGGAGCCGGCAATATGCTAGTAACCCTTCTTGTAGTCGGAGCAATACTCGGAGCTTGGAGATAGGTTCACCAATTACGAATTCATCAAATTACACAAATGGGAAAATCCCACACAAATTCTCAGGCTGGTTTTTTACTCGTCAGCCTGCTGATCGCTGTAGCAATCATCGCAATTATTTTTACTGTCACATACCAAAAAAATAAAAGTTCCAAAGAAACCCAAAACCCCAAACAGCAAGCAGAAAAAAGTCTTGAACAAACCAACGAGAGTTTAAAAAACTACCAAAAACAAATAGATAACCAATAGATATAAAAAAGAAAATCCAGGCGGCGCCACGAAGGCACCGCCTGGTTTGCGTCCACTCAATCCTGCCCGCTACCACAGCAGCGGAACAACAGAAGAGTAGAAAAGGTCGGGAGGACGGATTGGCTGATATGAAAAAACGAACCGTTCGTTACATGCTTGCCCACGATTGAGCAAGCGGAGATTTGTTTTCCACGCAACCATGCCGGCCAAAGTCAGTTTATGCCACTTGTCCATCCTCTGCCTGGCAGTCTTGTCGTCGCAACACCGACAAGACTGCTTTTCGTAGCAATAAACCTGGCACTTGAGTTGTTCGTTGGCTGTCCAAATACCGGAGTCGCCACCGTGCTCCATAAATTCTGAACAGCCTTTGATTGATTTTTGGCAATCCTTCCAGGCATCACTCTTGCGGTCGTGGCTCATATTGCATTCATCTGCAGCGCTTTCCCAATACAGGGTGTACATCCCTACACATCCGCAAGGAACACCCTTGGTCTGGCCCTTTCGGCCGTCCTCCAAGCGGCCGGGGAGGCAGTATTCCACGTTGAATGTGTCATCCCCCCAATGGTTGCGAAAAACCTGATGCTTTCTCTCTTTCTTTTCTTTCTTCTTTTCCGAACCCTTTTTGTCGTCACCACGAGGGGCAACCCGGGGCTGCTGGCCAAATGACGTGGCCAAAAAGAACAGGAAAGATACGATCACCATCACTCGGAACTTCTTCATCTTGCACTCCTTACAAACAGAATAGTCATATATTTCCACATCTGCATTTTCCTGTCAAATGTGGGAATTTTTGGTATAATAAAGATCTTAAAATATATATTTTATGCCATCTCCTGACAAACCAATATACACTGCCGAAAAAGAACCATTACCATTTGAGAATATGAAAATACTCCTTACAGGACCAAGTAAGCGGCTTTTAGTTTATTTGAGAATTATAAATGGCAATTTGAATATGCAGGATAGTATAGAAAATACAACCTCCAAAAAACCGGTTGGTTTTCCGGAAACTCGCGCAATATATTTAGAAGCAATTAAAAAAGCTTTAGAAATTGCAAATAAGTTAAAGATTGGTTTTAATTGGCAATTTAACGCATCTGACCCAGAGCATAAAATGCAAGCATGGCTTGAAACTAATAGGGATTGGATAAAGCTTGAAATACCATTTTCTGAGGTTTTTCAAGAATTAACTAAAATTCAAAAGTTGTTAGAGGGTGTAGCAAAAAACCATGAGATTTCTGTTTTAGCCTGGAAAAATATCTCTGCGAGGGAAATAAAAGCATTAAAACCAGGTCAAAAACTTTTTTTTGATGAAAGTAAAGAAGGTAAAAACCTTGGAGTTATCCATGGAAACCCTGTTGAATTTTTGTCTTCAGAAGAACCAAATTATACCAACGCTTTGCCACTGCTTACAGTTGAAGGTTTGCAAAATAAAATAAAAATTTCTCCGTACTACATTAAAAGCCCGGTACAATGAAAAACCTTTCCAAAGAAACACTTAAAATCTACTGGCAGCACAGTATGCGCTACAAAGGGCGCCTTTTTGTCATTGTTATACTAGTCGGTGTCCATATCATACTGACCCTGTATTTTCCCATTCTCTACAAAAAACTCCTTGATCAAATGATGGTCACTTACAAAAGATCAGACCTTGGGCCACTAATGTATATAGTCTGGACAATTTTCATTGTCAGTATGATTCGCCAGACTGCGGCGCGCGCCTTTAACTATCTAAACAACTACTTTCAACTGGTAGTGATGCGCGATCTATATAATACAATCTTTTCCTATGTACACCGGCATTCTATGACATTTTTTTCCAATACTTTTGTCGGGAGTTTGGTAACCAAAGCCAAAAGGTACGAACGATCCTACGAGATCATCTCTGACCAGATAATCTTTGAGTCGGGCAGACTTGCGGTTGAAACTGTAATTATTTTGTTTTTGTTGACCCGCGAAAATTCCAAAATAGGCTTGATTGTCCTGATTTGGCTAATTATCTACTTGGTGTTCAGCTATTTATTCACGCTCTACCGACTGCCGGTCGAACTTCAGAGGTCAGCGATAGATTCACAAGTCAGCGGACAAATGGCCGACACCATAGCCAACAATGTCAACATTAAAGCTTTTTCTGCTCTGTCCTCTGAAAAAAACAAATTTGCCCGCTTGATCCAATCGCAATACTTGATAAGAAAAAAATCCTGGGAACTAATAACTCATTCAGACGGATTTCAAGCTGTTTCAATGATCGTGATGGAGTTTTTTGTCTTACAGCAACTAGTTCATCTCTGGGGCTTAGGTCTGATAACTATAGGCTCAGTGGCTTTGGTGCAATCCTATTTGATGAGAATGTTCGATAAATATTGGAATGTGGGAAAATTTATTCGCCAAATTTTTGAGGCCTTTTCAGACGCCAACGAGATGACAGAAATACTGCTGACTCCGCACGGCATACAGGATGTGCCAAACGCCGGGCAGTTAGCCACAAAAAATGGGGAAATAGACTTTCAAAATGTCGGCTTTTCCTACGGGCAAGCCCAGGAAGTTTTGACGGATTTTAGCCTTAAAATTAAACCAAAAGAAAAAGTGGCAATAGTCGGCCCTTCAGGCGGGGGAAAAACCACTATTGTCAAACTTCTATTTAGGTTTTATGATATTCAAAAAGGAGCTATAAGTATAGACGGGCAGAACATTGGGCAAGTAACCCAAGACTCGCTCAGGCAAGCTTTAAGCCTAGTGCCTCAAGAACCCATACTTTTCCACCGCTCGCTTTTGGAAAATATCCGCTATGGGAAACCCGAGGCTTCTGACGAGGAAGTCATAGAGGCTTCCAAACTAGCCCACGCCCACGAGTTTATAACTGGCTTTCCTGACAGCTACCGGACTTTGGTTGGGGAGCGGGGAGTCAAACTTTCCGGCGGCGAACGCCAAAGAGTTGCTATTGCCAGGGCAATTTTAAAAAATTCCCCCATATTGGTTTTGGACGAAGCGACTTCCTCCTTAGACAGCGAAAGCGAAATGTATATCCAGGACGCGCTAAAAAAACTGATGCAGGACAAAACCGTCATAGTTATCGCTCACAGACTTTCTACCATAATGCAGATGGATAGAATAGTAGTTATAGAAAATGGTAAAGTGGTGGAACAAGGAAAACACGAAGAGCTAGTCAAAGCAAGTCAAGGCTTATACCAAAAACTTTGGGAAATCCAGGCGGGAGCGTATTAGATTAGCAGTTAGTGATTAGTGATTAGTGATTAGTGATTAGTAAAAAAATATATGGAAAGAAGAGATTTCTTAAAAGCTACGGCTGCTGCATTATTTTCTGAACAATTAAATGCGGAAAATATTTCTGAAAAATTGATTGATTGGGTAACCTTACAAACAAACAAGCTTCGAGAGCAAGGTGTTAAAATTGAAGAAAAAAATATGATTGACGGAATAAAAAAGCTTTCTTCTCAAGAAAATGCGTCAATAATACTCCGGGCAGCTTCCGGACACCAAATCAAAATTGTTAAAGAAAATAAGAAATACAATATATTAGTTGGTTTACCAAAAAAAGAACAAATAAATAAGATATAACCATATGCCAAAAAAATCATCTCAAACAGAGTTTAAAGTAAAAGGGGAGGATGTAGTAAAAAAAATCAAAGAACTTATCAAAGAAGGCAACATCCGCAAAATCATCCTCAAAAGTGAGAAAGGCAAAGTCTTTATGGAAATACCCTTAACCTGGGGTGTGGTCGGAGCAGCTCTTCTGCCTGTTTTTGCCGCAGTCGGCGCCATCGCCGCTCTTGTTGCCAATATGACTATTGAGGTGGAGAGGAAAGAATAAGCTTAGTATTAAGTATTATGTATTCGGTATAATGCATACTGCATAATACAAAATACTTTATACAAAATACCAATCCTATGATACAAATTCTCATCACCTGGCTTTTGTCAGCAATGGCAATAATGGTTTCTTCTTACCTACTTCCGGGAGTTAAACTGGAAGGTTTTTTACCCGCTTTGGTTGTGGCAGTGGTTTTGGGCATTATCAACGCTGTTATAAAACCGATTTTGATTTTGCTTACCCTTCCAATAAACATCCTAACCCTCGGACTTTTTACTTTGGTCATAAACGCGGTTTTAATCTTGCTTGCTAGCAGCCTGGTTTCAGGTTTTAAAGTAGACGGCTTTTGGTGGGCAATGGCTTTTTCCATAGTCTTGTTTATAATCAACACTGCTTTGGGATTGCGAAAATAGTCTTTACTTAGTTTATATAAGAAGGGTAACAATAACCTAATTTAGCTAGCTATCTTTGACTTTATTTTTTTGTCATCCCGGCCGGATCCGCCGGCTGGCGGAGAAGAGCCGGGATCCAGGGTTAAAATAGGTTAATCTATATTGGTTATAAAACCTAAATTTATCCGATATAGTAAAATTCTACTGTTTGACTGTTGGTGAAATAAATATTATAATATTGATATATTAACCCCCGTCTTGGGGGATTTTAAATGATCTAAATGCCGGAAGATAAAGTCATCCTACGCTTTTCAGGCGTTACTTTTGAATACGACCACCACAAACAAGTTTTAGAAGAAGCTTCTTTTTCCGTGCGCGCCGGAAGCCGAATAACCCTGATGGGACAAAACGGCGCAGGCAAGTCCAGTCTGTTTAAAATGATAACCGGAGAACTAAAGCCCCAGGAAGGGGACATTTTTATCACACCCAAAGACGCAAGCATTGCCATAGCCAGACAGGTTATGCCCAAAGAACTTTCTGAGCTTACTGTACGGGAATATTTTGCTACGGCTTTTCATGACATCCGCTACAATTTAGATAAGCTCATTCGCGAGGTGTTTGAGGTTGTCAATGTAGATTTACCTTTAGACAGGGTGGTAAAACAGCTTTCCGGCGGACAGCAGGCGCGCTTACTTTTGGCTCACGCGCTCATTCAAAACCCCGACATTTTACTTTTAGACGAGCCTACCAACAACCTAGATAAAGCTGGCATAGAACACCTCACAGGATTTTTGATGATGTATGAAAAAACTGTAATAGTTATTTCCCACGACGCGGAGTTTTTAAACGCATTTTCAGACGGAGTTTTGTATTTAGACGTATTTACCAAAAAAGTTGAGCAGTACACCGGCAACTACTACGATGTGGTAGAAGAGATAAAAGCGCGAATGGAACGCGAAAACCAGCAGAACGCCCGTATGCAGGCGCAGATCAAAGAAAAACGCAGCCAAGCCGAAGTTTTTGCCCACAAAGGCGGTAAACTCCGCGCTGTTGCCAAACGGATGCGCGAAGCCGTGGAAGAAGCTGAAGAAAATATCGTGGAAGTGCGGCAGGAAGACAAAACCATCCGCGACTTTGAAATTCCTTGTCAGGAATTTGACACATTTTTTGACGGAAAAATTTTAGAATTTACACAAATTTCCGCAATTAAGAATCATGAAGCGGTTTTCAAACCCTTTGAACTAACGGTGAGAAAAAATACGCATATTTTGATTGAAGGTCCAAACGGCATAGGCAAAACCACTATGCTAGAAAAAATAGCAAATAGCAATTATCAAGGTTGCAGCACTGGCGATAAAATTAAAGTCGGTTACTACAAACAAGATTTTTCAAATATGGATTTTGACCAAAGGGCTTTTGACGCTTTAAAAGACGCAATGCCGCTTTTTGATGAGCATACCCTAAGATCCACAGCCGCGGGATTTTTGCTGGACGGAAAACTTTTAGACCGGCAGATTGGCGCCTTGTCCGAAGGTCAAAAAGGCCTTTTGGCTTTTTGCAGGCTGGTACTTATGAAACCGGGACTTTTGATTTTAGACGAACCCACTAACCACATTAACTTCCGCCACTTGCCTGTCATAGCTAAGGCTTTAGACTCCTACGAAGGCGCATTTCTTATGGTTTCCCATATTCCGGATTTTGTCTCCCAAATCCGCATAGACCAAACCATAGACTTAACCCAGATATAACTTTAATTTTTACCCTCTCCTGGCGAGGAGAGGGTAAAATGCCAACTTCTAAAAAAATTTAACATCAACTAACTGTCTTAAAAAGACAAGAAACAAATCAACATATGTCAGCAGATATAATGTTACTAGGCAGAATTTTGCTGGGCGGATATTTTCTATACAACGCCTACAACCATTTTGCAAACCTCGAAAGCTTGTCAGGTTATACCCACTTTAAAGGCGTACCTCAACCAAAGCAGGCGGTTTTAGCCAGCGGTGTTTTACTCTTACTAGGCGGAGCTTCCATCCTGCTCGGTGAATACGTGCGTTTAGGAACTTTGGCGCTGGTTTTGTTTTTAGTTCCAGTAACTTTTATGATGCACGCTTTCTGGAAAGAAACCGACCCAACTAAAAAAATGATGGAGCAAGTTCAGTTTGCGAAAAATATGGGGCTGCTTGGCGCCGTGCTCATAATCCACTCAATGTTTATCTCTTCTTTCTGGTTCTAATGCAACCATAAACCCTAAACCCGCCCAGGTACACACCTATGCGGGTTTTTTGTTATACTAAAATATATGCAGCCACTAGCGCAACAACTCAGACCCCAAACCCTTGAAGATTATATTGGTCAAAAGCATTTGGTAGGGGAGGACGGACCCATAAGAAAAGCCATAGAACAAAAACATTTGTTTAGTTTTTTGCTGTGGGGACCGCCGGGCGTGGGCAAAACCACCCTGGCGAGGATATATGCAAAAGCACTGAATGCTGAATTTTTTGAACTCTCCGCAGTCAGCGCTGGGAAAGAAGATATCAGGAAAATAATTGAAAATAAATCTTATAAGTCCAATGAGTCTTATCTGTCCAATACACCCAAGATTCTTTTTCTGGACGAAATCCACCGTTTTAACAAAGCTCAGCAGGATTTCCTTTTGCCTTATGTAGAGTCTGGCGAGCTGACTTCGATCGGCGCAACCACGGAAAACCCGAGCTTTGAAGTCATCCCCGCGCTTTTGTCCCGCTGCAGGGTTTTTGTGCTAAATGAGTTAAATGAGGAAGAAATTGGAGAAATAATAAATAATGCTATCCGTAACCTCACCCCAACCCTCTCCGATATCGGAGAGGGTGAAAAACAGTGGCTAGTGTCAATGTCAGGAGGGGATGCCAGGCAAGTTTTGTCAATGTTGGAAAATTGTATCAGCCTGTACGGGTCTGTCACTCTTGAAAATCTCAAACAAACCTTACAGTCAAAAACTTTGCGATACGACAAAGCCGGAGAAGAACATTACAACACTATTTCTGCTTTCATCAAATCTATGCGCGCGGGACAAACAGATGCCGCAATCTACTATCTGACGAGAATGGTGGAATCCGGCGAAGACCCTTTATTTATCGCCAGAAGAATGGTAATATTTGCTTCAGAAGACATCGGACTGGCACAGCCTACTGCTTTGGTGGTTGCTACTGCGGTTTTTGCGGCCTGTGAAAAAATCGGCTACCCCGAATGCGCCATAAACCTCAGCCACGGCGCCGCTTACCTGGCAAACTGCAAAAAAGACCGCTCTGCTTATGACGCTCTTCGCGCAGCCCAGGCTGACGTCAAAAATTTCAGCAATCTTCCCGTACCCCTTCATATAAGGAATGCCCCGACCCAACTGATGAAAGATCTGGGATATGGTTCTTCCGATGACCAATCCGCCAGCTTTCTGCCTGAGAAGTTAAAAGATAAAAAATATTTTTAAATCTCAATATGCAAAACCCTGCCCAAAAAACCAACGAACCTTTTCTGTATAGCCAAGTTATACCATTAAGTATGACAGTGGTGGTTTTTTTTGTATTAACAGGGCTTTTAACCTTAACTGTTTTAGGCTTAAACGGGATTACCCGGGGACAGGATATTCTTTTACAAATCCGTTGGTACGATATCCTGATAGGCGGAACCATTTATCTTAAAACGGCCGTAGACTTTGCCATTTTTATGGGCAGGCTGATGGCAACAAACCCAGGCTGGAAAAATCGCGTAGCCATAGAAATCGGCACAGCCGTGGGCAACGCCCTCGGCACGGCAATTATTTTGATAGTTTGGACATTTTTCAAAGAAATTGAATGGCTTTTGGCAATAATGGTTCTTATCGCTTCTTTGGTGCTCTTTGAGCTAGCTTACTCAGGACTGGAACATTTTTCCAATTGGCAAGCGGAAGGAAAGTTTAAAAAATATATATTTTTAGGTTTAGACAAGTTTTTAAGCTCTCTTTTAAAATATATCAGGCCGATACTTTCAAAGGTTTTGCCGGATTTGGGAGAAAAGATGAAAGGCTCATCCGCCTTGCCTTGGAAAAAGTTACTCTTTTTTTCTTTTACTGTTCCTTTTATACTGGGTTTAGACGACTTTGCCGGCTATGTGCCGCTCTTTTCCATAGTCAATGTGCTCGGATTTAGCATTGGAGTTATAGGCGCTCATACGCTTTTAAATATTGCTCTTTTTTTAAACCCTGCTAAAACAGTCAAACTTGTAAAAAACTCCTGGATTTCTTTTCTCGGCACTTTAGCTTTCCTAGGCCTCGCTATTTGGGGCTTGGTGGAAGTAGTAAAAATAATATTACATTAATATAAACATATGTTCAGACCTAATTTTGAAAGACTAAGATCATTTTTTTCCAAACCTGAAAATAACAAAAATAGACTGGAAATGCTAGCTTTTGAACTAGAAAGACTAATACCAAGGATTGAAACACTTCTACTAAATTGCGCAAATTTTATACACCAGCCTGGTAATTCAATTGAAGCAACGGCTTTTAATACATTCTACAAAACCTTAACTAGCAGCCGATTTTCTGAAGAACAAGCAATTCAAACAGCTATAGGTCAGAATCTTGGGATTGATTTCATTGAAAGAAAGCAAGGAGTAGTTATACCAAAAAATATAGATGAGCAAATCGATAAGCTAAAAAAACTCTTGGCGGATTTTTTTCAAATTTTAAATTCTTATGCTCAAAACCCTGACCATCCTCAAACATTGAGAGTTAAGAGTATTTTATATAATCTCTATATTTCTCAATCCAAAGTGAATATAAATGATTATATTTCAAACCTAAAAACTACAATTCAAAAAATTAGAAATGTGGATTTTTCCAAGCAACAAGACTACTAAACTTGTATGATAAAAACAGAAGATTTTAATTACGAAATTTCCCCAGAACTCATAGCCCAAAAACCGACCCATCCTCGCGATAGCGCGAGGGTTTTGGTATATGACCGCAAAAATGAAACCCTATCTTTTGACATTTTTAAAAATCTTGGAAAATATCTGCCGAAAAACGCGATTTTAGTGTTCAATCAAACCAGAGTTTTACCAGCCCGTTTGCCTGTTTTAAAACCAACCGGCGGAAAAGTGGAGCTATTGTATTTAGGTACCATTTTATTTTCCCCTCCTTATCAAGGAGGCCCGCCAGAACGAACTCGTCGGGCTGGGGTTAGGGGAGGTATGATCAAAGCTCTTTCAAACAAAAAACTTACTTTAAATTCTATCCTAACTATTCCAATCAAAAGCTCAAAAAGCCGTAAAATTTTGTCATTGACAGTCGTTAAAAAAGACGGGGGAACTTATTTTTTAAAACCTAATTTTGACATAAAACAATTCCCGCAAATCCTGAAAAAATACGGCCAAACACCATTGCCTCCGTATATTAAGCATTCACCTTTGACTGAAAAACAAAAACAGAAAGCGTACCAAACTGTTTTTGCCAAAACTGGAGAGTCCGTAGCCGCCCCCACCGCTTCTTTGCATTTTACAAAAAAACTTTTAACCGACTTGAAAAAGCAGGGGATAGTCATAAAGTTTGTCCGCCTCGACGTATCGCTAGGAACTTTTGCTCCATTAACGCCAAAGCAACTCAAAACCGGCAAGCTACATACCGAACAGTATTTCATTGACCCAAAAACTATTGAATTCATCGTAAAAGCTAAAAAACAAAAACGTCCCATTTTTGCTGTAGGCACGACCAGCCTTCGCACTCTTGAATCCTACGCCCAAACAAAAAAACTCTCTGGTACAACCGACTTGTTTATCTACCCGCCGTATGAATTTAAACTCATAGACGGGCTTATAACCAATTTCCACGTGCCAAAAAGCAGTCTAATGATGTTGGTTTCGGCATTGGTTGGAAGAAAAAAACTATTGGATATCTATCAAAAAGCTATGGAAAAACAGATGCGTTTCTTCTCTTTTGGCGATGGAATGCTAATACTTTAAAAAATATTTTATATATTTTTTCTCATATTTAAGCTGAAATTATTGTCTTTTGAAAATTGAAAACTAAAAATTGCAAATTTTTCTCACTTTCTCTTAAAATCACTTGATTTTATTGGGTTTTCTGTTAATATTAAATTACAAGTTAAAAAAATTATTTATACTCCTTAACAAATATAAGGGGTAAAAAGGACACAAACAAATGACAAAGTCAGAAATGCTCCAAGCTCTCGCCGAAAAACTTGGCGTAACCAGAAAACAAGCTGGTGAGTTTATGGATGCTTTAGCCAATATGGCTTACACAGTTACCAAAAAAGAAGGCGAATTCACCATCCCGGGACTTGGCAAACTTTTGAAAAAGCACCGCCCGGCCAGAATGGGACGAAACCCAGCAACCGGCGAAAGCATCTCAATCCCTGCTAAAACCGTTATCAAATTCCGCGTTCTCAAAGCCGCCAAAGACGCAATCCTGTAAAATTCCGCTGACTATTTAATAGATTTGTAAAACCCCGCCATAAAGCGGGGTTTTGTATTATTATTTATGATATAATATAATCATGAGCAAACCAGTAAATAAAATCTTTCTTGAAACCAAAAAGCAGTTTGAGATGGTGGATATAACCAACCATATCCGCAAATTTGTTATAGACAGCGGGGTGAAAGAGGGGATTGTAACGGTTTTTTGTCCGCATACCACCGGAGCTATCCGCATCAACAACAACGAAACTTTGCTGGTTCAGGATTTTATGAAGATGTTATACCGCACAGTGCCGCTGGATACCAGTTACAGTCACGACTTGTTTGAAGTCAGGCTAAATGTGGCGGTCAACGAGCGCTCCAACGGCCACGCCCACGTCAAAGCGTTTTTACTGGGAAACTCGGAAAATTTGATCATTGAAAAAGGCGATATTTTGTTAGGAGCAAAACAAACCGTATTTTTCGTAGAGCTGGACGGCGGCAGAAACAGGGAAGTGTGGGTCAAAATAATTGCGCAAAATTAAATAAAATTGAACATAATTGCCAAAATTTCAGAAATGTCAAAACTTAAAAATATATTTCTAATAATATTTATAGCAATTCTTGGAGCCGCTTTAGCCAGCGGTTTTTTTCGCTATCAGAAACAAAAAGCCGACAGGCTGAAAGCCATTGAAGCGGCAAAGAATTTAAAAAAAGAAGAAGTCAGCGTAACACTTATCGAAGGCTGGGGTATAAAAGATATTGCCAACTATCTGGAAAAAGAAAAACTTGTTTCGGCAAAAGATTTTTTAGTTTTACAAGACTCCTACAACCTTTCTGACAAATTCAGCATCTACCAAAAACCCAAAACCGCGGATTTGGAAGGGTTTTTATATCCTGACACTTACCGCATTTTTAAGCCCGAAAGCTTTAACCAAAAACAAACCGCTGAGGAAATCATCAGCAAATCCCTGGCGAATTTCTATAAAAAATTCAGTCCGGAAATGGTACAAAAGGCCCAAACAATAGGCTATACACCCTATGAAGTCTTGGTATTGGCGTCTGTTGTAGAAAACGAAACCGGCCGCAACGCAGTATCCCCGGAAAGCAAGTTACGGTTAGACGAAGAAAGACAAATTGTGGCGGGAATATTTTTAAACAGGCTTAAAGCAAAAATACCTCTTCAGTCCGACGCCACCATCAACTACATAACGGGAAAAAATGACCCTGCTCCGCTACTTGAGGACTTAAAAATTAAATCGCCTTATAACACTTACCTTAACCCCGGCCTGCCTCCCGGTCCTATCTGTAGCCCCTCGCTTTCTTCCATAAACGCGGTTCTAAACTCAAAAAAAACCGATTACTACTATTTTCTGCATAAACAGCCTTCAGGCGAGCCTGTTTACTCAAAAACTTTTGAAGAACACGTCGCAAATAAAAATAGATATTTGAAATAGTCTTTAAAGTTTAGTGGTTAGTCTTTAGTGCTTAGAATTTAGACTTTAGTGATTAGTCTTTAGCAAATCAAAAACAAATCAAAAAGCAACAATGTCAAGGGTCACCCTTGACATTGTTTTAATTTAGTTTAGTTTGCTTCCTACGAAATCCGAGTAGCCGTTTAAAAAGTCAGCGATTTTTGTTTCTTTTTTTCCCTCTAGCTGAAGCGAATTGATTTGTAAAAATGTATTTTGCCCGCAAAGCACCGCTCCATTTTCCAGCACCTGGCCAAATTCGTAGGCATTTGTGGCTTTAATAGTATCTGGATTTGTAGCAATGCATTCAAGCACTTTAACCTTCTTTTTATTCCACTCTGTCCAAACTCCTGGCCAAGGGAAAAATGCCCTAAACTGGTTATAGATTTCCAAAGCCGTTTTTGACCAGTCTATCTTGCCATCGGCTTTGGATAAGGTCTTACAATAGGTGGCCGAATTTTCGTCCTGAAAAATTGGTTTAATATCGCCGTTGTCGTAGTGATAAATAGTGTCAACAATTATTTTTCCCGAAAGGGCAGCCAGCTTTTCCGACAAAGACAAAAAGTTGTCGTCTGGATCAATGGCGATTTTTTCCTGCCTGAGGATGGGTCCTCTGTCCATCTTTTCGTCTAAAATAAATATGCTGGTGCCTGTTTCGGTCTCTCCGTTTAAAAGCGCGGCCTGAATAGGGGAGGCGCCGCGGTATTTGGGAAGCAAAGAAAAATGCACATTCAAAGTTTTTAGCCTCGGTATATTGATTATTTCCAAAGGCAAAATATGCCCATAAGAAACCACGACAAAAATATCAGCGTTTAAATCCTGAAGTTCCAGCCTGAAAATATTGTTATTTTTTACCATCTCAGGTTTTAGAACTTTGATTTTCATCTCATTGGCCAAAACCGAAACAGGGCTTTCGGAAAGTTCCTGGCTCCTGCCGACTTTTGCGTCCGGCCTGGTTACCACAGCAACAATCTCGTGCTGGCGGGAAAGATTTTCCAAAACCGGTAAAGCCACATTTGATGTGCCAAAAAAAACAATTCTCATAGATTTCATTATAGTTTCTCTCTCCAATACTTGGAGAGAGTTAGAGAGAGGTTATGTTTCTATATATTTAAAACTTTATTTATCCACCACGTTTTTTTATCACTTAAAAGGGAATTTATTTGGATTTTACTATTCTCCTCAGCACTTCAGCCTCTACGCGGCAGTCGGAGAGACCGTCGTGGCGGTTTTCTGAACTAATGCCAAATCTTTTCATCAAATCTTCCAAAGTAAAACCAGTAAATTTTTTACTGTTTCTTAGTTGGTTTTTTTGCGCCAAATACTGAAAAAATACCGGCCAAAGGTTGAATATATGGTAATCAAAAGGCCATTTCATCTTACTTTTTTTAAAAGCTTCTTGTAAAAAAGTTATGTCCATTATCCCGCCATAGTTAGCGAGTATAACCTGGTTAGGCTTGAATTTTTTTATGAAGGAAACCAAAACTGGTTTTAGATCAGCAGCTTCTTTTAAAATCTCCCATTTAAGCCCGTTGATTTTCATCGACTCCGGATCACGACTTTTCCAGTTTCGGGGTTTGACATAAGAGTTAAACCAAGCTTTTTCTTTCAAAGTTTTTTTATCCAAAAGTATGGCTGAGAGCTGGATTATCTCATTGTTTCTAAAATCCAACCCCGTCATCTCCAAGTCAATAAGTAAAATATCTTTGTTAAAATTCATAAATTTATTAAATATTTTTAGGACTTACGCACTTGCTGTCATTCCGGCCCAAG
The DNA here is from genome assembly GCA_964512925.1 of uncultured Candidatus Saccharibacteria bacterium. Taxonomy (GTDB): domain Bacteria; phylum Patescibacteriota; class Doudnabacteria; order UBA920; family UBA920; genus CAZEKH01. The sequence goes on along the minus strand of CAZEKH010000004.1, from coordinate 128,248 downwards.
AGCCGAAAAACTGATTAGTTTAGTTGTATTGTTTAAACAAGATTCCCGCCTGCGCGGGAATGACAATCTGAATTTTTTTAGTAAGTACGTAGATTCAATCATTAATAATCTAAACTTCTTTAACTATTCTTCTAAATATTTCAGCGCCCAGCCTGACTTTTTCCAAAGCATTAAACGGATTTTCTTGTCTTAACCTAAAATAGTCCACAAAAGTGCTGAAAGCCGGCATCTTTTTCATCCCGGCATTGAGCGTATAAACATAGCCCAATGTCCATAAGTCCAAAATATGCGGATCAAAATCAAACGGCACAGCCGACTTTTTAAAGGCGTTTTTTAAAAACAAGATGTTGCCCGAAGAATTTGACGCTAAAAGCAAGGGCGTGGAAAATTTCTTTTGAAACAATTTGACAACTTCATAAATCTTTTGGGCTTTTTTTATTTCTTCTACCCGGACAGAAAGGAGCTTGGCATGCTGAGCCATTACATTGTCCATATAACTAACTCTGACATAAGAATTAAAAACGGATTTTTCCAGCAAATTATCCTTATCCAGCAAAACAGCAGACAGCTGCAGTATGCTGTCTTTGTCGCTATCCTGTCCAGTAGTATTTATTTCAAAAAAAAGTAAATCTTTTATAAACTTCATATATATTTGAAAAACAAATTCGGAATTACTCTCTAACTCTCTAACTCTCTAACAACCTCTTCCCCTTTAGTATATTTTTTTATTAAATCAATTATTAAAATCCCATTTATGTGGTCTATCTCGTGCTGACAAACCCGAGACACCCAACCCTCGTCCGTAAAAGTTATGGTTTCGCCTTTCATATTTTGCGCTTCTATGGTCACTTTTTTTGGCCGTTTAACCATACCAAAAACTCCGGGGATGGACAAACAGCCTTCTTCAATCTCAATCTTTTTTCCGCCTTTGCTTACTACTTTTGGATTATATAGAGGAAACAGAGGTATTTCCGATTTTTCCAAATTCACCACTATCAGCTTAACCGACTTTCCAACCTGCGGAGCGGCAAGACCAATGCCGTCCGCTTTCCTGACTGTTTCTATCATATCTTTGGTGAGTTTCTTCATCTCTGAAGACAAAGGAAAACTCACCGGCTCAGTCGGTTTTCTTAAGATGTCGTTTGGGTATGTAAGGATTGGGAGGATCATTGACTAAAAAAAATTTATCTTTATAATCAGTTTACTGTTAGCAAGTGTCTTGCTAAATAAAGGGGGAAATATGCGATGGGAGTAAAGGCTCCCCTTTCTTTTTGAACGGTCTAGCTCCGGGAGACTTGACAGCAGCGCCAGCCCCCTTTGGCGCTTTTTTATTTTGCCTTTTCAATATTTGCCTCAGCTTTCTTTTCCAAGTTGGCTTTTTTAATAAGGTACGCAAATAGTTTACCAGGTGTTTGCACATTTCGGTTTTCCAAAATCTCACCAGCCAGCTTCCTAAGCCAGTTATGGTCATAAAGTACAGCCATTTTCAGGTAAAAAGCAAAATGTTTTTTATCATTCAGCTTCAAAGTTAGCTCTTCAGCAAGCAGATGGGTGGGGGAGTGGAGATGCGGGTTTTTCCTGGGCTTTTCTGATTTTTTTATTTTGGAAGCTATTTTACCTATTAATTCCATAGGGATATTATAGCTGATTTTGTGGATTTTGGGTATAATATTAGAGTAATGATACATTATTGGGTAAATAAATATAATGCAAAAAATTGATGTTGCGGGACTTAAGATTAACAACTTTTCTAAACCTGAATTACTGAAAGAATTAGAAAAAAATATTAGAAACAAACAAAAAACCTGGGTAACGACTTTGTACTCAGAATTTTTGTATGCTGCTTTACGCGACAAACAAATTTTAGAAATGCTAAACAAAGCTGACATTGCCCTAGCTGACGGTATTGGGATTTTGTGGGCAAAAACATATTTGGAAATACCACCCACACCCCCACCCTACTCTCCCCCCCCATCTGATTCGGGGAGAGGGGAAAAAAATAAGTTCAAAGGCAAGCTAGAAAATGTTAACCACTGGAAAATAATTTTTAAAGCCTACTTTCAAGCGTTAGCTGTGCTAATCAAATTTGCCTTTCCTTTTTTTTCTCCATCTCCCGCCACAGGCGGGGGAGGGCAGGGGAGGGGGCTTGGTACGCAAATAGAAAGAATCCCGGGACGAGAACTAGTTTCTGACATTGCAGAGCTTGCGGAAAAAAATAACTGGTCAATTTATTTACTTGGAGGATTTGGGGAAACTCCGAAATTGGCAGCGGAACAGTTGATCAGTAGATCAGCAGATCAAAAAATCAGGGTTCAATATTCAAACAAAAATCCCGAGGATGTGTCAATTATTGATGATATAAACATCGCAAACCCTGATATTTTATTTGTTGCGTTTGGACCTATCCGCCAGGAGAAGTGGATTTTGGAAAATTTGCCAAAACTTTCAAGCATCAATTTGGTTATGGGCGTTGGCGGAACTTTTGATTATTTAGCCGGCATATACCCAAAGCCTCCAAAAATACTAGCTCAAATGGGTCTGGAATGGTTATGGAGACTTCTAACCCAGCCCAAAAGATATAAAAGGATTTTCCACGCAACTTGGGGCCTTGTATCCGAACTGATTAAATACAAAATTAAATCTTCCCAGGTTTGATTATTCGCCATAAAAAAGCTATAATCAGTTAGTAATCTTATAATAATCTCATTTAATTATGGGCAATTTTGATCAATCTGTACGGACTCGCTTTGCTCCCAGCCCCACCGGCTTTGTTCACATAGGCTCGCTTAGAACCGCGCTGTTTTCTTTTTTATTTGCAAAAAAAAACAAAGGCAGTCATATCCTGCGCATAGAAGATACCGACCAAAACCGCCTAGTTTCAGGGGCAGTGGAAAATTTACTGAAAGTGATGAGTGAAGTTGGTATTGGGTTTGATGAAGGATATTTTTTAAAACCCGACGGAAGCTTAGAAGAGAAAGGGGACTATGGCCCATACCTTCAATCCAAACGTTTAGAAATTTACCAAAAATACGCTCTTCAATTGGTGGAAGAAAAAAAAGCATATTTCTGCTTTTGTTCTTCTGAAAGGCTTGATGAACTTCGCAAAGAGCAGGTTGCGCTAAAAAAACCTCCGATGTACGACCGTCATTGCAGGAATTTAACCGCAAAAGAAATTGAAAAAAAACAAGCCGAATTTAAGGCTTTGGGTAAAAATCCGGTCATCCGTTTTGCAATCCCGCTTGAAGGAGAAACAGTGCACAACGACCTGATTTTTGGCGTGGTCAAATATCAAAACCAAATTTTAGACGACCAAGTCATACTAAAATCCGATGGCTTCCCGACTTACCACCTTGCTGTTGTCGTAGATGACCATCATATGAAAATTACTCACGTTATCCGCGGGGAAGAATGGCTGCCGTCCACTCCAAAACATTTGCTCATAGCCAATGCTTTGGGCTTTCAGCCCGCCCAGTACGCCCATTTGCCGCTGATTTTAAATCCAGACAAGTCAAAACTTTCCAAAAGACAAGGCGATGTGGCTGTTGAAGATTTTCTGTCCAAAGGCTATCTAAAAGACGCGCTAATAAATTTTGTGGCTTTTTTAGGTTGGAACCCGAAAACCGAGCAAGAAATTTTCAGTATGGATGAACTCATGGAAAATTTTGACTTGGAAAAAATAAACAAAGCGCCGGCTGTCTTTGACCAAAACAAGCTCGACTGGATGAACAGCCAATACATTAAAACAATGAACCCAAGCAAACTTACCAACGAGCTTTTGCCTTACTGGTTAAAGTATTGGGAAGCTAACCATTTAAACTTTGACAAAACCGTCCTGCCGCACGAATATTTTGAACAAATCGCGAACTTAGAAAAAGAAAGACTAAAAAAACTCTCGGAAATAGGGGAGCGGACAACATACTTTTTTGTCCGCCCGAAAGTTGACCCCAAGCTCATGGTTTGGAAAAAATCCACGGCTGAGTCTACAAAAAAAGTTTTAAACGAGCTTGCGGAATTTTTCAAAACTCTAGATACGGCCAAATTTTCTAAAGCAAATCTTGAAACGGAGCTTAAGTCTTTTATAGAAAAAAACGGTTACGACAACGGCTCTGTATTATGGCCTTTGAGGTATGCGTTAACCGGCCAAGAAAAAAGTCCCGGACCTTTTGAAGTTGCTTCAGTGCTGTTGTTTGGCCAAGGGAAACAAGAGATAATAGACAGACTGATCCAAGCCGCTACTGAATTATAATAAATAAAACAAAAAACCCGCATTGAAAAAAAATTGCGGGTTTTTATTTTTTGAAAATTTATGGTATAATTATTTTAATGATTAACCTCATTGAAACAAAAAATAAACGAAAAATGTTGGCTTTGTTTGCTTTGCCGGTTTTTTTGTTTATGTTTTGTTTGAGCGCTTTTTTAACTAAAGCCGATGACGCTACAGACGCCGCAACTAAACTGCAAAACGAAAAAGACCAGCGCCAGCAAAAGCTGGAACAATTAAATAAACAAATCAAGCAATACACCGAACAAATCGCCAAAGCCAGAGACGCTTCCAATTCACTCAAAAACGAAGTTTTCATTTTTGACCGGGAAATTGCGTCTATGGAACTGCAAATAGAAGCAAAAAACACCCAAATTGAAGATACTCAACTCCAAATAGCGGAAACGGAAAAGCTCATAGAGCAAAAAATAAAAGAAATTGCGGACAACAAAAAAGTTTTGAGCCAGCTGATAGTGGAACTAAATGAATTTGACCAGCAATACCAACTCCAATCCACATTGGGCGCGAAAAATCTTTCCGAATTTTTAGACCAAATAGAGTACAATAACAGTTATCAAGATAAAATTTTCCAGCTGGTAAAAAAAATAAAAGACCTGAAAGCAAGACTGGAACAACAACAAAAAGAATTAACAATACAGTTAAAAAATTTAAATGAGCTAAAAGAGCAGCTGCAAATAAGCAAGGAATCGCTGGTCACCCAACGTTCTCAAAAAGAAAAATTGCTCGCTCAAACCAGAGGTTTGGAATCCAATTTTCAAAAACTTTTAGCCACAAGCAAAAAAGAAGAGCAGGATATTCAAAAAGAAATCAATGAACTTGACGAACAAATAAGGACAAAACTCGGTAAAAAAACCATAGCGGCAAAAAAAGGAGTTTTAGCCTGGCCAATGGACGGGATTTTAACTCAAAAATACGGAAATACAGGCTTTACCGCCTTGGGTTACAATTTTCATAATGGGATCGATATAGCAGCCCCGGCTGGACAGCCCGTATATGCGGCCGCAGACGGAGAAGTTTTATACACAGACTCTTCAGATCAAGCTTATGGAAACTGGGTTGCTATCAAACATAACATCAGCACCTCCGGCGGATCAAGAGGCATCGTAACTTTATATGCACACTTACGAAGTTATAAAGTAAAACCCGGACAAAAAGTATTGCAGGGAGATATTGTCGGATACGAAGGCAACACAGGCAATACCACTAAAAAATTATATGGGCCGGAAAGGGGATACCACATACATTTCGGCGTCTACGACGCCGAAGGATTTGGGGTTTCAAACGGTAAATACAGCAACATTTACGGTTCTTACCGCCTGCCTTTTGGCTACACCTACAACCCGCTGGATTTTTTATAATCTAAAATGAAAAAACAATTTCAAATTTTTTTCTTTTGTTATATTCTGTTTGGAATATTTTTTGGCAATGTTTCCAATGTCTTTGCCCAAACTGACGCTTTGCCCGCAGCTGGTCAAAACCCCTACACCCAAAAAGGTTCAAGCTACACAGGAGTTTCAGATCAAATAAAAAAGTTTCTTTGCGCGCCTTCGGATAACAACAATATCTCAGGAGATGCAAATATAGTTAACGGAAGCACGGTCAAAATCTCAGGACAAGGAGATTTGTATAGCTGTATCAACAAACTTTACCGCTTTGCCATCATAGTCGGAGCTACCATCTCAGTCTTTTTTATCGTTATAGCCGGGTACTTGTATATGTCAGCCGAGGGTAATAACGAATCTGTGTCTAAAGCCAAAGATATATTAACAACCAGTTTAACCGGACTTGTGCTTTTGATGGGTGGTTATTTACTCCTTAAAACCATTAACCCGGATTTGGTAAAATTCCCAACACTGAGACTGCCAAGCGTGGCTTTGGATGCTGCGGAGTGGAATACTTATTCTTTTACCTCAACGCGAGGAGGGGGAGGCGCGGGAAATTCAACCCAGACGCATATTTTAGCTGGCTATAATATTGGTCCTTATGCCACTGCCTCTAATCATGAGGCTTTGGTTACCCAAATATATAACGATTTGAAAAATATTGATTTTTCATCGCCCCAAACCATAGATTCATATTTAAAAAAAGCAGCTCCAAAAACTCCCTTAACCGGCTCAATGATTCTTGCTTCGGCGGCAAAATATAATGTAGATGCAAAACTTATGGTTGCCATAATGCAAACCGACAGTTCGCTAGGAACCAAAGGGCTTGGAGCGCAAACCTTCAACCCAGGCAACGTTGGAAATGACGATGCCGGCAACAAACAAAATTTTGGCACCTGGGATAAGGGTGTTGATGCTGTTGCATCGTGGCTTAACAAATTTCGAGCCTAAATAATATATTATGAATAAGTTTATAATTATTTTACTTTCTATCCTAATATTTTTTGGTCTAATTGCCATAGGCGCTCTTCTGTTTGTTGAGAAGACACCGCAAACAATCAAGAACCCTGTAACTACAAACATTACACCAACTTCTACCATAGAAAGTTATATTCTGTCTTTAACTGAAAAAAATCAACAACTTAAAGCGGAATTGATTTATCAGGATTATCCCAAAACATTGTCTTTGCCAGAATTAGAAAACTACGGACAAGTAGAATTGAATACAACAGGCGATTTGCTTTGGCTTAAATGCGCTAAACCTTTTACAACTTCAAATCCAAAAAGCTCTTTTAATAACCCGGTATTTTTTGACCCTATTCTAAAGGCTGCAAATATGGAACTTATAAAAAATCAGGAAAACAACCTGTCAGTAACCTGCATAAAATGATATTCTCAAAACAAAAAATCAAACTGGTCTTTTTTCTTTTCTTCAGCTTTGCTATTTTACTGGCAAATGTAAATTTAGTTTTTGCCCAAACCCAAAACCCCTACACCCAAAAAGGCTCCAGCTATACAGGAGTTTCAGATCAGATAAAAAAGTATCTCTGCGCGCCTTCGGATAACAGCAATATTTCAGGAAACGCAAACATAGTTAACGGAAGCACAGTCAAAGTCTCAGGGCAAGGAGATCTATACAGCTGTATCAACAAGCTTTACCGCCTTGCCATCATTGTTGGGGCCACCATCTCAGTCTTTTTCATAGTTATAGCCGGATACTTATATATGTCAGCCGAGGGCAATAATGAATCTGTTTCCAAAGCCAAAGATATGCTGGCTACCAGCTTAACCGGACTTGTGCTACTGATGGGTGGTTATTTACTCCTTAAAACCATTAACCCAGATTTAGTGAAGTTCCCAAAACTACAGCTGCCGAGCGTGGCTTTGGATACAACGGGGTGGGATGACTGGACACAAGTTATAGATTCTAGCGGAAACGTTACTGGAGTGAAAAATTCCTCTGGACAAATTTTCAACGCTTTAGGGTCAAATGACCCAGCGCTCATAACCCAAGCCGGCTGCGGCTGGCAGGACGCAGCCAGGTTTCAAAAAGAAGCGGCGCGTATCCAGCCGGAAATTTTTGCCGCTGTGGTGGAAATATGCAAGGCCGGATCAGCTAAAGGCAAAATACAAATCTCTTCCGTATCCTCCGGCCAACATGCTAAAAATTCTTATCATTACCGTTTTTGCGCAGTAGATTTTGCCGACGGTTCACAAGCTTTCAGATCCAGCCCGGCAGGCAAGGCAGCTGAAGCAAAGGCCAGCTCGTTAGGGCTTCAGGTTAACCCAGGTACTGATGCCCGTAAATATGACCACATCCACATAGATTTAGACACGGCCTGTAAAAATTAGGCCTTTATACAAAGATAGGGGACAAGTAATACCTCACTGCCGCTAAAAATAAAAAGTATAGGAACAATAATATGCCAATAAAACCCAAATGAATATTCATTTGGGTTTTAAGTTTAATACAATGTATAAATTTTATTTTTGAAAAACTTTTAAACGGAAAGCACGGTAAACTAATTCAAAAACAAAGAGATAAAAAGAAATAATTTTGTTAATTTATATATTATATGTCGCATAAGATACATTGTGCGACATACTATATATTTCTAATAATACTCCCCTTAAGCAGATATAAAGAACTTTTAATCAGTTAAACTAAGTGGGATTTTATTCAAAAATTTTTTTTTATATTAATCTATAAAAAAACTATTTTTTGATTTTCTAATTAGTTCAACATTTGATTTTAAGACTGATACAAAATATTTTAGATCAGATTTAGTAGTTTCTTTACCCATTGTAATTCTTATACTACTCCTCGCCTCCCTATCTGAAAGTCCAATACTTTTTAATACGTGCGAAAGTAATGTTTCGGAAGTGCTGCACGCGCTTCCAGTTGATATAAATATACCCTTCGCATCTAAATACAACATCAACATCTCCCCTTCAACTCCCTCAAATCTGAGGTTTAAGTTATTGGGTAGTCGGTTTTCCAGACTGCCATTTATATAAGATTTCGGAATTTCTTTTAAAATATTCTTAAAAAGCCAATTCCTTAACTCGCTAACTTTAGCGTAATTTTTACTTTTAGATCCCTGAGCCAGCTCCAAAGCTTTGGCAAGCCCTACAATGCCAACGGTATTTTCTGTTCCTGACCTTATATTGCTTTCCTGCCCGCCTCCATAAACCAAAGGTTTTAAATTTATGCCTTTTTTTATAAACAAAACTCCGGCTCCTTTCGGACCGCCGATTTTGCTTCCATTTATTGACATCAAATCCACGCCCAAGGTTTGAACATTTAAATCCAAATACCCTGCCGCCTGGCACGCGTCCGTATGAAAAACTATCTGCTTTTTCCCTTGCGATCTTCTGTGTTTATTTTCTGCCGCTATTAACTTTCCTATCTCAATTACCGGTTGTATGGTTCCTATTTCATTATTTGCATACATCGCTGTCACCAAAACAGTTTCCGCTTTGATTGCTTTCTTAATTTTTTCAGCTTCAACAAAACCCTCCGGACTGGGTTTTAAGTATGTAACTTTATAACCTTCAAACTCCAACTGCTTTAAAGGATTTAAAACAGCGTGATGTTCAAAAGCGGTTGTGATTATGTGACTCCCCTTTTTTTGTGCTCTAGCATATCCCAAAATTGCCAAATTACAACTTTCAGTGCCGCCCGAAGTAAAATATATTTCTTCCGGACTTGAAGAAAAAATCCCGGCAATTTTTTGTCTGGATTTTTCTATGAGTAAAAAAGCCTCTCTCCCCTTTTGGTGCAAGCTGGACGGGTTGCCGTAAATCTCTTGTTCAATCCGAGACATTTCTACCAAGACTTCTTTTACTATGGGGGCTGAGGCGGCATAATCTAAATAAATGGATTTTTTCATAAAAAATTTTTATTGCAAAGCTTTTCTAAAACCCGCACTGACTGCTTCTTCCTCAGTGTTAAAACATTGTTCAGGCTTAACTATTTTGTACGAGCGTCCTCCCGGAATATGGTAAATCTTGCCTGAGGTTCCGATGTTGCCCTTAATCTTGCAGTCAGCCGCAGGCTGATCAGTTTTGCCGGTTACTGCCTCTTTTACAGGAGCCGGGGTGGATACGGCCTTTACCTCCCCTTGAGGCTTTTGTGTGGTATAATTAACCTGTGGTTTTACTTGAAATCTTTTATAGGAATTTTTTCTGTCGTAGTTGCCTGCCCCAAATCCGGCGCCAAACATTACTAAAGAAGTCGCTATCCAAACGAGCTTAGGCTGTATCTCCGGCCAGTTTTTCTTCAATTTTTCATACATAAACATATTATAACCAAGTCTGTGAATTTTTGTAAAATTTATAAAATGAGGAAATTAAGCATTTTTAAATGAAATACGCTTTTGTTTTAGGCAGGGTTTACACGCTTTCCATCGCTGAACTCGTAGAATTGCTAAATAAAAAAGACGACTCCCTGGGTCTTACCGGGCTTGAGCCGGAAATTGTCTGCGCCTCGGAAGAAATTTTGTTAGTAGAGTTACCTCAAGCAATCAATGTTCACAAACTGCAAAAAAATCTCGGGGGCGTAGTAAAAATCCTGCAAGTAATAGATGAGGTAAAAAAACGGCCTCAGGATTCTTTGAACTTTGCCTTAAAACACTATTTCAGGCCAAGCCTCCTTAAGAAACAATTTCTCAAAGAGTATAAGGGAAAAATTCAGTTTGGACTTAGCGTTTACCTGCTAAACCGCAAACTTGCGGACAAACCGGAGGCCTCAAAAAACGGTATGCCTTCAATGAATATTTTTTCCGAGCCAAAAAGGCTGGGTATGATGGTTAAAAAAACTCTGACAGATATGGGCTTTAGCGCCAGGCTGGTTTTGCCGGAAATGAATTCTTTATCACTTGCGTCAGTTGCTGTTACTAAAAATTTACTTTTGGAAAAAGGCTCGGAAATTTGCATTTTAGCTGGAGAAGAAATCCTCTATACTGCCAAAACTCTGGTGGTTCAGGATTTTGAGGACTATGGCAGGCGCGACTACCAAAGGCCTATACGAGACGAAAAACAGGGAATGATTCCGCCTAAAGTTGCGCAAGTAATGCTAAATTTATCTGGCGCGAAAACCAATGACACCATCCTGGACCCTTTTTGCGGCATTGGCACTATGATCCAAGAAGGCCTGCTTTTAGGTTTTAGGATGATCGGTTCGGATATCAACAAATTTGCCATCAAAGGCAGTATTCAAAATTTAGAATGGTTTAAAAATCGCTATCATATCTCGCAAAGTAAATTCGGTTTGGAGGTTTCAGACGCTACCCAGGGTTTAAATAAGCTAATTACCGACTCAGGAGCGAAAATCAGCGCCATTGTTACAGAAGGCACACTGGGACCTGTGTATTCAGCCTATCCGACACAAAAAGAAATAGAAATGAATTTTGACGACTTAATAAGGCTCTATAAAAAAGCCTTTAAAGAATTTAGCCTTTTTTTGCCGGAAAAAGCCAAAATAGTGATGTGTATCCCAGCCTATAAAAAAGGGCGAGATTCTTATACTATGCTCCCCTCCCTTGACTGGGCGAGTACTTTAGGATATAATTCAATAGCCTTAATCCCGGCAAAAATAGCTAAAAAAATGAAATTTTTGAGGCTAAGCGCCAGAGGCACTGCTATCTACGACAGAAAAGACCAGATAGTGGCCAGGGAAATAGCAATATTTGAAAAAAATTAGAACATAAATATAATTAATTTAGCACATAAATTTACGAATACAAATATTAGTATTAGTGTAATTCGTGTAATCCGTGCATTTGTGAATAATTATGGCACATAAAAAAGCTGGCGGCAGTACAGCCCTAGGCCGCGACTCAGTCTCAAAACGACTTGGCGTTAAAATCTTTGGCAATCAAGCAGTCAAAACCGGTCAGGTGATAGTTCGCCAACACGGCACCAAATTTCACCCGGGAAAAAATGTCAGTAAAGGCGGCGACTCCACCCTCTACTCCCTGGCCAACGGCAAAGTTCAGTTCCAAAGCAAGATGGTAAAAAAATTCCACGGCAACCTAAAAAGAACCAGAATAGTTAACGTGGTAGCTGAAAAATAAGAATTTAAAAACCTTCCGATATTTCGGAAGGTTTTTAAATTCAAGCTACATATTATTTTACTACCACTTTCATAAATCCCGCGAACAAAGGATGCGGTGAAAGAGGCCGGGATAAAAATTCCGGGTGGAACTGGCTGGCGACAAAAAAGGGATGGTCTTTAAGTTCAACTATTTCCACAAGTTTGCCGTCCGGCGTGGTGCCGGCAATGACTAACCCAGCTTTTTCCAGCTGCTCTCTAAATTCGTTGTTAAACTCATAACGATGACGGTGACGTTCGGAAATCCTTGGTCTGCCTAACTTCTTGATCCAGCCGCCATCCAAATAAGCTTTCTCAGCCTTAGTCCCCCGCTTAATAAGACAATCCCAACCACCCAGACGCATAGTTGCCCCGTACTCGCGATTTAAAAGCATTTTTTCCTGCTCAGGCATTATATGGATGACCGGGTATGGAGTATTTTTATTTACTTCCGTGGTGTTGGCATTTTTTAAATTTGCAACATTTCTAGCAAACTCTATGGTTGCCATCTGCATTCCATAGCAAAGTCCCAGGTATGGGATATTGTTTTCTCTGGCGTATTTAACTGCTTCAATCATCCCTTCTGTGCCACGGCTGCCAAACCCCCCAGGAACTACAATGCCCGCAAAACCTTTTAAAACGCTCTTAGCGCCCTGTTTTTCTACTTTTACGGAGTCTATCCAGGTCAGTTTAGCCTTAACCTTGTTTTGCCAGGCTGCGTGTTTTATTGATTCAATCACTGAAACATATGAATCCGATAACTGGAATTTCCCTACGCCAAAGTACTTTCCTACCACAGCAATATTAACTTCTTTTTTGATATTTTTAATGCGGGAAACCAAAGCTTTCCATTCTTTCAAATCTTGTTTTCTGGGTTTAATGCCAAATTTTTCCAAGATCAATTCTCCGGCTTTTTGTTGTTCTAATATAACAGGCACTTCGTAAATGCTGGAGACGTCGGGATTGGAAAGGACATAATTTTTTGCCACATTGCAAAACAAAGCCACGCGTTCTTTGCGGCGGTCGTCTATGGGTACGGAAGAACGTCCGACTATTATATCCGGCTCAATGCCCATACTATTTAAAACTCTGACTGACTGCTGAACCGGTTTAGACTTCATCTCGCCTAAATACGAAGGGATGGGCAAATAAGCCACATGAATATGTAATACTGACCCAGGATCTCGCAGTTTCATTATACGCGTGGCTTCAAAAAAGATGCCGTTTTGGTATTCTCCAACAGTTCCGCCAAGCTCCACCAAACAAAAATCATTGCCCTTGCCGGCCACGCTCCACCTGCGGATGATTTCATCCGTCACGTGAGGGATAGCTTCCACATCCTCTCCGCCGTACTCAAACGCGCGCTCTTTTCTCAAAACTTCCGCATATATCTGTCCGGTTGTGATGTAGTTTGCCTTGGTGATATTTTGCCCGATAAACCTCTCATAGTGTCCCAAGTCCTGGTCTGTTTCCATCCCATCTTCAGTCACAAAAACTTCCCCGTGCTCCTGCGGCCTTATGGTTCCCGCGTCCTGGTTTAAATACATATCCACTTTAACCGCGCTAACGGAAAAACCTTTGGACTTCAAAATCGCTCCCACAGAAGCCGAAGTAATCCCCTTACCAATGCCGGATATAACCCCACCGGAAACAAAGATAAATTTGGTTTTTATAGGATTTTTTTTTGTTTTGCTGGAATTGTTATTTTTCGCCATTTTATAAAGTTGTTAACAGTTAATGTGTTATAAAAAAATATTTTTTTATCAATTCCCTCTCCAAACTCGGAGAGGGCAGGGTGAGGCAACAATGTTAAAAAATTGATTAAACTTATGTCTTATTACCATCGCTCAAACCTCACCCCACCCCTCTCCTATATAGGAGAGGGGGTAAAGCAACATAAACTTTATTATTTAGTAAACTGCCTGAGGTTTTACATCACAATTTTCTCTTACCCACCCCACATCAAACTCCGAAATCTCCCACCTCTTGCCGTCTAAAATATAATACTCCTCAGGCTGATTTTTATCTATCACCGGCATTTTATTTACTATCCAATCAGTAGGACATACTTTAAATAAATCATTTCCACTGATTAACTGATTATCTGACTTACTGATATTCTGACCAACTGATCTACTGGCCTGTTTATGCACCGGCAATGTTACTTGCGTGGCTATGTAAATTTGATCGCGGTAGTAAACCTCAATCTGCCGAAGCACAACCAAAACCATACCAGAGGCTAAAAAAGTTAAAACCAAAAACTTCAAAAGGCTGTTCAGTCTTGTGTTTTTGTCCAAATCAATATTTTCTTCCAAAGGAATATTGTCAGTCATATGCTAAGCGGTTTCAGCTTCCAGTTTAATGTTTATAATAGCTTGAACTTTGTCGTTTAGTTTAACCTTAGCCTTATGCTCGCCCAGGGTTTTAAACGGTTGGGGAATTGCCACCATATGCCTGTCAATTTCAAAACCCATCTTGTCCGATACAGCCTTGGCTATATCCTTTTCGTGCATTCCCCCAAAAACCTGCCCTTTATCGCCTACTTTTACCTTTAAAATAAAAACCCGCTTTTCCAAATCTGCTTTTTGCGACACTGCTTTTTGAAAATCCCGATTTAGTTTTTCTTCCGCATCCTTTTTTTCTTTTTGAATTTTTGCGATTATCTGCGGAGTGGCAACAGCCGCAAACCCTTTGGCAACTAAAAAATTGTTGCCAAAACCTTCAGCAACTTCTTTCAGTTCCCCCTTCTTTCCTTGTCCTGCCAGATCTTTTAAAAATATAACTTTCACCCCGTTAGAAATCTCCTGACTTTGTTAGTGTAGAATTTACATTAGCAAACTTTAATTTTAAATCCAATTATTTATGAAGTTTAAATTTCTAACGGGGTCATATCTTAAATAAAAAAACTCCCCAAAATTTAAAGAGAGTCGGCAAAGATTTCTGCAATCTAACGCCTAAAGCTTAAAGCTTTTTTAGGCTCTTTACAATTATACCCCATCTGAATGCGCTGTCAAATTGGCTATATTTTAAGATATTTCCTTATGGCTAAAAACGTGGACAGCGAGGCTAAAATACAAGAAATTATCAGCATCATCAAAACTACAAAAACAAAATTAAACAGATTGCTGCTAAAAAGCCCAATCTCCGGATCTATAAAAACGGCGATTTTTGGCAGCACATTGGTAAACACAGGCACAAACAATATAGCGCTTAAAAATGTGCCGGACAGGGCATAAAGCAGACTTTCAACCAAAAACGGTCCGCGGATATACCAGTTAGTAGCGCCGACCAAACGCATTATTTCCACTTCTTCCTTCCGGTGGTAAATAGTCAGTGTAATAGTGTTAAAGATAACCAAAATCGCAATCAAGGAAAACACCACGACCAAAGCTATACCTCCCGAAACTATATACTTTAAAATTTTAGTCAGCTTATCTATCAAATCGCGACTGTCTTCGTAATTCACTTTTTCAACAAAGTCTTTATACTCTGGCTTTTGCAAACGTTCTGCGATTTTTGTGTAATCCTCCAGATTATTGGCTTTAACATTTAAAGTCGCGGGCAGAGGGTTTTCTGTCAGCTCGTTTAACGATTGGGTGATCTGGGGATCATATTTATGCCTTTCTTTGAACAATTCAAACGCCTGAGCAGCCGAAATATAACGCGTTTCCTTAACTGCCGGATCCTTTTCAACTTCAACTTGTATAGCTTTGATTTTTTCTTCAGACAGTCCGTTTTTAAAATACACGCTGATGTCAACTTTATTTTGTATGCTTTTGATTGAGTAATTCGTCACGGTAAAAAGCATAAACAGCAAAGAAAAAATAACCAGGGTAATAGTCATCACCATCCCGGCGCCGACGGACAACCAGGGGTTTCTGACAAAATTCATCAACCCGGATTTAAACACGCGAAAAATTGAAATAGAATCTAACATTTATAGTTTATATACTCCTCTTTCCTGCTCAAAGGTGATTTGGCCATTTTCCAGAGTAATCACCCGTTTATTTATTTTATTTACCAAATCCGCCGCGTGGGTGGCTAAAAGCACAGTTGTGCCCAAACGGTTTATTTTCAGCAGCAAATCCAAAACCTCGCCGGCATTTACTTCGTCAAGGTTTCCGGTCGGTTCGTCAGCCAACAGCAAGACCGGCCTGTGCGACAATGCTCTGGCTATGGCAACGCGCTGTTTTTCACCGCCGGACATCTGGTCGGGAAAATGATTTTGTTTTTGTGACAAACCTACCAGTTCTAAAATCTTCGGCACTTCCTCAACTATTTTTTCTTCCCTGTGTCCGCATACTTCCATCGCAAACGCCACATTTTCAAAAGCGGTGCGCCTGGGCAGCAACTTCATATCCTGAAACACTACCCCGATTTTCCTTCTTAAAAGCGGTAAATGGCTTTTTTTTACCATTGAGATGTCAACATCATCTATCAAAATCCTGCCTTCTTCTATTGGTTCTTCACCAATAATGATTTTAAGAAAAGTTGACTTGCCCGCGCCCGAAAGCCCCACTAAAGAGATAAACTCCCCGCGATGAATTTGCAGGTTAATATTTTTTAAAGCAGCTTGCGAATCTTGATATTTTTTTGTAACATTTTCAAATCTTATCATAAAAGACCCTTGCAAACTCAAATATCTTTATTTTTATTTCAAAAAATCTTTCTGTATTTTATATTATACCAAATTTTTTTCAAAAATCCAAATTAGACGGCTACTTTTTCCAAATAACTTTCCACAAACTCATCCAATTCGCCATTAAAAACTGAATCGGGGTCTGAAGTCTCGTAATTTGTTCTATGGTCTTTGACCATTTTATACGGATGAATGACATACGAGCGTATTTGATTGCCCCACTCTGCGGATTTAAACTCGCCTCGAATTGCTTGTTTTTCTTTTTGCATTTTTTCTTCCTCCAATGTTTTCAGCTTGGACATCAGGATTTTCATTGCCAATTCGCGATTTTGGTGCTGGGAACGTTCATTTTGAATCGACACCTTAAGCCCCGTAGGAATATGAGTGATGCGAATAGCGCTATAAGTGGTATTAACCGACTGGCCGCCGTGGCCTGAGGCCGTATTGGCTTCTATTTTCAGGTCTTTGGGGTCAAGTTCAATTGTTTCTTTTTCTTCCAAAACCGGCAAAAGCTCTAAGAGCGCAAAAGAAGTCTCCCGAGTATGCGCAGGATTAAAAGGGCTAAGCCTAACCAAACGATGCACTCCGGCTTCGCTTTTTAAAAGCCCGTAAGCATATGGACCTCTTACTTCCACCACACAAGTCTTCAGACCTCCCTGCTCGCCCCTGGAGAGTTCCAAAACTTCTGTTTCCAAATTTTTTCTTTCGCAATACCGTAAAAACATCCTTAAAAGGATGTCCGCCCAATCCTGCGCGTCCACTCCCCCGGCGCCGGAATGCAAAGAAAAAATCGCGCTATGATCGTCGTATTTTTTTGACATTAAAGCCACAAATCTGTTTTCTTTGTATTTTTTTACCAAGACTTCGTATTGTTTGGAAAAAAAATCAGCATCTGTTTCAGCTTTGGCAAGTTCCAAAAGTTCTTTGGTTTCCTTTTCCAAATCTATCCAAAAATCATAAAACTTTTTCAGCCCGCTGTATTCTTTGGAAATTTTTTGGGCTTTCTCATTGTCATCCCAAAAACCTCCCTGATTCATCATATCTTCCAATTCCAAAACCCTCTGCTCTTTTTGTGGCAGGTTTAAATGCTGTTTTAGCTTGGAAATTTCCAACAAAAGCTCTTCGATTTTTTTTACCAATTCCTTCAAAAATATTTCCCCTTAAACACTCCCATACTCCAAAGTATGGGAGTGTTTTGACTTTATTAAATTTTCCCGAATTTTTTATCAAGTTCGGCTTCCTTAACCCGCTGCTTGGCTTCGCTGTCCGCCCTTGACCAGTAGTATTCATTGTGATCCACAAACTTCATAGCCGAACCTCTTGGCTCTGACCTTTCTAAGATCAATTTATGCATTTGTTGAGCGGCCTGCCTGTAATTCGGATGACCTTGCGGTGTTGAACGAAGTTCTAAAAGATGCATAGCTTCTCGGTCGTTAAAACCCATATACCAGCGGATATAATGCCCGTGCAGCACCGCATACTGAGCTAGTTCCGGATTTTCCAAATGCATTTTTTCAAACAATTGATTGGATTTTTCCACACACAATTTCGCTTTTTCCATCGCGCCCACAGCTTCCAGTTCAGGCGCGTAAAAAAAACCAAGCTTGGTTGTAAACAACTGGCGGGTTTGGGTATTCATCCGGTGCCTTTGTAAATCTTTATAAACCCCAAAATTGGTAACCATATCAAAATTATACGAATAACCGTCTTCCATAGCCCTGCCGGGACGATCTCTTCTGGTTTTTCTTTCTCCCATATAAGTTTGGAATATTTTTATTTTTTCCTCTTCAGACAAATTTTCCACAATCAGTCTCAAATCAGCTAAAGCAAAATCACTATATGAATATAGCATCATTGCTAAAAGCGAAATTTCCTCCGCTCGGTTTAAAGCATTCTCCACCAAACCGCCTTCTTTAATAATTTTTTCTATAATTTTTTCTCCCCTGTCTTGTAAAACAAACTCTGGCAATTCCAAAGGCGGATGGGCTTTATGGCTTTTTAACATTTCTTTGGTTAAACTAAACATCGCCCGGCGATTTTCCGCTATGTACTCGCTTCTCTGAGCGCGTCTTATGTACTGAGGGATAATTTCTGACAAAGCTTTCTGAGCGCCCGCCGCCACACTGTGATTTTCCGGTAAATCAGTAGTTAGAAGATAAGAAATCAATCCTTGATAAAATCTGCCATTTCCAAACATCCCAACATTTGTCAGGGTGGCTATGGGCAAAAAAGACCTTAAAATATCACAAGCTTTAGCCCTCAGTTCAAAAGTATAAGTTTGTTTAAAAGCTTTGATCTGCTTGTCATCAGTCAATTCGCTTAAAAGCTCCTTTTTACCATCGCCATTTATATCATATTCCGCTTCAGACAACGGCTTTTGATTTTCCAAATGTTTTTTTAAAGGCTCAACTAATTCTGAATAGGTCTGAAAAATAAAATCCATCGTTTCTTCATACAATTTTCCAAAGGAGGTTTTAAGCACATCATCGCCCCTATAATACAGCCATTTTCCATCCTCGGTTTTTTGGTCATAGAGAACATAACGGGTAGACTGCTCAATCGGACTTCCTCCGATCCTGCGATCTTCAATTTCTTTAGCCGCCAGCATTGATATTTTTTCAAAACTGATATGCGCGCCTTCAAGCTCGCCCACTGAGTCGTCCCCGTACGCAACCAAGACCCTGGCAATCAGCTCGTCAGCGTGCTTGGGATCAATATTGCCAGCTTCTATAAACTCTTTAAGCAATACTTCTCTAAAGCCGCCCTTGGCCCTGCTATAACGGGCATACGCCGCCCCAACCATCCCGGGCATCCCGCGTATGGCAAAAATATTATCTTCAGCAGAAGTGACAAATTTTTGTAAAACTTTTTTTTCTTCTTCAGTGAACATATGTTTATTTTTTTAACTTATAATCTTTCAAAGCAATTCTTCTGACCATTTCCCAAACTTTGTTATGGACTTCCTGGGGACTCAGCAGCCTTTCTCCGTCGAGGCATTCTACCAGTTTGGTGTTGGGGAACAAATTGGAAATTTCTATAAAAACTTTTTCCGCATTTTTCAAATGATTCAAATCCTCTTCGTGTAGATCGGTTTTCTTTCCATTCATATACTCCTTCTGGTCCTCCCATTTTTTTTGCGCCAATTTTTGCGCCATTTCCGCCGGCATATGAAGGATGATATTCAAATCCGGCCTCGGGATACCAAAAATTTCATACTCCAGCCGGTTAAGCCAGCTGAAAAATTTATTGCGCTCGTCCTGGTCGGAAATTTTCCCCCCCTGATGACCGGCGCTGGCAGTCACATAGCGGTTGGAAACAACAACCCTACCCTCTTCGAGCCATTTGCGGATTTTAAAACTCGCGTCAAACCGGTCAATAGCGTAAAAGGTGGAAGCGGCATATGGATTCACCTGTCCGTATTTTTTATTTATCAGATATTCCTCAACCATCGCAGCCGACTTTTGCCCATACTGAGGAAAGTCCGCGACTTCAAACTCAAAACCTTCGGCTTTCAAAGTATCCATCAGCATCTGCGTCTGGGTGGCTTTGCCGCTGCCGTCAGTTCCGTCAATCACCACAAACCTCCCGCGCTTCTGGGACATATCCGCATTATTTTTCCCCATAATTTTTTTTAAAAATGACATAGATTTAACTTAATTTATGTTCAATATCCAGAAAAATTTCTTCCACTTTTTTATAGAACTCCTCCAAAGTACCCATATTTTCAATTTTATAGTCAGCCTTTGCGCCTAAAACCGGAATTTTATTTTCAATCCACTGAGCTTCCTGCTTGGCGAAGTCAGAAATAGATTCCCTCCCATCTTCAGTTTTTTCTGCCCGGGACAAAAACCTTTCATAACGAATCTCTACCGGCGCCGTGATATAGATGATTTTTGCGCCCATTTTAAGCGCATCTTCAAACTGATATTCCTGCCTCAGCCCATTGTTAACTACAACTTGGGCTGCGCTTTTATTTATTCTACTTAACAGCGCGTCTCCGATCACTCTTTCCCCAAAAACCATCTCCATACCCCGACCGGCTGCTATTTCATTTTGCCTGGTTTTAGGCAGATCCAAAACATCTAAAAGCTCATCCAAAATATGGCTGGTACGGAAATGTTCGGCTTTATATTTTCTAACCAAAAAATCCGCTGCTGTATCTTTTCCGGACAATTTCTCGCCTATTAAACCGATCAAAATTTTATGCTTCAAATTTTCCATTTAGGATTTTCATTTTGAATTTTCTTCATATCCACCGGTACTGCCATATCCGCCCCGGTCTTTTTCGCGCATTGACCCCTGTTCTTCCCACACCGCCTGGTCAACTTTGACAAAAACTCCCTGAGCTATCCTTTCACCCTTTTTCAATTCAACCGGCTGGTTGGTAAAGTTATGCATAGGTAAAAATATTTCATCGTTTGGACCTGCAAAATCCCTGTCTATAATTCCGATTGCATTAGCCATCTTTAAACCCTTTTTAGCTGCCGTACTGCCTCTGGCGGCTATCATTAAAAAATGCCCCGCCGGCGCTTCCACTATCAAACCTGTGGGTATCTTAGCAATTTGCCCCGGTTCAACAATACAATCAATATTTGACGCGATATCAAACCCGGCTGATTCAGCTGTCTGATATTTTGGCAATTCAACAGCAGAATCCAGCCTTTTAATTTTTGCTTTTAACATAGCTTCCAATCTTAAACATTGACCTTTACCAGCTTAATGTCAAACTCCCTTGTATTTTACCTGAAAATAAGGCAAAATGGAAATAGTGGTGTACAAAATAAGTTCGGCCCAACTCTCAAAAGAAACCAAAATCAAAATGCAAACTTTGTTAATTATTATGCCGGTTTTTGCCGTTATTCTTAGCGGATTTTTGCTTAAAAAATTTAAAGTGGTTAAACAGTCCTGGGTGTCCGACCTAAACGGCTTTGCGTATTATGTCGCTTTGCCGGCTATTGTTTTTTTTAGCCTGTCTAAAATTGACTGGTCAAATCCTCAAATTTTTCAAGCAATCATACAAAATATTTTTGGCCTGTTGATTTTTGGCGGTTTACTGGCCTTGCTCTTAAAATATTTGAAAATAAGCAAAAAACTAAAGGCAGCCATCCTGCTTACCAGTACAGTCGGCAATACCATTTATATGGGTTTTCCTATCGGGCAAGCTGCCTTTGCGCCGGAATACTCAGGACTGATAATCGGCATTGGCGCTAGCCAGTTGGTTTTTGGTATAGCTTTTGGCCTACTGATTTCTGAATATTACAGTCGCGGCAAAGTAACCTTTAAACAATATTTAAAAGATTTTTTTTACAATCCGCTCATACTTAGTCTGGTTTTAGGCATTGTTTTTAGTTTTATGCCAAAAAAAAATTTGTTTTCTGAAATTATCCAATCTTCTGCCGGACTGCTGGCAGCCACAGCTTCTCCGGTTGCTTTGTTTGCATTAGGCGCTTTTATGCACGGAAAATTCAGCCGAACCAATTTACTAAATTCGGTTTTAGTTTCCCTCTTAAAATTAGCGATTTTTCCCGGCTTTATCTGGCTACTGTTTAAAACTCTGGGGTTTGAACCGCAAATCATTGCGGCATCTTTTTTGCTTGCCAGTATGCCCACAGCGGCAACAACTTTTGTGTTAGCGGAAAAATTTGGACTGGATGCTGAATTTACCGCGACCACAATGGTAGTGTCAACCATACTTTCATTTTTTTCAATTTTTGTTTTTCTTAAGATCATAATATAAAAAAGCGATCCAACATTTGAATCGCTTTTTTATTTGTCTATTTAAATTTCATCCACTGGTTATTTTTTTTAAAATTTTTCCAGTACTGGCTGGCCTGCGGCTTCATAGCGCCGTAGTATTTGCTGTTAAGTTTTGACTTTCCATAGGCATTGTCCGCTTTCGATGACAGAGGCGTAAAAGACATTTGGGCGATCGGCATTTTGTAATACAGCTTGATAGGCAGGGTAGAAATGTTTGATAGCTCCAAAGTCATCTTTAGCTTGTTGCCCGGATCCAAATACCCCGCCGTAGCGTGTATAATCAGTCCAATCCTGCCCAAAGAGGACTTACCCTCAAGCCTGCCTACCATATCTTCGGAAACACCCACCACTTCATAAGTCATACCCAAAGCAAATTCGCCCGGATGCAAAATAAACTGTTTTTTATCGCTGATGGAAACTTTTTTCATCATATCATCTATCGGCTCTTTTGGGTCTATAAAGGTATGGCTATCCGTGGAAAAAACCAAAAAATCCGCGCCCAAATGCAGGTCAACCGATGCTGGCTGTATGCTATTTGGAAAAAGTGGCTCTACTTGGATCCGCCCGCTTTTCAAATATTGTTTTATATCCTTGTCTGAAAGTATCATTTTTTTTACTTAATTGTAGTATCAATAATACTACATTTTTTATTTTTTTACAAAAAAATATCCGCCCCAGTGAATATCGGGGCGGATATTTTTATATTTTAAACTTGATTCCCGGACCCATAGTTACATTGATAGACATTCCTGAAACAAACTGCCCCTTAATTCCTTGGGGTTTTGCAGACTGCACCGCTTCAAGCAAAGCTTTAAGATTTTCCAAAAGCTGTTTGCTGTCAAAATTGCTTTTTCCAATGATTTGGTGAATATTGCCAGAATCATCATTTTTAAAAGTAACCTTGCCACCGGCAATTTCCTTAACCAACTGGGCGATATTTTCGCCAACAGTGCCGGTTTTTGGATTCGGCATCAGCCCCCGGGTACCCAAAATCTTGGCAATCTGAGCCAATTTTGGCATCATAGCGGGTTCTGCGACAGCTACATCAAAATCGGTTTTTTCCGTTTCTTTGATTTGCTTGATCAACTCTTCGCCGCCGACTATGGCCGCGCCAGCTTCTTTAGCGACTTTTTCTTTAGCTTCAGTTACAAAAGCCGCTACTTTTTTGGTTTTGCCGGTTCCGTTGGGCAAGCTAACTGTTCCCCTGACTGCCTGATCGGTTTTTTTAGCGTCAATATTGGTGCGGATATGAACCTCCAAAGAACCTACAAATTTGGTATTAGCTGTTTTTTTGGCAAGCTCCACAGCTTCTTCGGCAGTATAAACCTTTTTTATATCCACTAACTCTAAATTTTTCTTAACTCTTTTAGCAATTTTTGCCATATATTTTTTCCTTCGTGGTACAAACCCCAATCTAAATTTAAAAATAAAAATTTAACTATTGAAAAATTTATTTTTCAATTTTCAATCTTTATATGTTTAAATTGCAATCGGGTCCCACAAATTAATTATTTAAATTTATTCAATAAATTATCTATGTCACTGCAATATCTGCGTATCTGTGGACTATACTTCTTTTTTAGCCAGCCTCCAATGTCCAAACCAAACCGGCACTCCAACTATGATAAACGACAAAGCTTGCGCAGCGTCCCGTTGTTTTTGGGCGGAACGATTGTCTTTACTTTGTTTCCTATACATCTCATCCTGTTCAGCCGTGCATTTTTCCGATCCCGGGGACATTGGGCATGCATATGAGTAGTAATCCCTGTCAGCTTTGGTAAATACCCATGTTTTTAGAGCCATATTCAGAAGCATTATCGCTCCGATGACCCATATAACCAAAGATATAACCGACACTAGATATAAATAGGCTTTTTTTAACGACATATTTTTAATTTTAATTATTTAAATGTTTATGTTCGCCGGAAATAAATTTTTTTACATCCTGAACAGTGCTCATAAACTGGGCTGGGAAAATAATGGTTGAATTTTTTTCTATGGAAATTTCCGCCATAGTCTGCAAATTCCTGAGCTGTAAAGCTATCGGATGCTTTTCCATCACATCAGCGGTTTCCGCCAGCTTTTGACTGGCCAAAAGTTCTCCCTCGGCTGCGATTATCTTCGCCCTTTTCTCGCGCTCAGCCTCAGCCTGCTTGGCCATTGCTCTTTGCATATTTTCTGGCAATTCAATATCTTTTATTTCCACCAGCGAAACCACAACTCCCCAGGCTTCGGTATGTTGGTCCAAAACGCCACGAATTTCCTGGTTGATTCTGTCTCTTTCTGACAAAATTTCGTCCAGCTGAAACCTGCCAACTATATTTCTGACAGTTGTTTGGGCAATTTGATTGATGGCAGACATTACATTTTCTATAGCTACTATACTTTTTACCGAGTCAATAACCTGGTAATAAGCAACTGCCGAAACATCCACCGAAACATTGTCTTTGGTAATGATTTTCTGCGGCGGGATTGGCAGAGTAATGGTTCTTAAATCAACTTTTTTAACCCAGGAGATGTATGGGACAATCCAAGCAAGGCCCGGCTCTTTAAGCCCGACAATCTTACCCAAACGAAACACCACGCCTTTTTCGTACTGCTGAACAACCCTAAGGCCGGGAAGAACAATGAAGAAAAGAATAAATGCTAAAAGGTAAATCCACATGTGAGATAAGTTTAAAAATTAAAATTCAAAAGTTAAAATTTTTGTGTCCGCCTTGGGCGGACTCTTTAATTTTACATTTTGAGTTTTGCATTTTGCATTAATCTATTACTTCCACACCCATACTTCTGGCAGTACCACGGATGATCTTTTCTGCGGCTTTGATGTCGTTGGCATTCAGGTCAGGCATTTTCTTTTCGGCAATTTCAGTAACCTGTTTAGCTGTTAGCTTTCCTACTTTGTTTAAAAGCGGATTCGCTGAGCCTTTCTGAAGGCCGATAGCTTTCATTATTAGGTTTGAAGCCGGAGGAGTTTTCAATATAAAACTGAAAGTCCTGTCTTCAAAGATTGTTAAAACCGCGGGAATCATCAGGTCGCCCATCGGAGCTGTGCGGTCGTTAAATTCCTTTACAAACAAAGCGATATTGACGCCGTGGGGACCCAGCGCGGTTCCAACCGGCGGAGCCGGGGTTGCCTTGCCAGCCGGCAAGGTCAGTTTAAGTTCAATTTTTACTTTTTTAGCCATAGCATTTCCTTATTTTTCTCTCCAAGACTTGGAGAGATGCCCAAAGGGCAGAGAGGTTGAAAAACCAATTAATTTTATTCTTGTTCACAACCCGAGAAGCGCAGGAAGTGAATATAAAATAAAATTATTATTTAAAAAAATTATAAGCGCTTAAAATTATCAAAAGGGTTATGAGTGCCAGACCAAAATATGCCCACGGCTTTAACAGTCTTCTATTTCCATACTTTACCAAAGGCGGCATATTCCCCCCTAAGTAGGCTCCGGGAGAATTCATATTATTTTGCCAATCCTTTAAATCCTTCAAATATTGTTCTGATTTTTCTTCGTCGTTCATAATGAATCTTTTATAACCGAAATATAAAGCATTCGTAGTTACATTTTCTTTACTTGCAAAAAGTCCAGTTCAACCGGGGTTTCGCGGCCGAAAATTGTGACCATAACCTTTACTTTTCCGTGGGCTTCGTCTACGTTGCTGATTTTACCCTCATAATCCTTAAACGGTCCATCGTTGATCTTAACCAGCTCGTTAACTGAGAAGTCAACTTTAAACTTCGGCTCATCCTGACCCATACGTTTACTGAGGTAATCCCATTCTTCCTGGGCAATAGGCGTGGGGATGGTTCCAGAGCCCACAAAACCCGTCACATTGGGCGTATTTCTGACTACATACCAGGAATCGTCCGTCACAATCATATCCACCAGCACATAGCCGGGAAAAATCTTTTCTTCCACTGTGGTTCTCTTGCCTTCCTTGATTTTAATCTTTTTTTCTTTAGGCACAAGCACGCCGAAAATGCTATCCTGCATACCCAAAGACTCTATGCGCTGGTGCAGGGCTCCTGCCACCGCGTCTTCATATCCGCTATAAGTATGAAGCACATACCAATGCCTTTCGCCTGTAACTTGCTGTCTGCTCATAAAAAGATTTAGATTAAATGTAAATTATTAAAGCAATAAATAAAATAAATATTTCCATATAAAAGGTAAAAGTTTTACTATATAACTTCAGAAATTCTCCCGTGTGTCTTAAAAACTTTTTTTCTGTGATTACAAACTCTCGCCCAGGAGTTCTAAATGAATAAAGTTTTTCCGAAAAAGGCCAGAGCCACATTATGCCGTAATCAAACGAGTCAAGAAAAAAATGCGTCCAGCTGCCGCCTAAAATCATCATTGCCTGTATCTTGCCATTTTCGGTCGGGAAGGATAAAAAAACCAAAACCGCAACATAAACCCATAAAAAAGGAGCGTGGCTAAAGTACTTACGATGATTCCTCTGGGGATTGTTGACAACTAAAAAATTCTTGTTTTTTAAAAAAATCCAAAACTCATCTAAATCCGGAACAAAACCCCAAAATGCTCCAAGCAATGGCAATTGATTCCGGATTTCGGGAGAAAGGTTGGGAAATAAAAACGAAACCCCATACCCCAAAAGCGCCCCTGCCGCAATATGCCCGGGAGGTAGCATATTTATATTATAGCCTGGAACAATCGGATCAGGCCAAAATCAGCCAGACCTAAAAAACCTGCTACAAACAAACTTAAAAAAATGATAGCTAAAGTATAGCTAACAGTCTGGCTTTTAGTCGGCCAAACAACTTTTAAAAGCTCATTTTTTACTTCGGAAAAAAATTGTATCATATTTTTTCGCCTTTTTTAAAAGGCCTTGTTCGGCCTTTTAATAATACTATTATAACACTAGCCGTTGACAGTGTCAAACCCGGTTATAAAAGCCGGTATTTTATGATTCCAACCCTTCTTTGGCCAATAACGACTTTTCCACCTGGGAAAAAACCTCGTCCAAGTCCACTGTTGTTTTCACAAAATAAGCGTCAATTTTTAAAGCTTGAGCGCTTAAAATGTCGCGATCGCTCCACAGGTTTGAAAGCACTATCACTAAAGTTTCAGCAATTTGTTTATCGGTATTTTTACGGATATTTTCAAGAACCCTGTATCCGTCTATTTCAGGAAGCAATAAATCTAAAAGCAATAAATCCGGTTTTTGCTCCTCCACAATTTTAAGCGCTTCCCTGCCGTCGCTTGCGGCAAAAACCTGATAATTTAAAAGCCTAAGCTTGTCTGTGAGTATTTTCTGTAAAAGCCCGTCATCTTCTACAACTAATATTTTTTTTGTTGATCTATCCATACATTTGATTGGATTATTAAATCTGAATGCTTTATTAGTATATTAGTTTTTATCAGTTATTACAATACTAGCTATCCACAGCAAATTTGACAACAAACCTCAAGTTATGTCAAATCAATTGTAAATTTTTTATTTAACAACCCATTTCCGCCGATCTTTAAGTCAACTGCGCCTAAAATTTTTCTTTGTTTTTCAGAAGGATTGTCAAAAAAAAGCAATCGGTAGCTGCCAGGACTGGCGCGCAAAAAAAATTTACCATCTTCATTGGTTTGGGTTTTTCCAAAAACAACACTCTGGAAAAGTGGACTGTGCACTTCTAAATACAATCCAGAAACCGCTGATTTGGTTTTCTTATCTAAAATTTGACCGTAAAGACGAATATCAGGGATAATTTTTGAAAATAACCATAACAATAGAAAGATGATAAAAATATATGTCCAAATATTTTTTTGAATCGTTAAATCAGGAAAAAAATCCCGGCTTATAAATAATACACTTATAACAAACAACGACCGGTACACCCAGCTCGCCAAATACAAAATAGAATACCTGACATAAGGATAGGCTTTAAAATATTTTTTTTTCGCCTCCTGATTCCAATCTGTATTAATCGAATCCATCGGAATATTGGGAGCCACCACCTCACTCCCCCCTTTTACTTCAAAAAACTCTCCTTTATAAATATGTTTATAAATCCCATCATCGCTGCCTTTCAACATTTCTGTCGGAAACAAATAATTTTGTTTTTTTGCTATTATTTTATATTTGCCAGGTCCGACTAAAAAACCGTAACGTCCTCCCAAATCCGTAATACCGGTCTGAACTTCCATATTTGTGCCGGCCCTGACAATCTTCACTACAGCAGGATCAATTGGCTGCTTGGTTTGACTATCATAAACGACACCCCAAAAATTTTTTTCTTTTTTCAACCCAAGATAAATAAAAACTTTGTTTAAACAAAAACTCGCCCAATTTATTAGGCCGTCAAAAAATAATTTATTTATTTTATGTGTTCTATTTTGCATACGAGACGTCGATTAATTTTTTAACCTGTTTTCCGACCACCATTTTAACACCTCTTTGGCAACAGGCACCGCAACCGAATGACCCTCTCCACCCGCCTCAACCAAAATTGCCAGCACAATCTGAGGATCTTCATACGGAGCGTAAGCTGTAAACCAAGCATGAGTTTTTTTCAAATCTGCTCCGTCAAATTGGGATGTTCCCGTTTTTCCAGCCGCGCTAATTGGCAAATCCTTTAACTGAACAGCTGAACCGGACAACACTGTTTGCCTCATTCCTTTTTGAATTTCCCGAATATTCTGCTGATCAACAAAATTTGAAATTAAAACTTCTGGCTTTGGCTGAAAAATTAATTTTCCTTTTTCATCAACGATTTTATTTAGAATATTAGGTTTAAAAGTTTTTCCATTGTTGGCAAAAACTGCGGTTAAATTCGCCACTTGAAGAGGCGTGGCAAGCATATCCCCCTGACCAATACCCAAATGATATGTGTTTCCCAAGTACCACTTGCTCAAAATATCGTCATTTTTAAAATACTCGGCTTTCCACTCGGGATCTGGAACTAAGCCTGGCTTTTCTCCTGGAATATCGATCCCGGTTATTGAACCAAAACCGAATTTTTTTAAGTATGCAGAAAGCTTTTCTGCGCCCAGCCCGGAAATACCGGTATTCGGATACCCGCCCGCTATGGTATAAAAATATATATCACTGCTTTCAGCTATGGCGGAAGCTAAATTCATAGGTCCCAAACCCGAACGTTTCCATCCGTAAAAATTATAAGCAAGAGAGGGGTTAAATTGATTAGGAACAACCAAAACGCCTTTATCTACGATTACCGTATCCGGCGTTGCTATTTTTTCCTGCAAGGCGGCAGCGCCCACTCCGGGCTTTACTGTAGAACCTGGCGGATATGTTCCGGCAATAACCCGGTTAAACAATGGCAAATTTGCATCATCAAACAAAATTGAATATTCTTCGTCAGAAAGCCCGCCGGAAAAAATATTGTTATCATAACCTGGCAAACTGACCAAGGCCAGAATATTCCCATTTTTTGGATTTAAAGCCACTGCCGCCGCCTTAATGCTTCCAGAGGGTCTTGAATTTTTTAAACTGTCATAAAATTTCTTCTGCAATTCTAAATCAATATTCAATATGGCGTTATAACCCGGCTTAGCTTCATCTTCACCGATGATATTTATTAGCTTGCCCGAAGCATCAACCTCAATCAGGCTCTGCCCATTTTCACCGTGCAAATACTCTTCATACTGTTTTTCCACTCCGCTCTTGCCAACAATATCAATATCATCATAATTTTTATAGATTTCAGCATTTTTTTCGGTTTTTGAAATCAGACCGGTATAACCCAAAATGTGTGAAAATAAATCTTTTTGCGGATACAGCCTGGTTGGATTTTTTTGTATGGAAAAACCCGGAAAATCTGCAAAATAAGTTTGAAATAAAATACTTTCTTCGGCGCTAAGTCCCCTCTTTACCACCACCGGGGTAAGGCCTCCCTGCTTATTGCGTATCAAAATATTTAAAATTTTGTCCGCGTCTAAAGAAAACAAAGCTGAAAGGCTTTTTACTTCCAATTCCAAATCAATTTGATTCTTTGGCAAATCAAATGGCACAGCCACCAATGAAAAGCTAGCAGAATTTTGAGCAATAATTTGCCCATTTATATCATAAATCAAACCCCGTGGCGCAATTAACGGAAATTTTCTGGTTCTGTTATTTTCCGACAGCTTGCTAAAATTTTCATAACCTAAAATCTGCAGGCTAAAAATACGGTAGCCAAGGATAAAAAAACAAAAAAACAAAAAAAATTTTAACCAGCCCAATTTTGGACTTTCACGCTGCTGGTCTAACAGCTCTTCCACGCCTGATTCTTTATCTACAGCAGATTCTTCCCACTCTAAAAAACCGGATTTTTTTTTACTGTCAATAAAATTTTTTGTTTCAAAAGGATTTTGCATAGTTTAAAAAACTTTTCTTTTTGAAAAAAATTTTTCATTGATTTCAATCAAATACTTCAGGAATTTCCATACAGCCGGCAACAGAATTATACCCCATAACAGCTCACCCATCAACATAAATAAACTTTCACGCATAGGCACTGTGTATAGAGGACGTCCCAAACTTTCTATTAAATTTTGAAAAATATAAATCAATATATGGGTAAAAAAGACGCCCGCAACAAACAATGTCAGATATGTCTTAATGCCGGAAAGCGGAGAAACAAATTTTTCAGAAACAAACCTGATAAAAAATGCGGCTATTAAAAACGCTGCTGCAAAAGGACCAAAATATATGCTGTAAAAAAAATCCGCAAACAAACCGCAAAAAAAAGCAAAAAAAATAAAATCATCTTTCTGGCTTAACATAGGAAAAACTATTGCTGACATCAGCAACAAATTTGGTAGTGTCAAATATATTCTTAAGTACGAAAAAAAACCCATATTGATGGAGACCAAAAAAATTATGCCGAGCAAAAATATCAAATATTTCATTAAATGAATATTATTTCACTACAAAAACAAATCTTAACATGCCGAAATTTATTGGCGAGATAAGCGTGGCTTTTTTAAATAGAGCGTTATTTGTGGAGGTAATTTCGTTTACCTTGCCAATTAAAATATCCTTGGGAATTTTTTGGTTTATACCAGCTGTAACAACCATCCAACCTTTCTGTACTTGTAAATCTTGCGGAAGCTGATCAACAAACATCCCTGACCCAAAAGACCCTCTGACAACCGCCGGTGTTCCGCTATCGCTCGTCTTGGCATCTACCAAAAAAGCCGAAGCAGTGGTTAAAATAACAGTACTGGTTCTCTGCGACACATAAACAACTTTGCCAGCCAAATACCCCTGAGAAATGACCGCTTGACCTTCTGTTACGCCCTGTTCTGAGCCGCAATCTAACAGGATTGTATCCGAGATCTTAAAAATATTTTCAGACAACACGGAGCACGGCTGCAAATTCAACTTACTCACCTGAACAAATCCCAATTCTTTACGCAAGGTTTCATTTTCGCGCTCCTGACTTTTAAGTCTTGCAGTTTCTTGCTCAAGTCTAAACATTTCGCTCTCTAAAATTGCATTTTCCTTCACAAGAGCTTTTAGCCTGAAGGCTGTGGTAAAAAAACTATGCACAGGCGAAATTATGGAAGAAAACACTCTAATAATAGGCTGCGGGATATGTAAAAATACCGCCCTTACGTTGTTTAGCCGCCCTACTGTTTCTAAACCAAATAAAACTGTTATAAAAAAAAATGCGACAAAAAACCAGCTTATCGTCTTATTGGGAAAAAATTTCATAAACTACTCAATTTAAAACTCTAGGTATACTTTAAGTATCTTACATCTTCTGACATCTGATTATCTGGGAATTTTTCCGAATTCCGCAGGAACCAAAACATCTTTAAGATTCTCCAAATCCTCAACCACAACCCCGGTTCCTCTCGCAACCGCTGTCAAAGGATCCTCAGCAACGGAAACAGGCATCCCAGTAGCCTCCTGAATTAAAGTACTAAGCCCTCTAAGCAAAGCTCCGCCTCCGGCCAAAATAATACCCCGATGCATAATATCGGAAATCAACTCCGGAGGAATTTCTTCAATCACGCTTTTGATATTGCTTACTATTGACCTCAAACTGGAAGATAAGGCTTCCCTAACCTGCGTATCAGATATATTCACCTCTTTGGGCAGCCCAGAAACCAAATCCCTGCCGCGCATCGTGGTATACAAAGGTTTTTCAAGCTGGTAAGCGCTGCCAATTTCTATTTTTACAGCCTCGGCTGTTCTGACTCCCAAAAGCAAATTGGAATGCTCCCTGGCGAAATTGATAATATTGCCGTTCATTTCGTCTCCGGCAATGCGCAAAGACCGGGACAGCACCACGCCGCCCAAAGACAAAACCGCTATCTCGGTGGTTCCGCCACCTATATCCACAATCATACTTCCCGTAGCATCCTGGACAGGCAAACGAGCGCCTATGGCGGCAGCCATAGGCTCTTCAATCAAAAACGCTTGGCTGGCGCCGGCGTTTATAGCGGCATCTACTACCGCCCTCTTCTCAACTTCAGTAACTCCTGACGGAATACCGATCACAACCCGTGGGCGGCGTAAAAAAGGATAAACCTGGCTGTGGACTTTGTCTATAAAATACCGGAGCATTGCTTCGGTAACTTCAAAATCCGAAATCACCCCGTCAACCAGAGGGCGTGTAGCGACAATATGCGGAGGCGTGCGACCCACCATTTTGCGAGCTTCGGTGCCAATGGCTAAAATCTGCTTAGTTCTCTGGTTGATTGCAACTACTGAGGGCTCATTGATAACAATCCCCTTGCCTTTTACATAGACGAGGGTATTTGCCGTGCCAAGGTCAATCCCGATATCCTTGGAAAATTTTTGGTAAAATTTGTCAAAAAACAATTCAGTCCCTAAACAATTTTACAATTTTACAATTTTACAATTTCCAACAAATTTTTAAATATATATTTAAATTATTTACTGAAAATTGTCCGGTAAAACCAGATTCCGCATTGCGGAAAAAATTGAAAATTGAAAATTTAATTAAAAAAATTCAATAAATCACCAATCTTTACCAAATTCGCTTCACTTTCACTTCGCTTTTTTACCTCTACAGATTCTTTTTCTAAAGTTTTGGCCGAAACCACCACCCTATAAGGAATACCTATTAAATCCGCATCCGCAAACTTCGCCCCCGCGCTTATGTCCCTGTCGTCATATAATACCTCAACCCCGGCGGAAGTCAAAGACGCGTAAAGCTCGTCAGCCTTGTTTTCCGCGCCTTTAAGCGCTATTAAATGAACCCTAAATGGAGCCACCGCCTCCGGCCATATAATTCCTTTTTCATCATTATGTTTTTCTACCAACACGCCCATCAGCCTTGAAGTGCCAATGCCATAGCAGCCCATAACAACCGGTTTTTTCTCCCCGTCTTTGTCAGTATAATTTAAGTTAAACGCGGAAGAAAATTTTGTTTCCAGCTTAAAAATATTTCCGACTTCTGAAGCCGAAACTTCCTGCCAGGCGGTTTTGCCGCAAATCGTGCAATCAACACCTTCGGAAAAAACTTCTTTATTTTTTCCCATCTCGCATTTTTCACAAATATAAATAGTATCTTCGCCGCTTGGAATCGCCACCTGAAATTCATGGGAAAACTTGCTAAAAGTCCCGCCCGACGCTTCAGTATATATCGCGTCAAGCCCGAGCCTTTTAAAAATATTTTTATAAGCCGGCACAGCCATATTTTCATAATAGCTTGCCAAATCTTTTGAATCCGAATGAAAACTATATAAATCCTTCATCCTGAATTCCCTCCCCCGCAATAACCCGGATTTGGCCCGAGCTTCATCGCGAAATTTCGTCTGTATCTGATATACCGCTAAAGGCAAGTCTTTGTAACTATTTATAATAGGCAATGCCATTGGGGTGACTATTTCTTCGTGGGTCGGACCCAAGGCGTACTCATAGTTATGCTGTGATTTTATCTTAAAAAGCACATCCATATTTTTCCACCTGTCAGTGGTTTCCCAATTGGCTTTGGGGTGAAGCGAAGGCATAAACACCTCTTGTCCGCCGATAGCATCCATTTCTTCCCTGACAATATTTTCAATTTTCCTTAAAATTCTCATTCCCAAAGGCAGGTAGGAATACACCCCGGCCATAACTTTTTGCACAAAACCGCCCTGTTCTAAAAACACAGCGTTAATGGACAAATCCTCAGCCGGTTTATTTTTAGATGTCTTTAAAAAATATTTAGATTGGCGCATAGAGTTTACTTGACAAAATGTTTAAATTTGATATGATTTATGTATCACGATGAACGGACTACCAAAGGGTTTATCCCGCGGGAATGCCGTTCTTTTTATTTTCAACTTTTTTTCTAAAAAGCGAAATATTAGCTATATATAAACTAAATTTTTTTAACAAACTTGAATATTTATTATTAGGAACAATAATTTTTAAAAGCTTATTTTGAACCATCAAAAACTCAATGAGACAATGAAAGTCACCATCTCCTGAAACAATAACGGCCTTTTCATAATT
This sequence comes from uncultured Candidatus Saccharibacteria bacterium, assembly GCA_964512925.1. Lineage (GTDB taxonomy): Bacteria > Patescibacteriota > Doudnabacteria > UBA920 > UBA920 > CAZEKH01. Next base: position 93,665 of record CAZEKH010000004.1, on the reverse strand, counting down.
TTTATATTCAATCATTGTGTGCAAAACTAACTCTGCGTCTACATTACCCTTTACTTTAACTTTATGATTTTGCTTAATTTCCAAAGTTGGCTTAAAAATACAAATGTAACCTGCCTTTTGAAGCTCAGTGTATAAGGATTGATTTTCAGGGATAAAACCAATAAATAAAAAAGCCTTTTCTATTTTATATTTGTCCCTTAAAAAAATCCTAAATCTTGTAAAATCTAAAACCCAACCTTGGCTTCTCACGCCCAGATTCAAATTTTGACTGTCAATAAAAGCGTAATTTTTTTGATCTTGAACCATAAAACAGAAATAATCTAAGGAGCCAAGCAATTTTCGTTATATTCCCCTAATATCTTTAATAGTGACTAAAAGCATCAAAAGTAGCAACAAGGCAAAACCTGCGGTGTTGGCCCATTGTTCAAACTTTTGGTTATTTTTTTGCCCACGGATTTTTTCAACAATTAAAAACAAAATCCTGCCGCCGTCCAAAGCTGGGAAGGGCAAAATGTTTAAAAAAGCTAAATTTAAAGATAAAAACGACGCAAACTGGATTAAATACGAAAAACCCAAATCCGCCACCTGACCAGTAATCTTAGCTATTTTAACCGGCCCACCTAGCCCTGAAAGTCCGGCTTTGGAGGAAACTAGCTGGTAAAAACCCTGAGTGATATTTACCAATTGAGCTCCCGTGGTTTTAAATCCTTCTATAAACGCAACCGAAGGAGAATAGGAAAGTTTTCCCACCAAATCCAAACCAATGCCGGTTGGGCCTTCGTTGGGACCATACTCGCTTCTGGATTTAACTTTTAACTCCAGATTTTCCTCCTGCCTTTTTATCTGAAAAGCAAATTCTCTGCCTTTGTTTTCCAAAATATAGTTTCTCAGATCTGATGGCTTGGTGAAATTTTTTCCATCAACTGAAACCACCTGGTCAAGCGCGTTGAGCCCAGCCTGAAAAGCCGGGGAATTTTCCTGCACCTGACTGATCTTTAAGCTGACTTCCTTAAACTGGGCATTTTGAGGCAAATCCGCAATATCCTGCACCCCGGCAGGAAGACCAATTATATATCCAATTGAGATTAAAAACCAAGCTAAAACTACATTCATAACCACCCCGGCCACTAGAGTAAAAAACCTGGGCCAAAAAGGGCGGTTTACAAAAGACCTTGGGTCACTGGCTTCGTCGTTGTTTTCCCCCATTATCTTCACAAAACCCCCAAGTGGCAAAAGATTTATAGAGTATATGGTAGATTCTAAAGGGGCTTGCCCCGCCTGTTCTGTATTATTTTCTGTTTTAATCTTTGAATGTCCAAATATTAATTTCCACTTGCCCTGACTCTTATAAAATCCGAACAGGCGGGGTGGAAACCCAAACCCAAACTCGTGTACCACCATCCCCGACTTTTTAGCCACTATAAAATGCCCAAACTCGTGAACCAGTACAAGTAAACCTAATATAGCTATAAATATTATTATGGTAAAAAACATTTAAATATTTCTGTTAATTTAATTTGCAAATTTCTAATTCTTTAATTGTTCTAATTATTCTAAATAAATCCCAATCTGATTAATAAATATTTAGGGCAATTAGAAATTAGAATACTTAGGTCAATTTAAACTGTGAGTACTTCTTTTTCCTTGCTCTCTGCGTGTTTTTTTATCTCTTCGTTGTATTTGTCTACCACTTCCTGGAGTTTTTTCTGTCCGCCAGTCAGTTCGTCCTTAGAAATTTTTCCGTCTGCTTCGGCTTTTTTCATTTCTTTCATCGCGTCTTCCCGTACGTTCCTTACGCCAATTTTCGCTTTTTCAGCCAATTGCCCCACCATTTTAACCATTTCCTTCCTGCGCTCCTCGCTCATTGGCGGAAGGTTAATGCGGATAACTATGCCGTCATTTGACGGGTTAAACCCGAGGTTTGCAAGCTGGATGCCTTTTTCTATGGCCTGGAGCTGGCCTTTGTCCCACGGACTTATAGTCAAAGTTTTTGCGTCTGAAACTGTAACCGAAGCTACGTGTTCTAGAGGAAGTTTTGAACCATAACTTTCAACTGTGACGGTATTTAAAAGAGCGGGGTTAGCCCTCCCCGTCCTAACCGAAGACAGGTCGTGCATATAGTGTTCTAAAACTTTTTCAAAATTCGGCTTATGCGAACTTATAACTGAATCTGTCATAAATTAAAAATTTAATTATTGATCATAATATATTCCGGCAAAAGCAATCTGAGGGTATTGCGGATCTACTAAAATGTAATTTATGTACCCGCCAGCCTGAAGGCCCTGGGTTTGAAAACTTTGACCCCCGTCTGTTGATTTGTAGACCGTGGTTCCTACACTAACATAAACAATATTACTGCTATTTTTTGAAATGGCGATTGCCCTGGCAAAGCTGTCACCCTGTTTTATGGGTAAAGGCATAAACTGCCAATTTTGTCCAAAATCCACAGATTTATGCAAACCCTTGTCAGTAGTTAAATATATCAGGTTTCCCGAGGCTTCGTCTACAAAAAACTGGTTAAAAGTTCCAACCTGGGCTTGATTAAAACCAAAATTTTGAGAATCATACAAAGTTGTCAGTTTCTCGGTTAAATTTGTAAAAACTTCAACAGAAGAAGAGGATGCGGCGAAAAGACCTTTGCTCCTGGTTAACACATAAACTCTGTTATTTTGAAATCCAATTTTTTGCACCCTGTCATTAAAACTATATAACAGCTTCCAGCTTTTTCCAGCATCTACTGACTTTACCACGTTGCCTGCCGTGGTACCCGCATATATAACCATCGGATTGCCAGTATCTAAAACTAAAGCCCTGACCGGATTCTCTGACCCCTGTTCGTTATATACTTCCACCCAGCTTTTTCCGCTATCTTCAGTTTTTAAAATTTTTCCAAATCCGTTATAAGTACCAGCTGCATAAATTGTGCTATTTTTATTGGGATCAATAGCCACATCAAAAACCAAAATTTTTGACAAAATCTTTTCCCAGGAAACTCCAAAATCCGTGGATCGCAAAAGTCCTTGGTTATGCGTGCCGGCAAAAACTGTCTCGTGATTTTTTGGATCAAAATACATCTTGGTAACCCGAGCCAGGCTGATACTGCCTCCGGTTTTAAGCGCGTTAACCGCCTGCCAATCCGTTCCCCCGTTTGAAGTTTTATAAATTCCCGCCTGCTGGTTTTTGGCAAAAGGATTGCACGATGCCGAAAGCAAGAGCAAAACAAACAACAAAAATATTTTTTTTCTTTTTTTAAACATAATTTTTATTTAAGTTCCAATAAAAATTGCTGAAAAAGCAATTTTTTGTTAAAACCGTTGAATGCCAATTTATTACGAAGCTCCTGCAACAGTCTGAGGCGAAAAAAATTGTTTGGATTTTCCGCAAGTTCGTCCAATTCTAAAGTTGTCCAAAAATCCACATATTCCAGCATTGTTCCAAGTTCCATTTCTGAAAATTTAGGTATTAACCTAAGCCTTACACCCGGTTTTTCTGAAAGGATTTCTATTCTTTCCGCCTGCCATTCAGCTAAAATTTCAGCATGGCCGGCCTTGATAGCTTGGTATAAAAAACCAACCTGGCCACGCCCCCAGCTAATCAAATTGGCGGGAATATTGTTCTTATATGAGGCAAGCCAATTATCCACCTCAAGCCTGGAAAGCCTCCCGAAGCGAAAAATCTGGCTGCGGGAAAGTATTGTTGGAAGAGGTGGTTTTTCAGACAGCATAATGATAACAGTATTTTTTGCCGGCTCTTCGAGTGTTTTGAGAAGAGAATTAGCGCTAAAAGTATTTAAATTATGAATGTTGTTTATAACTACGGTTTTATACCCTCCCATGACGGGACTTAAAAAAAACTTATCGGAAAATTCCCTTAAACTTTCAACGGAAATCTCTTCTTCACCTTTGTCAAAAAGAAAAAAATCCGGGTGAGTGGATAAATTCTCGGTCTTCAATATTTTTTCACAAAACTCCAGAGCCAAAGTTTTTTTACCCACTCCGGGAATGCCCAAAAACAAATAAGCCCCTTGAACCCTTTGGTGTTCAAGCTGTTTAGCTAACAGATTTTTTATTTGGCTGTGTCCAAAAGTTTTCCAGTTGATATTCAAGAAAAAATCTTAATTTTACCACTTTATTATAGCATTTTTTCAGCCAAATACAAAATCCCGTCCTTTCAAGAAAAGGACGGGATTTACTTATTTTACATTTACCCGGCCTACAGCATCCGGGTATCTTTCATCCGAATATTGCCACGAGCCGGTTTTTTCAAACTTAAACTGAAACTTTGCTCCGGGTAAAATATCCTGGCCCGAATCAAACTCTAAGTAACTTGAGTCAATAGATTTTATTTTTAAAGGAACTTTAGAAGTATTTCTGAAAATGATTATATCCCCGGCTTTGATGTCAAGAATTTTTGGACTAAAACTACTGCCGTCAAAAATGCTTTCTAAAACCAAAATATCTGGCGCATCCACCTCTTCACCGCTGGAAAACACCCCTGAGCTTTGAGAAGGTGCTAAGGTAGGCTTTGGTGTAGATGTTACGACCGGTTTTTCTGTCTGCTCAGGCTTTTGACCCTGGCTTAAATCTTGCTGTGTTTTTTCCAAATTATTTTTTTCAGGCAGTATTGGCGCCAAAACTGTTCTCTCCTTGGAATCATACCAAAAATAGCTCGCCACACCGCCTAAAATAAGGACTAATATCAACGGGAAAATTTTATTTTTCATCTTTGTATATTTATTTATCTTGCAATATAATTATATCATACCTAAAATTGATATTTCTTTTTTGACATTTTATGAGAAAAAAAATCTTTGACGAATACCCGACAAAAGCCAAAAGGCGGGAAATTAAAAAACGCCCAAAAATGAAACTTTCGGGAGCGTCTTTAAAGTTAAAAAACCCGCACGCTGGAAAAAAATTAATTGTAAAATAATATATTTATAAAAGATTTTTAATACAGATCGGTCATAATGAATAAGATAATTATTATTGTCGGCCCCACAGCTTCAGGTAAAAGCGAGTTGGCAGTAGCCTTAGCAAAAAAATTTAACGGCGAAATAATCTCCTGCGATAGCCGGCAGATTTACCGCGGCCTAAACCTAGGCACAGGAAAAGTTCCTGGCGTTTGGAAAAAGGTTCAAAATCCAAAATCTTTAATCTTTAAATCATTAAATTTTCAATTTTACTATAAATCCATCCCCCACCACCTCATAGACTTTGTCTCGCCAAAACGCCAATATTCTGTTTCGCGGTTTAAAAAAGCCGCGGACAAAGCTATAACTGATATTTTAAAACGCGGAAAACTGCCAATACTTTGCGGCGGGAGTATGCACTATATAGACGCCGTGGTTTTTAACCAAAGCATACCCGAAGTAAAACCCAACCCGAAGCTCCGCAAAGAACTAGAAAAACTATCCACTGAGGAACTATTCGCACGAATAGTTCGCTTGGACCCAGAGCGCGCAAAAACCATAGACAGATATAACAGACGAAGACTAATACGCGCTTTAGAAATAATCGCCACAACAGGTAAACCTGTCCCAGTCATCAGTGCTCAGTCATCAGTACTCAGCAAATATGATACGCTCTGGATCGGCACAATCTTGCCGCAAAAAACTTTGTATGAAAAAATCGACAAAAGATTGAAACAAAGAATAAAAGATGGAATGATCCAAGAAGTACAAAATCTGCATAAAGGTTTCCGCGCCGTTCCGCGTAAAATTCCGCGCCGTTCCGCGCTATCTTGGAAAAGATTAGAACAATTCGGTCTGGAATACCGGTACATTGCAAAATTTTTACAACAATACCCCGATATAAACATTTCCTCCCCCTTGAGGCGGGAGGTTAGAAGGGTGTGGAATATCGCGCAAACCGAACTATCCTACGCAATCAAACACTACTCCAAACGCCAGCTTACCTGGTGGAAAAAAAATCAGGAAATCCACTGGATCAAACCAAACATAAAAACAGCGGAAAAATTAATAAAAAAATTTATTCATTAACTTATACCAAAACCAAAATACGAAATTGACTTCAATCCACTAAGAGAAGACCCAGCTCAATGCGGAGGGCTTGGTTTAACCGAAGAAACCTTTGGTCTAAGAAATTTGCACCCGGATACAAAGCCAGAAAATAACGACGCTAAACCCAAAAACATCAATCCGAAAAATAATTAATACACCAGAAGGGCACCCTCTTGCAATGCAAGAGGGTGCCCTTCTTTTTATTTGCAAAAAATAACTGATATATATATATATATACTCCTTTTTGAAAGGAGTGTGCATGCCTTACGTCACACGTGACGGGTCCCAAGTGATTTCTATCTGCAAAATGAAAGACGGGGTTATGATCTGGGAAAAAGCCCCGGACAGGAACCCAATCATCGATTATTCACTAACGGCCTTCAAACAAGCCCAGCTAAATGGAGTGACGACCGATGAGGCCTTCGCTCAAGTCGTTTCCGACATCTTGATGGGCAAATACGGTGACCCCTGACAACAAAACCGCCCGGATGATTCGCCTGTTGGCGAATTTCCCGGGCGGCACTTTTTTTAGAATTTTATTCTAAATTCTTTTGCTATCTCCAAAGGCGCTATTTTGACAGCATCCGGATACTGATAATACTTCATAGAGATGCCCAAATTTCCCAAAACACCACAAACCTGGTTTGCTTTTTGGGAAACTTCAAACATATTGGAATGCGCGTGACGAACACTTAATACATTCTCTTCTAAAATTTCTCTATAAGCGCTTGCTACTCTTTCCAGATTGAGACTATATTTTTTTCTCAGCTGTTTTTTTTCCAAGGCCAAAGCGCTAACTGATTCGCCTGTTAACTTATTGTTCACTTTTAACTCTTGTTCTCGCTTTAAAATACTATGTAAATCTTGAACAAAATTCGTATCAGCATCAACCTTAAAAACCCAAACCCCTGCTGGATCATAAACCGCATTTAGCACATACTCAGAAGGAAGTCCATAACTTTTTATATTCATTGCTTGGTCAAAAGCATAAATAAAATCACCTGAAGCTTCCATATCGAGCAGCCCTTGCACACTGGGTGGTGAAATAAGCTTAACCATATCCGGTTTTTTATTCTGCTTGGTCAGCTTTAACACATCGGATTCAACACTTTGACTTGTATGAGTATGACCGGTAATGACTAAATATCCATTTTGGATTTTTTCGCGAATAAACTCCCATTCTGCTTTATTTGCAGAAACCACTCTTTCTCCACCTATAGTTTCCAGATTCCAACTAGACTTTTCGCCGGGTTTGTGTAAAAACACATTACTCATCTCAACCTCCCCAGTTTTCGACAAAATACTCATCCTTTCAACGCCCTCGCTCCATACCTGATCCTGCTTTTTTTCTTTTGCTTCAGATTTAAAAGCTAAAGCAGGAAGTAAACTTGTTAGAAATTCTCTTCTATTTAACATAACTGTCTAAGAAAGTTTTTTCTTTAAAATTTCGTTTATAATCTGCGGGTTGCCTTTACCTTTCAGCTCTTTCATTGCCTGGCCGACCAAAAAACCAAAAGACTTTTGTTGGCCTGCCCTGTAGTCCGTAACAGCTTTTTGGTTTTCGGCAATGACTTTATCCAAAGCGGATTCAATAGCTCCTGTATCTGAAACCTGCTCCAGGCCAAGGTCGGAAACTATATTGTCCGGCTCTCCGCCTTTTTCAAACATCACTTTAAACACCTGTTTGGCTGCAGAAGTTGAAATTTTTCCTTTCTGGATCATTACTAAAAGCTCAGCAAAATTTTCAGGGGTTACAGAAGAATCCGAAGGATTCCACAGATTTTGGTTTAAAAGCGCGGAAAAATCCTGCAAACACCAATTGACAGCGCTTTTATAGAGTTGCGAAGCAATAACACTTTTTCCCTCCCCAGGCGTGGGGAGGGTGCCCGCAGGGCGGGAGAGGTCGAACGATTGACCTTCCACAATGATCCATTCGTCTATTTCACTCACCACTTCCTCAAAATAATTCGCCAATTCTTTCCAATTAACCAAATTTTCCACATCCGCTTTAGGCAGACCGTATTCCTCTAAAAATCTTTGCCTTTTCTGAGCAGGCAGTTCCGGCATTTTTCTTTTAAGCTCATCTAAATACTCTTGGGTAAATTGTAAAACCGGCAAATCCGGCTCCGGAAAATATCGGTAGTCGTTTGCTTCTTCTTTGCTTCTCTGCTCAACCGTCACTCCCAGCTTTTCGTTCCAGCCCATAGTAACCTGCTTGGGCGTTCCGCCGTCTTTTAAAATCTCGGTCTGCCGCGCGATTTCGTAGTCAATCGCAGCCTGGGCAAAGCGAAAAGAGTTGATATTTTTTACTTCCACTTTATATTTTGGCAGAGTGGTTTCCCCAGGTTTTCGCACAGAAATGCTCGGCTCACACCTTAAAATTCCTTTTTCCATATCTGCGGAAGACACGCCCAAGTAGCGTACGATATTTTTTAACTCACTTAAAAACGCATAAGCTTCCTGTCCGCTTTCTATCTCCGGTTCAGTCACAATTTCCAAAAGCGCTGACCCAGCCCTGTTGTAATCAACCAAAGAGTAAGGCAATCCTTCTGGGTGAATGTTTTTCCCGGCATCTTCTTCAAGGTGCCCCCTGGTGATGTTAATCCTCTTTATTTTTCCATTCACCTCTATGTCCAAATACCCGTTTTTCGCAATGGGTTGATCATACTGAGAAATCTGATAACCTTTCGGCAGGTCGGGGTAAAAATAGTGTTTTCTGTCAAACTTGCTAAACTCATCTATCTGACAGTTTAAAGCAAGCCCCACCATTGTAGTCATCCTTATAGCTTCTTTGTTTGCCACAGGCAAAGTCCCGGGCTGCGCCGTGTTAACTTCGTCTATATCCATATTCGGCTCAGTCTGGTCCGGGTTGTTGTGCGCCACGCCAAACATCTTAGATTTGGTAGCAAGCTGTATATGTATCTCAAACCCAATCACGGGTTTGTATTCGGTTGAAGCTGTAAATTCTTTCATTGAAAATTCATTAAAATTGCAAATTAAAAATTCTCTAGTTATGCAAGAGTTGAATGTTTGGTATGCCAATCAGTAACTTTTTGAAAAGCATAACCTATATCAAATACTGTCTGCTCTCCCCATTGAGGACCGATGATCTGGAGGCCGACAGGCAGCTGTACTGAAGCATCGTCAGACGGGGAAGAAAATCCGCAAGGAACAGACAAAGCAGGAAGGCCGGCAAGCGAGGACGGGATGTTCAGCTGGTCGGCAATATAGCCAAAAAGCGGGTTTTGTTTGGCAGTGCCGATTTTCGGCGCAACATTTGGCGAAGAAGGGCAGACCAGGGCGTCAACTGACTTAAAAATTTCCTGAAATTCGTGCAGTATAAGCCCCCTGACCTTTTGAGCTTTTTTATAATACGCATCATAGTAGCCGGCAGATAATACATATGTCCCTGTTAAAACCCTCCGCTTTGCCTCCAAACCCAAACCTTCTCCGCGGGATTTCTCATAGGTTTCCAAAAGATTTTTCGCTTCCTTGGAGCTATGGCCATAGCGGATGCCATCAAACCGCGCAAGATTTGAAGAAACTTCCGAAGGACAAATAATAGCATAAACTAAAGACCCGTATCTGGTGTTCGGCAGGTCAACTTCAACAATTTCAGCGCCAAGTTTTTTAAGCTCATCAACCGCTTCCAAAACCCTTATCTTGACACCCTCCTCCATACCATCTACAAAATATTGTTTGGGCAAACCCAATTTTTTTCCTTTAATGTTTTGGTTTAAAGATTTGGAAAAGCGCGGTACCTCAACCGGTCCGGTAGTGGAATCCTTCGGGTCCAGTCCTGACATTATTTCAGCCAAATGAGCCAAATCCTCAACTGTATGCGCAACCGCGCCAGGACAGTCCAAAGAACTACCCATAGCTATGACTCCAAATCTTGAAACACGCCCGTAGGTAGGCTTCCAGCCAGAAAGCCCGCACAAAGAAGCCGGCTGACGGATACTGCCGCCTGTTTCCGTAGCTGTTGCCCAAGGAGCAAGTCCGCCTCCCACAGCTGAAGTAGAACCACCCGAAGAACCTCCCGGTATGCGATTTTTATCCCAAGGATTTTTTGACACCCCATAAGCTGAAGTTTCAGTAGAAGAGCCGTGGGCAAATTCGTCTAAATTGGTTTTACCCAGCAAAACTGACTTTTGATCTTTTAGTTTTTTTGTCACAGTTCCATCATAAGGCGGTATATAGTTATCCAATATTTTTGAAGAAGCAGTGGTGCGCACGCCTTTGGTCAAAAATAAATCTTTTGAAGCATAAGGAATACCGCATAAAAAAGGATTTTCACCAGGCGAATTTATAAACTCGTCCGCATCCTTGGCATTTTTCAAAGCCTCTTCTTCTGAAACAGTCACAAAAGAATTTAAATCTTTATCCAAATTTTTTATGCGCGACAAAAAATATTTGGTCAATTCCAAAGAAGATATGGACTTGGAATCCAGCAAATTCCGCAGTTCTGTTAAAGTTTTAAATTCAAAAGAATCTGACATAAAATTATTCTAATTAACCTAATATCTAATTATTCTAAATAATTCCTAAATCCCCAATAATATATTTTAGGTTAATTATCTGCCAGCCCAAGACAACTGAATTAATAGAATTATTGATTATAATTATTTTATCTTTTCAACTCTCCACTTTCTTGGCAGGCGGGGAAATTTGAACAATTTATAAGATCGCTTTCACCTTAAAATATCCATCTTTCATCTCCGGAGCTTGGCTAAAAATCTCCTCGCGGATTTGAGTTTCTTCCGGCGCGTCCATTCTTTGCACATTAACCAAACCGGTTACCTGGGCAATCTCCTGAAGTCCTTCAGTGTCTACCTGTTTTAAATCCTCAACATAATCCAAAACAGCAGAGAGGTCTTTTTGAAGACCTTCCACTTCCTGTTCGCTCAGCTCTATGCGAGCTAAAACCGCAATTCTTTTTATCTCTTCTTTACTCAGCATACGTAAAGTATACCTGATTTAGAATAATTAGGTCAATTAGAAATTATGATAACTCTAAAGTTTTCCCTGCTGATTTAACCGTAAAAATATTGCCTGTAAAAACTGCCTTTGGATATTTTTTCCCATCTCCGCAAACAAATCCCGACTGTCGCGGATGTAGTCCAAAAGCGGGTCTTCAGAAGCGTAAGAAAAAAGATTCGCTTCTTCTTTTAAAATATCCATCAGCTCCAGCTGATTGCTCCAGTTGCTGTCAATTACATTTAAAACCAAATTTTGAGCAGCTAGCCAAACTTCCCTGTCTTCGCGCATTAAAAATGCTTTCTCGGTAAAATATCCAGCCAGCTTATTTTTTATCTCTAAGAGCTTTTGTGTTTTCTTGTAAAAATTTTTCTCTTTCAAAAACTCTTCAAGTTCGCCGCCCCCGACGTTAACGCTAAAAACCTCGCTTAGTTTTTTTTCTATTGATTCAGAATCTGGCCAGGAAAATATCTCGTCCAAAACCTCAGGCACGGTTCTTTTTAAAAAATCTGAAAAAGCATTCTCATTCTCTAAAAGCTGTTCTCTTAATTTATATACTTCATTGCGCTGAAAATTTACCACCCGATCATATTTATATAGATAAATTCTAGAATCATAGTTCCGACTTTCCACAAAATCCTGGGCTTTTTTAAAGGCCAAATCCAAACTACGGCCCGATATGTATTCATCTTCAGCTATGTCTATGCTCTCCATCGCATCAATGATTTTCTCACTGCCAAAAAGCTGCATAATCTCATCTTCCATTGATATAAAAAATTGCGACTCTCCGGCTTCCCCCTGCCTGCCAGACCTTCCCACCAGCTGGTCGTCAATTCTTCTGGATTCGTGTCTTTCTGTGCCTATGACAAAAAGTCCGCCTTCCGCTTCAACTCCGGCTCCAAGTAAAATATCAGTTCCCCTGCCGGCCATATTGGTCGCGACTGTTATCATTCCCGCTTGACCTGCCTGAGCGATTTTTTCCGCTTCCGAACGGTGGTCAGAAGCTGTTAGGAGCTGGAAAGCTAAATTTTGTTCTTCCAGTATGGAAGCAACCATATGGGCGGTTTCTACATTACGCGAACCGATTAAAACCGGCTGGCCTTTTCTATGAGCTTGAAGGATTTTTTTCATCATCCCCAAAAATTTGCCTTTTTGGGTTTTGAAAAAAAGATCGTTATGGTCAATCCTTAAAAGAGGTTTGTTGGTAGGAATCTGTATCACGTCCAAATGATAAACCTGACGGAACTCATCCCGCGCGCGCATCACAGTGCCGGACATTCCCGACAGTTTTTCATACATCGGAAAAAAATTCTGAAAAGTGACTGCTGCCGTGGTTCTGTCAGCTTCCTGCACTTTAACTTTCTCTTTTGCTTCAATCGCCTGGTGCACCCCATCTGTAAATCTGCGGCCAGGCAAAACCCGACCCGTGAATTCATCCACTATTTCAACCCCGTCAGAAGTAATGATATAGTCCCTATCTTTTTCAAAAAGCGTTTTGGCCCTTAAACAAACATCCAGATAAAAAACATACATTGGATTAGTGGCGCTAAAAATCGGTTCGCCCAAAATCGCTTCAGCTTTATTTAACCCCTCTTCAGTCATACTTACTTGCTTATGCTGATAATCAACTTTAAAATCTTCCTCTTCCTTTAGTTTAGACGAAATGCCTGTAAACAAATCGTAAAATTGCCTTTCCTCTGAAACCGCCTCGGCAATGATCAAAGGCGTGCGCGACTCGTCTATGAGTATGCTGTCTATTTCGTCAATAATACCGAAATGCAAAGGATTCTTAGACCTTAAAACTCTTTCCTTGCGGGCAAAAACCAAGTTATCCCTTAAAAAATCAAACCCGACTTCCTGATTTGTTACATAAGTTATATCCTGAGCATACGCTGTTTGCCTTTCTTGATTTTTTAAAGTGGAAACCACATAACCGGTTGTGAGGCCTAAAAAGCTATACAGCTTACTCATCTCTTTGGCATCCCTTTCAGCTAAATAGTCGTTAGTAGTTATGATGTGCACACCCTTGCCTAAGAGCGCGTTTAAATACACCGGCATAGTTTCAGTCAAAGTTTTGCCTTCCCCGGCTTTCATCTCAGCAACTTTTCCCTGATGTATGACAAGCCCGGCTAAAATCTGAACCTCATACGGGATCTTTCCAAAAACTCGTCTGGCGGCTTCGCAAACCACGGCAAAAGCAGATATTACCAGCGAGTCCAAACTTTTTCCCTTTGCTAAATCATCCTTAAAAGCCAAAGTAGAAAGCCTCAGCTCATTGTCAGTCCAGCTTTTTAGTTCTTCCCTCTCGTTTAAAATCAAACCAACCCGATGCTCCAAAGATTTGAGAGCTTGGGTGTCTAAATACCTATTTACTTTGTCTTTTAAATCCTCAACAAAAGCCATTTTTGTTTCTTTTTTGATTTTGTATTTTACAATTTATTATACCATATTTTTTACAAATCAAAAAACCGCTATGGCTTTGAACCCTAACGGTTTTTTTAAAAAAAATTAAACCACTTTTTCTAACTCAGTCAAATCAATCTTCACCCCGGTTTTGTCGCCAATCTGTTTAACCCAGGAAACAATAACATCCTGCCTGGCCTTCAGCTCCAAATACCTTTTATCTGAAAGTTCTAAATATCTATTCACGCTTGACCTTAGCCCAGCCATTTCATTTTCAACTTTATCCAATCTACCCTCAACTTTATTTAAACTGCCTTCAACTTTATCCAATCTTTCATTTACATTCTCAAAACCCTTGGCGGTCATTATGGCCAAATTTTGTAAAGAATTTGCTACATTGTCAACCGAAACAGCAAGGCTTTCTAATGTTATTTCTTTTTTAACTTTTGATTCCATATTAAAATTATATACCCCCAAATTTCATTGTCAATTATATAGTAAAATATGCTATAATATATAGACTAATAAATTAACAAAAAAATCATATGTTACCATTTATCATTGTATTGGGTCTGATAGTAGTTTTTGCGATTTTTCTTTATAATTCGCTGATTACAGCCAAAAACCGGGTAGACGAAGCTTGGAGCGACATCGAAGTTCAGCTAAAACGCAGGTATGACCTCATACCAAACTTGGTTGATACGGTCAAAGGTTACGCCAAGCAAGAGTCATCAGTTTTGGAAAATGTTACCAAAGCCAGAAATATGGCTATGAATGCCGGTTCTTTGCAAGAAAAGCTCAAAGACGAAAATATGCTTTCAGGAGCCTTAAAATCCCTGTTTGCGGTCAGCGAAGCATACCCTGACCTTAAGTCCAACACCAACTTTATGCAGATGCAGCGAGACCTAACTGACACTGAAGACAAAATCCAGGCTGCCAGAAGGTTTTACAACGGCACCGTCCGCGACTTCAACACTTCAGTAGAAAAATTCCCAGGCAACATCTTTGCCTCTATGTTCGGTTTTGTCAAAAGAGAGTTCTTCGACATCGACGAAAAAGGCCCGGAAGGTCAGGTCGTTAAAGTTCAATTTTAATATTGCACCAATTACGCATCGTACAAATCATACTAATTAAGTATGCCTGCGGCTTTATTTCCAGATGAGAGTTATAAAATAGTTGGGGTCTTGTTTAAAGTCTTCAACGAATTTGGATATGGCTACCAAGAAAAGTATTATTATAAAGCCATTAAAGACGAGTTAATAAAATTAGGTTTTGATGTAAAAGAACAGCTATATTCACCATTGGTTTTTAATAATAAAAATATTGGTGGTTATTATCTAGATTTTTTAATTAATAATTTAATTGTTTTAGAGATTAAGGTTGCAAACGCGGTTTACCCTCAACATATCAAACAAGTTCACGGGTATTTAAAAGCTCACAAACTACAACTAGGTATCATTGGAGTTTTTACCAAAGATGGAATCATTCAAAAACGAGTTGTAAATCTCTATTAGTAAAATTAGTAATATTTGTAATTAGTGCAATAAATGTTGACTTACGACCATATAAATAAAAACAAAACCGAAAGCTGGATACTCATATTCAGCTTTTTGGCAGTTATTGCACTTTTGGGTTTTGTATTTTCACAGGTTTATGGAAATCCGCAGATACTTTATATCGCTGTGGGTTTTTCGGTTTTTTCATCCCTCATTTCCTACTACTATTCCGATTCTATTACCTTAGCCTTGTCAGGGGCTAAGGAAGTTGACAGACAGTCTAACCAGGAGCTTTACCGCATAGTAGAAAATCTTTGCATCACAGCAGGCATTCCAACACCGAAAATTTATATAATAGAAGACACAGCGCCCAATGCTTTTGCCACGGGACGCGACCCCAAGCATGCGGTTGTGTGCTATACAACCGGGATTTTACAAAAGTTAGACAAAGTAGAACTGGAAGGCGTAACAGCCCACGAACTCTCCCACATAGGCAACTACGACATCCGTGTTATGACTTTGGTCGTAGTTTTAGTCGGCACTGTAACCCTGCTTGCGGACTTTATGCTTCGCGCAAGTTTTTTTGGCGGACGCAAATCCGACGACCGCGAGGGAGGCGGTCAGTTAAAATTGGTTTTGATGATCGCGGGACTTGTACTCGCCATCCTCTCCCCGATAATTGCTACTCTCATAAAACTAGCAGTCTCCAGAAAACGTGAATTTTTTGCAGACGCCTCAGGGGCGCTCCTAACACGCTACCCGGAAGGGCTTGCGCGGGCTTTAGAAAAAATCAGTTCTGACCACGAACCGCTAGAGGCTGCCAACAAAGCTACTGCTCACTTGTATATAGTTAATCCTTTTCACGAGGACGATTTAAGGGGTCCTTCGGCTGCGCTCAGGACAACTTCTTCCTCCGGAAGAAGTTGGTTTACCTCCCTCTTTAACACCCATCCTCCCATAGAAGAGAGGGTAAAAAGGCTTAGGGAAATGAATTTATAAAACTAATTATTAGTATATAAAATATGTTAAAAAAACTTTTAGGCTTTGTTACACCTGAGGGTCCAAAAACCCCGGATTTAATCAGTGGAAAAGTACAAGAAATAAAACTGAAAAAATTTTTAGAACGCTTACCGAACATAGTACAAACTGCAATATCAGCGCATGCTAATCAGCAAAGGGGTCCTAAGGAATTTTGCGAACAATATCCGTGTAAAGTTGAAGAATATTTAAGACCCTCACAACAAGGCGAAGAACATATTATTGAAACAGAATATACCATCACTTATCAATATGGAAATACCCAAACAAATTCGAATACACGCACAGGGGTATTTTCTTTAGTGCATTCATCGAATGGAAATAAATGGTATCTGGAAGGAAATGAAATTAAAGTATAATTTGCATTACAACTTCCGTCCTAAACCCCCGGCTGGCCAATTTTTTGGCCAGCTTTTGCTTTACCTGATATAACTCATCCTTTTTTTGCACTTTTGCTTCCTGCTTCATATTTCCTGCTTCATATTTTATTAAATACCTTTTTGCAATCTTTATCTCTTCCTCCTCGCTCAGAGATTCATCTAAAACCTGTTCAATGATCCCGGCAGGCAGACGTTTTTCCATCAGTTTCTTTTTTATGCCGTAGTAACCGAAAGTTTTATACTTTTTCAAATTCTCCACATAAACCTCCGCATACCTCTGGTCGTCTATATATTGATTTTCTTTCAGCTTTTGAACGACACTGTCTATAATTTGTAATTTATAATTTTTTATTTGTAATTTATTTCTAATTTCCCCTTCCGTGCGCAACTTCAAAGACAACAAATAGATTGAATATGAATAAGCTTTTTCTAAATTTTCTGCCTCAATATTTTGCATTTTGATATTTAATTTTGCATTTTTATTATCACTCTCTTGACACGAGTGATAAGATCATCTATGCTGTAATAAATGTTATAATTTAAGTGTAACAAATATTAAATTTTCTTGTAACTTATATATTAATATTTAGCATCAGTATTACCTATGCTATTTGTGATCTGTAAAATATGAATAATTTTTCTTCAATACTTGAACGTTTATCCTCCAGGGCAAAAAACGCTCTTATCCTCGCGCAAATGGTTTCAGAGGAACTAAAACACGGGCAAATCGGGACTGAACATTTGTTATACGGCATAATCGGCGAAAAAAGTTCTTTTGCTTCGGAAATTTTGGCTAAAACCAAACTCAGTCCGGAAATCGTCAAACAAGAACTGATTTTCGTTAACTCCGGCAACACAGTTTCCAGCTGGAAACCGGTACTGTCGGAAAATTTAAAAATCGCCATTGAAAAAGCCGCTATTATGGCGAGCCAATTCGGCTACCAATTCATCGGGACAGAGCATTTTTTATATGGCTTGGTTTCCGCCAGACAAAATAAAGCCAAAACCGTTTTGGCGAAACTGAATGTCAACCCCGCTGAAGTTGAGCATGACTTAATGCATATTTTTGAAAATATTTCCAAATTTCCCGAAATTCCACAATCCGAAAACGGGATGCCAAACCCATCAACCGGCCAGCCGATGCCGGGCGGAAAACCGGATGGCAAAAAAAACAGCTTGCTTGAATATTTTACTACCGATCTGACCAAAAAGGCCGCCCAAGGACTTGTGGATCCTGTAGTAGGAAGAAAAGTGGAAATTGAAAGAATGGTCTCAATTTTAAACAGGCGGACCAAAAACAATCCCCTGCTTATCGGCGAAGCTGGTGTGGGTAAAACCGCCATTGTTGAGGGCTTGGCTTTGGCGATCTCTAAACGCGAAGTGCCGGACTCTCTTTTGGACAAAAAAATTCTTTCTCTGGATTTGGCTCTGATAGTAGCCGGCTCTATGTTTAGGGGCGAATTTGAAAACCGACTGAAGCAAATCATAGAAGAAGTCAGAGCGGATAAAAACACCATTTTGTTTGTGGATGAACTGCACACTATGGTTGGCGCCGGCGCCACAACCGGCAGCCTGGATGCCGCCAATATCTTAAAACCGGCCTTAGCCCGCGGCGAACTTCGGGCTATCGGCGCAACCACCCTGTCTGAATACAAACAGCACATAGAAAAAGACGCGGCTTTGGAAAGAAGATTTCAGCCCGTGCTGGTAGATGAACCCTCGCGCGAAGAAACAATTGAGATTCTCAAAGGTTTAAAGCCCAACTACGAAAAACACCATAATGTCAGGATTATGGACGAGGCTTTGCTTGCGGCAGTGGATCTTTCCACGCGCTATATACAAGACAGATTTTTGCCTGACAAAGCGGTAGATTTGATAGACGAAACCGCGGCTTTTTTAAGGTCAATCAACTCCCCTTCCAAAATTCTGCGCGCCACCAAAAAATTGGAAGCTGATCTGACTGCTTTGGAAGAAGAAAAAACCAAAGCCGTTTTGGCTCAGGATTTTACCACAGCCATTCACTTAAAAAGCCAGGAAGAAAAACTTTTAAAACAAAAACAGGAACTTTCCAAAAACTTAGCCGCCCAGGAACAGCCGCCGGTCAGGGATATAACCGCTGAAGACATCGCCCACACGGTTTCAATGATGACTAAAATCCCAGTTACCAAACTCACTAAAACCGATGTTACCAAACTGGCTAAGCTGGAAAATATACTTAAAAGCAAAATCATCGGTCAAAATGAAGCTATCAGCGAAATTTCCAAAGCCGTAAAAAGAAGCCGCGCCGGCATTTCAAACCCAAAAAGACCCCTTGGCAGTTTCATTTTCTTAGGTCCCACCGGCGTGGGCAAAACCGAGACAGCCAAAGCTTTGGCGCGCGAAGTTTTTGAAGACGAAGAAGCCTTGATCCGGGTGGATATGTCGGAGTTTATGGAAAGACACAATGTTTCAAGGCTTATAGGCGCGCCAGCCGGGTATGTCGGCTATGGCGAAGGCGGCAGGCTGACCGAAGCTGTAAGAAGAAAACCTTATAGCGTGGTTTTGTTTGATGAAATTGAAAAAGCCAACCCCGATGTGTTTAACATTTTTTTACAGATTTTAGAAGACGGCCAGCTGACTGATTCGGAAGGCAAAAAAGTCTCTTTTAGAAATACTATTATAATTATGACTTCCAACCTCGGGATGCAGGAACTCAACACCCAGGCGCAAAAAATCGGTTTTGCGGACAAGGAAGAAAAACTGGACGAAAAATTTGCTTTGCAAATTGAGTATGAAAAAATCAAAGACAATGTAATGGAAACCTTAAAGCAGGAATTCCGTCCTGAATTTCTAAACCGCGTGGATAAAATTGTGGTGTTCAAGCCCCTGGGTATGGAAGAACTCAAAGAAATCACCAAGCTCCAGGCTGCTGAACTTCAAACCCGCCTCTTGGGGCAAAATATTCAGCTGAAAATTCCCGCCAATGTTCTAAAATACATCGCCGACAAAAGCTTTGACCCGGGTCAAGGCGCCAGGTACGTAAGGAAAAATGTCCAGGATCTTTTGGAAGACCCCTTGGCGGAAAAGATCATTGCCGGCGCTGTCAAAGAAGGCGGCAAAATCCAGGCGGAACTCAAAAAAGACAAAATCATCATAGTTACGTCAAAAAACGAAAGAGTCGCCGTCACAGCATAAACTAAATATTTAAACAGCCCTGCTACGGCAGGGCTGTTTTTTTTAAAATTATTAAATCAATTAGAGCACTTAGAACAATTTGAATAATTGATATGCCCTTGACTCTCTCTCTGCGCTTTGTTAAGCTCCGCCTAAGGCTAAGGAGGCCTTAGTATGATTTACGTCATCACCCACAATGGGGCAGCTCCTGCCCAGGGCGGACTGAGGATTGGTTACGTTTCCGTGTGTGATACGAGGATTGCCTATTTCCCCCCAACACTCGCACCGCCACCACCGCCCCCTGTGGTGGAATACGTTCAAGCCCATTTCAAAAAAGAATGGGGTCAGGTATTCTGGAGATGCCCAAACCCAATGTGCAACCAGCCGTTGTCTTGGAATCCGAAAAAATCGCGGAACATCTTCTGGGGTGACCGCTTTTGCTGCCACTTCTGCAAAACCCCCATCCATTTCGTTGACACTGAAGTGTAGTCCGACCCACGCTGTCCCCGAACCGCCACGGGGACAGCGTGCTTTTTATTTATTTGGTAAAATAGATACAATTATAATTTCTCATATTTCAAAATCATTCCTCAGTTCGGAACACTTCTTCAATCTTCCTTGTCCTTCGAAGCCTCCTGACCTTTGTAGCCTTGGCGTAAGAGGTTGGCGAAGGAGGAAATCTTCAATCTTTATGCATCCCCTTCTTTCTGACATCAAAACTTTTCTTTTAGATCTGGTTTTTCCCATCTATTGTCTTCGGTGCGAAAAAGAAGGAAAAGAATATTTATGCCAGTCCTGCCAAAATCTTGTTAAACGGATAGATGCGCAAATTTGTATTATCTGCAAAAAATCTTCCCCATTTGGCCAAACCCACACAAAATGCAAAACTTCCATTTGTCCAGAAAATCTCTTTTGTATTTTTGATTATAATGACCAGGCAATAAAAGATCTTATTATCAAAGGCAAATATTATTTTGTGCCGCAAATTTTTGAAATGCTAGGTAAAATGGCTGCCGCTGATATGCAAACTAACTATCCTGAATTCTTTAAGCCAAAAAATCCAGTCATTTGTCCGATTCCTCTAAATTCCTGGCGCGAACGTTGGAGGGGTTTTAACCAAACCAAAATACTTTCCCAAGCGTTTTCTGACACACTAAATTTGCCAATCTCAGAAGCGCTAAAAAGAAACAAATATACCAAAACCCAAAAAGACTTAAAAAAAGCTGAAAGACAAAAAAATCTGAAAAATGCCTTTTCTATAAGTAAAAATTTCGTGAAAACCGATATTCAGAATAAAAATTTCTTACTCATAGACGATGTTACAACCACCGGCGAAACCCTTTTGTCTGCAAGTAAAGCGCTCAAAGAAGCCGGCGCCGGGTCAGTATTTTGCCTGGTTATAGCCAGAGAATAAAAAAAATTAATCAAATTCCCCAACCTCAAACAATTTTCTATTTTAAAATACCTTGGGACAAATAATAAAACTAGCGCCCATAACTATTTAGGCGCTAGTTTTATATTTACCGATCTTTTACGGAGCTGGAACTTTTTCCGTATACTGACCTGATATCCATCCCGGAGTTCCGTCTTTCAGGCTTATCTTATACCAGCCGTTCTCTGAAGATAGAAAATGATACACCTCGCCCGGATAAACTTTTGACACCAATGCGCCGGAAGTGGAAGGAGTTTTTCTGACATTCAGATAGCCTGTTGGGGTACTTGTAATTTTAATTTGATTTATCAAAATTTTGTCTGTGGTTAAACTTGCGGGCGTAGCGCTAGGAGATTCAGTCGGCGTTACTGTAGGAGTTTCGGCTGCGTTTGAACCGCTGCTGGCTGAATCATACCATTTTTGAAAATCAGCATCCTCATTTATATTCTTTCCGATCTCTGAAGCCATTTGGGCATTGTTGATATTTTCAACTACTACCCGGTATCCTTGCTGATAGAAAAAATAACCTGACAAACCCAGTAAAACCAGGGCAAACAAAAACATCCACAATCCACCTCCTTTACTGGAATTTTTTGCATCCTGGGTCATTGTGGGAGGTTTTTCAAAGATTTTTTTAAAAACCGGAGCCGGAGCATCGGAAGATTTGATAAGTTTTTCCTCAGCGGCAGTCAAGGAAGCGGAAACTTTCTCATCAGGCTTTTCTTGTGGGGCGGAATTTATACCTTCCAAGACAGGACGAGTGGGCATAGAAATGGTTTTAGTGCTTAAAGCTGGTGAAACTAAAGGCTGGGAAAAATCTTTTTCCACCTCTACCAAATCTTCTTCCTTAGAGGCAGGCTTTGGAGTTATTTCCTGCACCGGCTCATTTCCAGCCCCGTCCATTGCTTTTTTTATTTTTGGAATTTTTATATCTGGCATAGTATTTTGTTTGAACTATCTAGAACCTGTCTGAAAAATAATTTTGAAGCGAAATTGTCAAAATTTTGAGCAGATTGGGGCAAATAAATTTTGATGTTTAACCAAAGTTAAGCGGTCCGCCTTTGGCGGATTGCTCCAAGATGCCAAAATTCTGCAATTGCAGCCTAAAGTATTTTTTAGATAGGTTCTAACTTAATACTAGCAAAAAAAATACTTTTTGGCTATATAACTAGCTTTGATATTTTTTGATGGATTTTTTAGAGCATTTATAAACTATTTTTATGCAATCCGGGATTTTCAGCCACATCTAAGAACAACTTCCAATACCCTATTTCACATAACAGCCCGTTCTAACCTTTGTAAACAAAGGGCTTGCTTCGGGATTTTATACATTCTTCCATCTTGATGGATATCTTAAAAATAAACCTCCTCATCAATAGCAATGCGGAATATTTTAACATCTTTGCCCAAGCCAAATTCCTAAAACATCGCCAGAGAAGTTATCCCCCGTCGTTTTTCCTAACAACCTCTTAACTGCGTATTCCGCAAACAACGCATCAGAAACCATATAAATATTTTTTTCTCAATTTTTCACCAAGCCTTTCAATAGAATACCTCAGCATAGTGCGGGGCATTTTTTCAGAATATAAATCCAAAAACCTCAATAGTTTCTTTTCCTCGCAGCGCTTTCCCGCTTCCCGAAGCATCCAACCCGTGGCTTTATGGATGAGATCCTCAGAGTCTTTAAGCAGTACCCTGGCCAGACGAAAAGTATAATCCGGGTCTTTATTATACAAAAAGTCAAAAGTCGCAAGCATAGCAATCCGCCTCTCCCATAAACTTTTGGATTTTACCAGTTTATCCAAAATACTTTTATTCCGGTTTCTTAAAAATGCGCCGACAATCTTCGAAGCGCTTAAGTCCACCAAATCCCAGTTATTGATGTATTGGGTGTTGTGTAAATAAGCCTGAAAAATTTTTTCTTGCTCGGCAGGAAAATGCTGAAATTTTTCCACCATCAGCAAAAGCGCGCAAAGCCTTTCTTCATGCCAAGGACTTTGAAGCAGTTTTAAGCATTGGGACAAAGGAATGCTGGACCAATATTTTTTTACCAATCTCCGAGTATCTGGTACAACAACCCCTAAAAATTTATCGCCCTCGCCATACTCTCCTTTTTCGGTTTTAAAAAACCTTTGTAAAACTTCAGCTTTTTTTGGACTTCCCAGTTTTTTCAAATCCTGATGTATATTTTGTAAAATTTTATCCATACCATAATTTTATCATAAACCAAGCTTGATTGACCTATTGTCATTTTTTGGTTAAAATAAGTTAGATTTTGGAAGGATCGCATAGAGGCCTAGTGCGCTGGTTTGCTAAACCGGTATACCCTTCATCGGGTATCGAGGGTTCGAATCCCTCTCCTTCCGCCACAAAAAATCCTAAGTCTACTTGACTTAGGATTTTTTGTGTTAATGGATCAATTTCCCAAAATACACCTTAAAATGTTAAAATACTCCTAATAATTCTGTAACAAAAAGCCAGTGGACTCGTCTATATATGTATAGGACTGAAAACAAAAATATGCCTGAAAATTTGGCTGGGCTGGCAAAACAGGCTCAAAACGGGGAAACTGTGGCTTTTGGGCGGATTTATGAAATATTTTTTCATAAAATCTACAAATTCATCTATTACCGAGTCAGTCACAAAGAAACCGCCGAGGACTTAACTGAAGAAGTTTTTATCAAAATTTTTGATAAAATTTCCGCAACTAAAAATCCTGATTCGCTTGAAGCCTGGATCTACCAAATTGCCAGAAACAAAGTCATAGACCATTACCGTTCTCAAAAATCTTCGGTTAACTTGGAAGACGTTGCAGACCTGCCGGACTTGGAAAATAATATCGTGGATACTCTCCAGCTTACCCAAGAAAGCCAGCAGATAAAAAAACTTTTAAAAGAATTAAATAAAGACGAGCAGAAAATCCTCAGTTTAAAATTTTTTGAAGACTTGGACAACCCGGTCATAGCGGCACTCTTAAACAAAAGCGAAGCCGCGGTCAGGGTAGCCCAGCATCGGGCATTAAGCAAACTTAAAAAACTTTCTGAAAAATCAGAGGAATTTGTATGAAGCAAAACATAGAAGAAATCTTAAACCTAGCTATTGAAGAGATTAAAACCGGAAAAACATTTTCCGAGGTTTTAAATATGCATAAATTTCAAGCTTATAAAACTGAACTTAACGAACTCTTGCCTTTTGCATACAACCTCTATAAAATCCCGAAAAAAAATATTCCGGCTCCTTCTTTGCAGAGAAAATATATCTTAGCCAAACCAGCTGTCCACAAATTTTTGCTTTTCCATTTACCCAGATTCGCCTTCTTTTCCATCAGTTTGATTATGCTTTTGTCAGCCGGGGTCGGGACTGGATATGCAGCCTTAGGCAGCCTTCCAGGAGACACTTTATTTCCGGTAAAAAAATCAGCTGAACAACTCCAACTTCGTTTTGCTTCAACTCCTGAAAAAAAGGCTACTTTGCAAGTAGAACTAAGTAAAAAAAGGTTGGCTGAAGCCCAAGAAGTTTTAAAAACCAGCCAGGACCAACCGGAAAAAATCAAAGCAGCGGTTTCTGAACTCACAGAGCAAAACAAGACAACTCTCATTTCCGCTGAAGCCATAGTAAAAAATTCCACAGATACTGCACGCACCTCCCAAATAATAGAATCTTTGGAAAACATTAACCTGGACCAAAAAGAGCTGGCTAAAGAAATTGCCCACCAAGATTTTGAGGAAATCTCCAAAACAGCAGAGGTGTCAGCGAGCGAAAGCTCTGACAAAGTGGCGGAAATTAAAAAAATCGCCGCAAGCGCGCTGGTAAACTTAGGCGGGACTAAAGACGAAGATCTCTCAGCAAGTTCCAGCGCATTGTCTGAAACAGACATGACAGCAAGTTCTACCGTTGAAGCTTTAGAAAAAACCGAGGTTAAAGGCGCTTTTAAAAACACTACCACAACTGACACATCTATAAGTTCAGGCAACACCGTTATAAACTCTAACATATCCGGAGAGATCGGTGATGATAAGCCAGTCACACTTCAAGAGCAAAAAAATTCTGAACCAGACCCCAATATCATCCACAGCGGTTTTATAGTTGAAGATCCGCTTCCTCAATTTAACAAATAAACCGGTTGCGCGCTGATCCCAAGCAAGGAATATTTTCTTTGCTTAAATCAGGACGCAATCTCCTGAAATAAAAACAAAACAGCCTTTTCTAGAGAAAGGCTGTTTTTGCATTTTTATGCTCAAAAATGCTATAATTGGTAAAGAAAATTAGGTTTTACAATAATGGTTTAGTGCACCGGTCTTGTCACCCAAAGGGTGATCCCCCGCAGGGGGAAAAACTTTGGTGTTAAAATGTTAAACAATCGTGGAAGGGTCGCATAGTGGTTTAGTGCACGATGTCTTGTCACCCAAAGGGTGATCCCCCGCAGGGGGAAAAACTTTGGTGTTAAAAT
>CAZEKH010000004.1:0-68214 GCA_964512925.1 uncultured Candidatus Saccharibacteria bacterium | reverse complement strand
GTTAAACAATCGTGGAAGGGTCGCATAGTGGTTTAGTGCACCGGTCTTGAAAACCGGAGTACCGCAAGGTACCGAGGGTTCGAATCCCTCCCCTTCCGCCAGCGTCTAGCTAAAGCTCGGCTATTAGTATCTATTTATACAAAACATCTTGCTAATACACAATAACCCTAATAAGATTTCTGTGAAAAAAATAAACTAAAAACAAAATTATGCAAACAAAAATTTCTTGGCAAGCCCCGCAGTTTAGATCTTATGAAAAAAATCTGGGATGGTATGTTACTTTCATATCTTTAGCCGTTCTGTTATGCGCTTTTTTTGTCATAGTACAAAACGATATTTTTGGCGCGATAGCCATCGGCATCACGGCAGTGATTGCACTTTTGGTTTCAAACCACAAACCTGAAACAGTAACAGTGGAACTGGGAGAAAAGTCTTTAAAGTTTGGAAATATTGAATTTCCCTATAAACAAATCAAACATTTTTGGATTGTCCATACGGAAAAACACCAAACAGTAAACCTGGAAACTACGACTTTTGTCAACAACATGCTGGTTTTGGAATTGGCAGGCCAGGACCCGGAAGAAGTCAGGCAATTTCTTGTCCGCCACATCCCGGAGCACACGGAAACCAGGGAAACTTTCGCCCAAAAAGTAATGCACTGGATAAAATTTTAAAAATGTTACTAATATAAATGGTCCTGTAGCTCAGTGGATTAGAGCGTTCCCCTCCGAAGGGAAAGGCCGCTGGTTCGATCCCAGCCAGGATCACCAGTAAATATGCTTAACAAATTGGGTTTCCGCCAAAGGCGGATCCCGCTTTGCGGGACAACTCCCGCTGAGGGCACCATAAGCGGCGGGGTTCGATCCCAGCTTGTCCTGTAGCTTTATGCTGCTGGGGCCAGGATCACCAGTTAAAAATTTGTTAGACACTATCCAATGTTATTACTAACAAATGAATAATGTTTTAACACAATCCGGGATTAAAAATATTTTGAACATTCAAATGGATCTTCAAAGTAAAATAGAAACAATCCACAAACTCACAAGGCCGCAAAGAGCGGCTTTTAACAAATTGGGCGTCTATACCGCCAAAGACGCCTTGCTGTTTTTTCCATTTCGGTATCTGGATTTTTCCCAAAGCAAAGCAATCGCGGAATTAATTGCCGGAGAAAATGTTTCAGTCAAAGCCACGGTCAAATCCATCTCTAGCAGATTTTCTTTCCGCGGCCGAATTTCGCTATGTGAAGCTTTGGTTTCAGACGGCACCGGC
The DNA here is from genome assembly GCA_964512925.1 of uncultured Candidatus Saccharibacteria bacterium. GTDB lineage: Bacteria > Patescibacteriota > Doudnabacteria > UBA920 > UBA920 > CAZEKH01. The sequence goes on along the minus strand of CAZEKH010000004.1, from coordinate 66,945 downwards.
AACTTAAAAGTTACCTGGTTTAACCAGTCATATATAGCAAAAGTTTTACAAAAAGGCGAAGAAATATATTTGGCAGGAAGCCCTGAGATATACAACAATATTTTACAGCTTACCAATCCTATCTATGAAAAAGTTTCCGGAGAGGATTCCATTCACACTTCCCGCCTGGTCCCTATCTACCATTTAACTAAAAACTTGTACCAAAAAACTATTAGAAATGTTATAAAATCCTGCTTGCCCCTGGCGGACCAGCTAGAAGACATCATTCCGGATACCATAACTAAGTCCGAGGGGCTAATGAGCTATAAAGAATCCATCACACAACTTCACTTTCCGGAAAATATGGAAAAATTTGGCGAAGCGCAAAAACGCCAAAATTTTGAAGAAATATTTTTTACCCAACTTTTAGCTCAAAAACAAAAACTGTTAAACGAGCAAAAAGGCGCTTTTCCTATCCCCTTTGACCAGGAGCTGATCAAAACATTTGTCAGCGGTTTACCGTTTGAGCTGACGGCAGAACAAAAAAAAGCGGCCTGGGACATACTGCAGGATATGGAAAAATCATCTCCTATGAACAGGCTTTTGGAAGGAGATGTTGGGTCGGGAAAAACTTTGGTTTCTTTCATCGCCGCACTTCAGGCGATACAAAAAGGCTTACAAGTAGCTTTGTTATGCCCAACTGAAGTTTTAGCCAAACAGCATCACGAAAGCGCTTTGAAATATTTGGTGGAAAAAAAACCTTTTTTCAACTGCCGCAGCATACTTTATACTCAAACCTACTCACTCATCAATCGTAAAGAAAAAACTAAAAAAGAATTACTACAAGAACTTCAGGATGGTATGCCAGGGCTGTACATCGGCACGCACGCGCTTTTGGAAGAAAAGGTCAATTTTAAAAAATTAGCCCTCGTGATCATCGACGAACAACACCGCTTCGGGGTAGAGCAAAGAGGAACTTTGCTGCGCGGATTTCATGCGGATCCGACTAAGAAGCGGAGCCACGCGGATAACGACTCAGTGACTCATAAAGTGCCTCATTTACTTTCTATGAGCGCAACGCCGATCCCGCGCACGCTTAAACTGGCTTTTGTTGGAGAGTTAGATATTTCGCAGATAAGACAAAAGCCGGCTGAAAGAAAACCTATCATAACCAAACTGGTTACAGACGAAAACAGAAACAAGGCTTATGAGTTTATTAAAGAACAAATACAAAAAGGCAGGCAGGCTTTTGTCATAACCCCGCTCATAGAGGAAAACGAAACGTCTGACATAAAGTCCGCCAAAACAGAAGTTTTAAATCTGCAAAAAATATTTGCTGAGCTTTCTCAAAAACCCCCTTCATCCCCCTTTACCGCCTCTTTCCCCTCCCTTGAGGGGAGTGGGCAGGCCTTGCCCGCCGAAGCCTTGGCGAAGGCGGGGGGAGTTCTGATTGGTCTCCTCCACGGAAAAATGAAGAGCAAAGAAAAAGAACAAGTTATGCAGGATTTTTTAGACAACAAAATCCAAATCCTAGTTTCAACGTCAGTTGTGGAAGTTGGGGTAGATGTGCCAAACGCTTCAGTGATGGTCATAGAAGGAGCAGAACGTTTCGGTCTGTCCCAGCTCCACCAGTTTCGCGGCCGCGTCGGCCGTGCCGAACACCAAAGCTACTGCTTTTTGTTTACAACAGAAAACAGTATCACCCCCAAACCCCCTCTTACTTTAAGAGGGGGCGAAATTGCAGAAACCCCCTCTTTTTCAAAGAGGGGTCCTGGGAGAGTTATTGTTCAAAACGAAAGCTTAGACCGCCTCACTTCCTTTACCAAAACCCGAAACGGCTTTGAGCTGGCTGAAATAGACTTAAAGCAAAGGGGTTTTGGCAAGCTGTTTGGCGAAACTCAGTCAGGTTTTGATTACAAATACTTCAACCCCGACTACATAGCCCTGATCCCCAAAGCTAGGCAAGAGGCCAGAAAACTTTTGGAAGATGATCTGGAACTAAAAAACTACCCCCTGCTCCAACAAAAACTAAAAGGCCAGGCGGTGCATTTTGAGTAAATCCAATACTTCCCTCCCCAGGCTTGGGGAGGGTGCCCGAAAGGGCGGGAGAGGTCGAACGCTGGTAATCCACATAGTTTTATTTTAAAAAAATATTCCGCAACCTCACCCCGTCCCTTTTATATATTAATTAGGTAATTTTTTTAAATATTTTTTATAATCCATCCAAATTAACCATAATTCTTTAGGCACGTCTGCATTTTTCAAACCTGATTCAATATCGTTGACATCCAACAGCAAATAAGGCTGATTTTTATTTGTAAAATCTACAAATGACTGCCAAGTACCGTCGAGCAGATATCGATCATCCACACATACATATATATGCTGCCTGCCGCCATAAGTTTTAAACTTTTCTCTATCGGTTACATAAACATACCGAGCTCGAATGCCTGCTTTCTTTAAAATATAAAAAATAGCTTCAGAAACCTGTTGGCATTTATCATCTTCCATAAAAACATCCTGTGGATTTTTTGAAGACATATAGTCGGCATAATCTCTAGCAACTTGAGCATAAGCCTCTGTCATAACATTTTCTATAAATTCCGGTTCGATTTCCGTATTATCCGTTCCAGCATCTGGACGAAATCTGGCTTCTCTTTGAAAATTCATAAAATTTTTTAAATTTATATTTTCCATACCCCTAATCCCTAAACCCTTTACCCTATTTAAGCTCATCCATCGCCTGTTTTAAAGTTTTGGGTTGGATGATTTTTATTTTGGAACTTTTGACTTGCCCGCGGGGGCAGATGATTTTTTTAAAGCCAAGTTTTTCCGCTTCCTTCACCCTTTTTTCCAGGTTTGGCACATACCTGACTTCTCCTGAAAGCCCAAGCTCCCCCACCACTACCGTGTCTTCTATCACGCTGTCCTTGATGCAGGAGACTATAGCCAGAGCTACAGCCAGGTCTGAGGCGGGCTCGTCTATCTTCAGTCCGCCTACTACGTTTATATATATGTCTTGGTTAGAAAGATTTAGCCCTGCGCGTTTTTGGAGTATAGCAGTTATAAGCTGAAGACGATTTTGATCATACCCTGAAGTTGTGCGTTTGGGGTAGCCAAAACTGGAAGACGAAGTTAATGCCTGGATCTCTAGTAAAAGCGCCCTAGAGCCTTCCATTATGCTGGTTATGGCGTTGCCCGAAGCCCGAAGCGAATCCTCGCCCAAAAACAAACTGGAAGGGTTTTTAACCTCTTTTAAGCCCGTAGAAGACATCTCAAACACTCCAACCTCGTTTGTAGTGCCAAAACGATTTTTCACGCACCTAAGGATCCTCAAATTGGCAAACCTGTCGCCTTCCAAATACAAAACCGTGTCCACCATATGCTCCAGGGTTTTAGGACCCGCCAAATAGCCTTCCTTGGTTACATGGCCGATCAGCAAAAAAGCGATGTGTTCGGTTTTAGCCAGACGCATTATCTGCTGGACAGCGAAAGAAACCTGCGCCACCCCGCCGGAAACCCCAGAGGCTTGCTCAGAGTACATAGTCTGAACAGAATCTATAACAACCAGCAAAGGCTTTTGCTCCTGGGCGGTTGCCAGAACGGTTTCTAGGTTAGTTTCAGAAAGAACATTTAAACTACCCTCGCCCGGCATCCTGCCGGAACGCATCTTTATTTGGCCGGCTGACTCCTCGCCGGACACATACAAAACTTCCTTGGACAAATTTAAAGAAGCCTGAAGAGCAAGCGTGGACTTTCCAATGCCCGGATCCCCGCCCAGCAAAACCAAACTTCCCGGCACCACGCCTCCGCCCAACACCTCGTCAAGCTCGTCAATGCCGGTCTTTATCCTGCCGCGACTAAATTCATCCACCTCATTTAAATTTACCGGGGTCGATGCTGATCTAAAATTTTGATTTTTGTTATTTGTCCGCCAGCTGGCGGATTGGCTTTCTTTAAAACTATTCCACTCCCCGCACTCAGGACACTTCCCCTGCCAGCGCGGGCTCTGGTACTTGCAGTTAGAACAAACAAAGACAGTGGAAGATTTGGGCATAAAATTAAATTTCCAATTATTCTAATTTCCCCGGCTGCCACGTTGTGTTTAATTCGGTCAGGTAATTGACCTAAATAATTCCCAAATGAAATTTAAGCTTTTTAGAATAATTAGAACAATTAGAAATTTACAGTGAACGGATAAAGAAAAATTTAATCAAAAATTTTAAATAATTTATTGAACTAAATTCAAATAATATAAACCCCCATCCTGGGCGTTGCGGAAAAAGAGTTTACCGCCGGACGGGTCTAAAAACAAATCCCTGCCGTCTATTTTCATAGTTCCCGGATCAAAAGATTTTTTTTGCAAAGTATCTGAATCCATACTGTAAAACATATCCGAAGTCAAAACTCCGCTTTGGGCTGTAGGGCTAGTCGGCACAGAGGCATAAAAAGTTTTCCCATTTTGAGCCCAGACTGCTTTGTCCACAGTGGTATAAAGTCCGGTATTTTTCAAGTCTCCTGACAACAACTCATAAACCCATAACTGATAAGCCTGGGTTTGACCGTCTTTTTTGGCAAATAAAAACCTCTGGCTGTCAGGACTCCATAAAACGCCGTAGTTATAACCTTGCTTGACTAAGCCGCGCCATAGTTTGCCATCCGGAGTGGTCAAATTTATCTGGTTGGTATCGGAACTGTTTTCAGTCCTAAAATACAAAATATTCAAGCCGTCGGGAGATATGCGGATTTCATTGTCTGTTTCCCACATTTCGGAAATTTGTTTCCAATTTTTAGTATCAGGATCCGAGATGTTTAAAGTCGCTTTGCCGTTTTCCAACCAAACATACAAAATCTTGTCTGAGGAAGGCAGCCAGTCCAAAGCATATACTTGGTCAGGCAAATCTGTAAAAGAATTTTTTTCCGCATTGAAATATGTCCAAGTTTTTTTCCCAAAACTGTTCATCTGAGCTATAAAATCATGCCCGTGCAACGGCCATAAAACTTTGCTGATGTTTGATCTGCTTTCTATTTCAAAAGTGGTCGGGGCGGCTAGGGTTAAAAAATTGCCGTTTTGCACAAACTTGGCTTCATAAACTTTTCCCTGTTTGTCCAAATAGGTAACCGCGGATGCGTCAAAATTCAACACAGGCGAAACTACCGGTCCTTGATTTAAAAGATAAAATTGCCCGGCAGGGACAGACGGGGTTGGAGTCGGGACTAAAGTCGGCTCAGCTGAAGGAACAGGGGTTACTGTCGGAGTTGGCTGAACCTGGGCTGTATCCCCAGCCGGTTTGGATGAATACTTTGAGTATATGAGAAAACCCAAAGCTCCAATGATAAGTATAAAAATTGCGCCAAGTATGGCAATGGCTTTTTTATTCATTTTTGTTTCAAAATTTTAACTAATTTACCTAAAAATTATAGCATATTTTAGGTTGAATGCAAAAATGGCTTAGGTTTTTTATATTAAAATCGCCCTAACCTCACCCCTGCCCTCTCCCATATGGGAGAGGGGGTAAACAGTACCAATCTTTGAATTAGATAAACACACTTTAATCAATCGGCAGGCCTTTTGGACAAAAGCTTAGGCCATAGTCTATACCAGCAGCTTTCTCATCCACGGAAAAAGGGACAAAGACGGCAACTTTCAATTTACAAGCCTCAGTCGGGATAACGCCTAAAATCTGCAAAAGTTTTTGCTCAGCCTCATCGCGAGACTTGTCCAACGGCTTTTGAGAAAGCGTTATAGTAAAAGAATTATCAACCGCGTAATTCACAATTTCAAACCCGGCAGTTCTGGCTAAAACCGAAGTTTCAGCCACTTGCTCCACCTGAGTTTTATGAAAATCATTGGTTTGGATTTGTCCGTTTTGCGCAGGAATATTTATCTTCCCATTCAACGAGCTTTTTTGGTCAGGACCGGGCAATGCAAAATACACGCTGACTAAAATCAAAATAAGTATTCCGAGTCCCAGCAATATTTTGTAAAATTTAGAATTTTCCATAGATTTCATTTTTTCCTCCCCAGGCTTGGGGAGCGTGCCCCGATGGACATCGGGGCGGGAGGGGTCAAACGATCGTAATTAATAAAAAATAATAATTTATAATTTTCAATACTTGCATACCCTATTTGTGCTCCAGGCTCCCCAATTCTGGCCGTTTTGGGAAATCTCGCAGGCTTTTTGAATATTGATCTGTGCGTCTTTTGCCGCTTGTACGCATTGACTATATAGCTGCCCATTTACCACAGTGCAGGCAAAGTCCCTGCCCGCAAAAGCCGCGGGGCAGTTTAAGCTGTTTATTTTATGAACTGTCAAGTTTATCTGAAAAAGCCCGATCGAAAACGCTTTACCGTCCTTGCATATGTCGCTCTTACTTTCATTGGTTGCTTGACCCCCGCTTTCCAGCTTGGCTATGGAAGAGGCTTTGGCTGCATTGGAACCAAAACAACTGTTTTGCAAATTTTGCACGGATGCGACACCGAACGAAACCGGCTGGCATATTCCGGAAGATGTTACCCCGCCATCCGTTGTTCCTGCGTAAGGATTTTTTTGAAAGTCTAAAAAGCTGGTTCCTGTAACCTGGTCTATTCCTTTACAGACATCTTGGTAGCCTGCCAAATATAGAGCTCCTAAACCTTTTGAATCTGAACATAGATATTTCAAAGTTGTAACAAAAAACAACAAAATACCGACCACAAAAACCGCCAACAATAAATTGATTCCCACAGTCAGGCCTTTCTGCCAGGTTTTAAGCGGCCACCTGTCGGAATTGCGCGAATGCAAAAACCACCAATAAACATCCCCAGCGAGCGCCCCCATAACCAAAACAAATATCGGGCCGACAATGGTCGGCATTGACCCAAAAAACATACCAGGAAGCCAAACCAAAGCAATCTGTCGCCAGGCTGCGGAGGCCGCTACGCCAAAAGCTTTATCCGCTTCGGCTGATTCCAAACTTTTTTTCTTTTCCTGTTTTTTCTTATTTTCTACCTGCTGAAGCGGTAGCGGCGTATCAGGTTCTTCTGTTTCTAAATTTTCATCTGCATCTTCTGCATCTTTTTCCCTCTCGTTTACATTCTCTGGTCCGGGCTGGCCTGCCTGTTCGGATTTTTCCGGCATATTTTCAGCCAAAGACGGCTGTTTGTTTTCATCACCCTGAGGGGAAGTTTCTGTATCTTTTCCAACATTTTTCAAACCTTCCACATTTTGAGGCGGAGTTTTAAACCCTGAAGGCAAACCGGAGCTTAAAGATTTTTCTTTAGCGGCAGCTTCAGCTTTGGAAAAATCTTTCGGTACCAAGCCCAAAGGAGCGCCGGAATTCTGACCTTTTTTTCTCTCTTGTTTTTTTTCAGAGCTTTTTCCTTTTATACTTTCGGATTTTTTTTCTTCCCTTGCCGGCAGCGCTCCCAACGGAGTTTTCCCATCAAGGCTTCCCAGCATTTTTTTATATTCTTCCGGAACCTGCGGTTTTACATCCTCCTGAACTTCGCTGGCTTTTTTTTCAGACGGTTTTTGCGGTTTTGCTTCCTTAAAATCGCCTTTCGGTTCTTTTAAATCGCCCGATGGTTTTTTTACTTGCGCTTGTTTCGGCTGATCTTGTTTCTTTTCTTGACCCGTTAAATCTTTAGGTAAATCCGCTGCAGTCTCATTTTGTAAGTTCTGATTTATTTTTACATCGGCATTTTCATTTAAGTCAGGCTTGGACTTGTTAGTTTCAGAAACATTGTTAGCGCCGATATCTAAAGAAGCTTCGGCGCTTATATCGGCTTTAGTCTCTTGATTTTGACTCAAACTTTGTTCTTGGCCAGTTTTTACTTCGGCAGTAATACTGCCTGAAGCTTCCGTTTGAGTGGATTTTAAATTAGCCTCCAACCTCGGCTCTTGTACGGAAATGTTCTCTGAAGCAACCTTAGAAGAAACCGACCCGCCGGCATTTGCAGTTTGAGTTGTTTGAGTTCGGGCAGAAATCTCTGTCCCTTGAAGAGTTGACGCTCCACCAACCTCGGATTCAGTTTTTATCGAAACATCATCTGACTGCTCGGTTATTCCACTTGAAACCTGGGTAGAGTTAATAATCCGGCTTAAAACTTCTGCACTTTCTTCATCCAGATTTTGAACTTCGCCGGCTTGCAAGGCGCTGATAATTTTTTCCCGAATTTCCGTATTTTCAATCAATCCAGGATTGACATTTAAGGCATCTAAAACCGCCTCTGTCCCTGAATTTTCACCTCCACCAGTTTCTGTTGTTTGAGAAATACCCTCTACAGCCGGATTTTCATCGTCAGAATTCAAATCCTCACTCAAATTTTCCTGTTTTTTTGGAAAGTCTGGCTCTAGAGCGCTTTTTGGAGCAAATTGATTTTGAGCATCTTTGGAAGACAGTAAAGATTGCCTGACGCCTTCCAACAACTCCTCGGTTGCCTGAACAGGAGAAATGCCAGAATACTGCGTTGATTTATTAGAAGAACCGTCATCATTTTTTTCATTTTTAGCAATTTTTTCTTCTTTACTTTTTTCTTCTTCAGAAGAATCTTCTGATTTCAAGCTGTAAAAAACCCTTGGCGACAACTGTCTGTTAAGCCCGGGAAATGTGGAGCTTAAAAGTTCTAAAATTATTTCAGCGCCTTCATCTAAAAAATCGTTGAAATCCGGCATTAAAAAACCTATACTCTCACTGTCAGAAACCGCCCGATGAAGACTAACCGGATTGTAAGGCTTGCCTTTTGCCCAAACCCTTAGCGCGTTATATCGATTTAAATTTTGTCCTGAAATTACAACTTTTGATTTTGCCCTGGCCACATCTGGCCAGCTAAAAAAAGTCACGGATTGTCCGTCAGCCAATATTGGAGAATTTTTTACAGCTTTTTGTTTAGCCAACCCGAAAAGCTCTTCAGGAGGTGAAGGCTTTTTGGGGTTATCTTTTTGCGCCTCATCTATTTCCGCATCAACGGATTCGTCGCTTAAAACTGGGTCTGCCATAAAAAAATTTCAATTACCAATTTTTCCCGCGAAGCGGGATCCCGATTGACATCGGGACAATTTTCACTGAATTTTAAAAAAATTCACCCCCACCCCTACCCCCGCCTGAATGACCAAGTCGGGCAGGCTCCCCCGTCTAACGGGAGAGGGGGAAAGGATGCGGGTGTAATCTAATAATTTTAAAAATTAGTTCAGCTTATCCTGGCTTTCCTGAATTTCTAAAAGCTGTTTCGGGTCAGTAGTAATGATTTGATCTTCCACATAGGAGGCATAAATTTTGATAGCCGCGTGTTTAAGGCCGGCAAAAAATATGCCTTCCCCGACTTCGCTTTCTAAAAGCAGATATTTTTCACCCTCTGTCAGATAAAAAGTTTCTGCTATGACATTGATAGCCGCCGGCGACTGTTTGAGCAAAAGCTGGATGGAAGAATTGGTAACGATCGGCTTGCCGTAAGGGCTGGACATAAAATCCACCACATCCTGAGTGATGGTTGAAAGTCCCAGATAATATTTACGGCCTCTTTTTGCTATGCCAAATAAAAACCTGGCGCTGTCTTCGTGCTGCATCAAAATCCAGGCTTCGTCCACTGCCAATATCCTACGCTTGAGTTCGCTTCTGACAACATTCCAAATATAATTCAGCACAATATACATCGCTATGGGCCTTAGCTCCTCTTCCAGGTCGCGAATGGAAAAAACCACGAGCTGGTTGTTTAAAACCACATTGGTCGGCTGGTTAAACAGTCCGGCAAAAGTCCCTTCCGTATATTTGCCTAAGCGCTGAACCAAACTTTCCGCTCCCACAGTGCCGGACAAAATTTCTACCAGATCGTTCATTGTCGGCATTTCCGCGCCTCTAAAGTCCGCCAAATCCGGAGTAATGTCTTTTTTCGCATATGTTTGCCAAATCGCCTTGTCCATTATCGCTTCTTCAGTGGGATTTAACTTGCCCAGCATCAGATTGAACATACCTAAAAGATTTACCACCGCGCTTCTCAAAACTTCGCTATTTTGCTCTCCTTCTATAGCCACTGGCAAATCAAAAGGGTTAATCCGCGATTCGCTGTTTAAAGAGACATTTAAGTAAGTCCCGCCCACGGCCTCGGCTAAATGCTTATATTCGTTTTCAGGATCTATGATGATAACTTCAGTGCCCATCATCAGAGAACGCAAAACTTCCAGCTTTACAGCGTAGGATTTTCCTGCGCCTGATTTGGCGAAAATCACGCTATTGGCATTTTCCATTGCAAAACGGTCAAACAAAATCAGACTGTTATTGTGCCGGTTGATACCGTATAAAATCCCGTCATTAGTCGTCAGATCGGAAGAAACAAAAGGAAAACAGGTAGAGAGCGGGCTGGTATTCATATTGTTTCCAACATCCAAAAGATCCATACCCAGAGGCAAAGTGGAGTTCAGACCGTCCTGAGTCTGCAGAACCGCGCGCTTTGTTACCACCAACTTGGCGCCTAAAGAGCTCTCTAAAGTGGCGGAATTTTTATCCAGCTCTTTTAGATCGTCCGCATAAATCGTAAAATATAAGGCAAAACGGAAATATTTTTCCGTTCCCTGCATCAGCTGGTCGCGAAGCCCTTCCACATCTTTGTACGCAGTCTCCAGCATTGGGTCGCGGACCGAACCCTTTTCCTGATTCATAGACATCTGAGAACCTATTTCCCCGACTTTGGATTTAAGCTTTTTTAAAATCGTTGCCGAATCAATGGGGTAAATAAACATTGAAACATCCAAAGCCCCTTCCGCGTTAATGACAAAAGACAGCCAGTTAGTGGATAAAAATCTCGGGTAAGCCAGCACAAAAAAACTTCTGCCGAATTTGCCATTCAGTTCAAAATACGATCCGGAAAACTTTAAAGCCGCGGGCGCGATCAAATCCCGCAAAGTGGTAAGTCCCTCGCGGTAGGTTTTTTCCACATCGTCCAATTTTTTTGACGCGCTGCGTTCAGACTCCAGCTCTTTTATCTTTTCTTTTTTTTCGTCAATCTCCGCCTGGTTGTGTTTTCCAAATAAACTCATTGTGATGAAGTAGTTTTATATTTTTATTTAAGTATTAACAATATCCATTTCCGGGATTTTAGTGGCGTCTATGTTTGGAGCGGCATCAAAATTATAAGAGTTGTAGTAAAGTTGGATGATCTCTTCGGTTTTCAGCCTGGCTGATCTTACCCCCACGCTGGATAGGTTGGACAAAACCGCGCTGACACGCAAATTCAATTTTTCCGAAGCTTTTTCAAAATTCTCAATCCGTTCTTTGGCTTCTTTGGCTTTGCCGTTTCCAAATATTTTACTGAAAAAACCTGCTGCATTCGGATTGACGCTTTCGCCCAAAGGCACAACAACATAAAAATTTTTGTTCATAATGCTGGCATTTTCCACCAGCCTGGCGATAAACTCCACATATTCCTGGGTCTGCACTCGCAAAAGTTCGTTAGTCTGCTTTTCCGAAATCCGCTTGAGCTTTTCCAAGTAAGCCCCGACATCCATCTTTCGGCTTTGCATCAAAATTTGAACGGGAAAATCCAAAGAATTTAAAAACCTTTGGAAGTTAAATATTATCCCATTTTGCTCGTCTTGGCTTTTTAAATCAAAATTGGTGGACGAGACAGACAAAATTGCCCTCAAAGTCCCGTCATCCATCACTGCGGTATCGGATTTGATCTCAGCGATGCGTAAAAAGCTTTGGGTTGTTTTGCCGGTTGATTTGTTTTTATTTTGCATATCAAACTTCATAGGATAAAAACTTAATACAGTTTTTCCCTCCCCAGGCTCCTGCCCGAAATGCTGCACATATCGCTGCAGGCGGGTGGGGAGGGTGCCCCGATGGACATCGGAGCGGGAGAGGTCGAACGACTGTGCCCTACACAGCGAATATTTTTAAATTGAATTACTTAAATACATTTTTAATTTAAAATTTGGGCTTCTACATCTTCAAAATATCTTTTTCTTCCTGTGCATTTTTTTGCAGCAGCTGGTTAACTTCCCTTAGCCTGTCCTGAGTGGTGCCGAGGTTCGCGTCAACTGAAGCAGGTGCCTGATCTGGATTTTGATTTTTTGGCATCGCGCCCGCAGACCGAGCTTCGCGGTGGAATATCAACTCTTTGGGACTGGTATAAAATCTAAACATAAATCCGAAAGAATTGTATAGCGGCCTGCCGTTTGGCTTAGCAAAGGCTATTCCCAATGCCGGAAGTCCAAACAATAAAAACAAAACTACTAAAACCGCCAGGCTTTTGGTCGCGCTGTAACCCAAAAATATCACCACCCCGGCTCCAAAAACAATACCAAACTGCTTTAGGGTCAAGGGACCAAAAATTTTATCCTCAACTTCGGTAAATTGTGGTACTGGAAATTGCATTGTTACTTCGTACAATAATTATACTAGTTTTTTTAGTTTATTTCTATTTTTTAACTAGTTCAGGATTAAAAAACAGTAAAAACATAGGCCTAAAAACTACGTTATTCAGCCTGTACCTGCATCAACAGATCCGCAAAACCTTCAAACTGATCCAAATTCATATAATCCGTTTCAGATTCGGAATTTTCGGAAAAATTATACTTTTGACTAAGCGCATCCGTGCCGGTTTTTAGATAGGCTTTATAAAGAGGGCTCTGCTCCAACTGCGCCATAACTTCATGAATACCGATATTTTTCACCAAAGCCTTGATCTGGTTGGAAAAAGCAGGATGATTTTCCGGAAAATCTTTAAGTTTTAAAGATAATAAGTCTGAAGCTACATTGATTGCCGGAGGTTTAAAATCAGGGTATTTTAAAACCATCATTATGGGAGCGGTTTTGCTTTCCAGGCTTTGAACATCTGCCGGCATATTTGCGCGCTTCATCTGTTCCGGGGCTGTAGCAATATTTTCCGGCTTTTTTTCAGAAAACTGAGCCTGTTTTCTTACAAAATCTGACAAATTTAAACCTTCAGGCATATTGGGTAGTTGCACTCCGGCGGCAAAAATTTTTCCAGCATCTGGCCTGATGGTTTTCTTTACTGGCGGCTGTGGCTGCGGCGAAGCAAGCGGAACTTTTTGAAGGATTTTTTGATCCTCCAAACCTCCAGTTTTTTTGACAGCTGGATTATAAGTCAATCCCTTACCAAAAGTAGACGCAATGGGTTGAATTTTTGGCAATTCCACAGATTTGACCGCGGGCTTGTCCGGAACTTTTGCTTCCGGTTTTTTTTCTGGCAACTTTACCGGGGGTTTAGGCACAGTTGGCGGTAAAGGTTTTGCTTCAGCGGTTTTATCTCCGGTTTTCTGTGTTTCAGTTTTCGGCAAAACAGCCGGCGCCAGAGCTTTGGACACAAGCGGGGCAGGCAAATTTTGCGGCATTTTTTCTAAAGCGGTATGAGGCGCAGGCAGCTCTTTTTCTTGCACAGCTTCAGGATGTCCAGCTTTGAGTTCTTTTTTTCCAAGCAAGGATTTTAAAGAAGTAAAAAATCCATTTTGCCTGCCTTTAAAACTCTCATCACTCAATACTTTTGATGCAATCTTAGGTGCGCTTTTGATTTCTAAATTGGATTTTTGTCCCAAGTTGTTGGCAATCAGCTTTTTTACACCCGGATCTTTAGCAGGGATGTTTAAAATATGCGAAAGGTTTGGGCTTTTAGGAGAAATTACCGGCTTTTTTATATCTTCCGCGGATTTTTTCAAAAGTTCGGGTAATTTTGCTTCCAAAGGCGGCAAAACTGTCGGTTTTGGCAAAGCCACAGGCGCAGGCTCCGGCTTTTTTTGAACCGTTTCAGATAAAGACTTAGGCTCTTCGGAGAATTTCGGCTTGATAGCCATCTGAGCTACTGGATTCTCTTCTATTTTTGGCAAATATCCGAGTCCCACGGACTGGGTTTCAACCTTTTTTTCCACCCCTTCTAATATTTTTCTAAGCTCTAAAAGCTGTTTGTCATTCATCACGCCAAAAAGCGAAAGCCATTCAGCCCTTTCTTCTTCTTTTAAAAGCTCTGTTGATCTGACAAGCTTTTTAATTTGTTCTACCTGGTCTTGTTGCATAAACTTTAAATTGCTCTTGACAGTATCTTATATATATTATATACTAATTTTACAAATGGCTTCGGCCCGACTCTGCCTGAAAAGGCAGAGGTATAAATCCTAACTCAAGGCAACAAGGCTTTGGGTTTTTGTTTTAATAAATTCTTAAAAATAAAACCTTTAAACATTTAAAAATATATAATATTATCCAAAATTTCTTTATTCTTAACTCTATCTCCCTAACACTCTAACTAGCTTGCACTTACCCTTTCCCATCCTTCTCCGCCCTCCTCCTAAGCTCCTGCAGTTTTTGGTCAATGTTTACATAACCGACGTTTGAAAAATCGCTGGTTTTCATAACTAAATTACTATTTTGTGTTGAGGAGGGAATATCAGGTGAAAAAAAACCAATTAATATTTCCTTTCTAAAAAATTTACCTGGGTCAATTTCTGTTAAAATCTCTGAATAATCTTCATCATAAATTTCTGACTCAGTCACATTTGGACTTAGAAGCCATAAATACAAAATCAAAAGCTTTAATATAGCCTTTCTTTCGTTTTCTTGCACGCCCCTAATATCAGACACGAATTTAGTAACTTCTAAACTACTAATTTTTCTAAAATTGTTATTAGAAGTTGCAAATTTTGATATAATCTCCGATACATTACCATTTACCTTCGAACCTAAATATGTAATTGGGGAACTTGTGATTATCTCCTGATTTTTAAATAAAGCATCTAAAAAAAATTTTGTTTTATTACTATCACCCACCCATCTTTTTTTATAAATATACTTTTTACTCAAAAATAACAGATCAATACCGCGTATCAAAGAAAAAAATGTATAATGTTCAAAAAAATTAGCGCAGAATTTTTCTGGTAAAAAATTAAACATTTTAGAAAAAAAATACGCTAAAGCCCCATATACTTCATCGGAAGTTGAAAAGTTTTCCTTATTTTCAGAATAAAAATCCATAACCCAAGGTAAAACCATTTGCCCACAATCCTTTTCTGGATCATCTGGGGCAGAAGCCAATAAGGACAAAAACCCATCAGAATCTTTTAACTTACTCACACCAATATCTAAAAGTTGTTGCATTAATTTAGGCAAAACTTCTGACAAATATTCAAAACCCAGTTTGCCGGCTTCAATCAAGACAAAGTTTTGAAAATTCAAACCAAAATTCGGCAAAAGCTCTAACAGGAGTTTTTTTTGATTTTCAGGCCATTTAGCTTTATTTATTTTTTCAATCAAATTATTATCTAGTTGAGACATAAGATAAGTCAAGCAAAAAATTATGAAATACCAGTTTCTTCTAACTTACCCATATCAATTTTGGGTTTAACTACTGGGGGTGTGGTCGCTCCATATTTTGACCTGTCAATCACAGTTTGCAAGTCAGCAACCTTTTTCTTTGCCATTTCGGTAATTTCAGCATCAGAAGGCATCTTTTCGCCAGCTTCAATGGTCCTTCGCCTTATTTCATTTTCAAAATCCTTGATTGCCAAATCTTTGTAGGTAACGATAGCCCTTTCAAGACCGGCAAGTACTTTAGGCTGCAAACCTCTTCCAGCCTGAAACTTTTCACCCTCTTTTATATCATAAAAATCCACCAACGCAGAGCTCTGAAGCCTGGTTGCCCCATTAATTGTTTCGGTAACGCTATTCCAGTGAACATCGGAAAGAGCATCGTTAGGTCCTTTTCTTTTGGTCAGGTTTGAATCTCTTTGATCCATAGTTCCTTTCCAAGCCTCAAAATTATGATACCGATCATGATTAAAACTAGCTTTGCCATCAGGATTATATTTTTTATCCTTTTGAAAGGCTTCTTCAAAATCATGGCCGTATTTTGAACCCCATTTGCCACTGTGACCAGATATATCTTTCATCATTTGCTTCAAAAGGCTGGCTTTAAATGTTTTTTCCGCTTCCTCTTTAGCCAAGCCATCCAAACCTTTTGTGGTTTCTAAAAATTGTGCCGCCACTTCCTTGTCTTCAACAATGGCAGAATCAAGCTTGCTATATGAAAAATTGCGTAAAGCTTCGTAATCATTTTGTCCGGCTATGCGCCAAACCTTACCTTTTTCATCACCCCAATCTACTTTTTCAGTTTCAAACACTCCAGGATGAACACCATGTCTATATACACCCTCATACATAGCTCGCTGTTTAGTTTCATAGGCAATTTTGCTAATACGGTTATTTAATTCACCGGCCATTTGTTTCGAAAACACACCATCTTTTACCATTTTATTTAGATAAGCGTTCATAGACTCGCGTGTCCATTCAAAGGGTTTACCTTCATCATCAGTGCTTTTTGCAAGTAACGCATTACCACCTTTTTCCTCAATTAATTGCAAAAATTTAGCTGCCGCCACCGGACGGTATTTTTCTGAAGTTTTAGCCAGCTTAAATAAGTTTAATGCCAAGTCCACCTCTAACTCCTCATTACCAGAGTAAGGTCGTTCTTTACTTATTTCATCCAAAGCATGTAATTCAACCTCAGCCAACTCACTTGGCATACCAACTTCTTTAAACCCTGGAGTTTGTCGTTTTACATCCAAACCGGCAGCTTCAACAGCATGCTCTGCCCTGTGATATTTCTTTTCAAAATCTTTTTCAAAGGCTTTTTTTACAGCTTCAGGATTCACTGCGGTAAATGCTATCCTTTTAAGCCCACCAATAACTTTTGACTTCCCAGGTTCGGTTTCCTGCGACCATGCCTTGGTAGCATTCCATTTCCACAACTGGAAATTTTTATATCCTGTCTTCCCCAGCCACCCGGCTCCGGCAAACGGAGCCATAAGGCCGCCTTTGGCCATTTTGCCGAGCTCGGAAGCGCCATAGATGCCGAACTTGTCAGCAGCTTGGATAGCGACCATCAAAAACACCAGCAGGATGACATTACTAGCCAGTCTAAAGACAAAAGCTGCTAAATCCGAATTCTGCAAGTCCGCAGATGTTACAGTTTGAAGAATGGAAGTGTTTTTGTAAGCTGCGGAAATGACAGCAGTCAGGTTTAAGAAGAAAGCCATCACCGGCGTGAAGAACGCGTACTTAATGAAGTTTGACCACCAGGTCTGCCTGAAACTAGCCGTAGAAGGCAAAACCCCGGCGGCATACGCTATGGGCGAAACCATAAGAAGTATCCAGAGCATCACAATTCGTATAAACAAAAACGCGGCTATAGCAACAAAAATCATAAAACTGCCCGTAGCCATAGCCAGGAAAAACAAAGGCTTGAAGGTGTTGCCCCAAAAACCATTTTGCGCGTAATTTAAATTCCAAGTTTCGCTTCGGTATGCCAGCATCAAGTCTTTTGCCAAAGCGCGGATGACTTCCTGATTGTTGGGCAAAAATTGGTTTTGCACTGTGTCTGCTATGCCCAGTATAATCTGTCCAATAACTAAACTAAAGTTAATGAGTAATGCTGCAAGAATCAAATTCACCAGCAAATGTTTGTAGTTGTACGAATCTACGCGCAAGATGGTGCCAAGTCCGATAGCTATCATCGCCACGATAAAAATGATGTTGCAAATGTTGCGGATAATCTCCCAGCCCGGGTAAATAACCGCCACAAAAGTATCTTTGTAAGTTGAGATGGAAAGCATTGCCTGAAGCAGAGGAGCTACCACCAAATAGAAAATCAAATAAATCAGCTCATTAAAAGCCCCAACAATAATGCCAATGATTTGGTTAATGAACCCTACTAAACCACTTCCGGTTGCGCCAACGCCAAGATTACCTTGCACGGAACCATATGCCGGTATATCGGTCGGCCTGGATGTATCCGCATCCATTTCTGTTTGCGAATTATAATACTGCACATAAACATCCTTCCCGCCTGTTGATACTGCGATTTTTCTATCAATTCCAATTTTATCCATAAAAACATATGGATAAACAGTTAAACAAGGTGTCTTGCTTGAATTTCTGGGACAGGGTTTGTCTAACCCCATACCGTTTATTGTTGTGTCATTTATTACAAACGAAATTTCAACAGGATATGATTGTCCGATTTTAAGGCCGTTTGCGCCCAAAACTCCTGATCCTGCAAAAAAATTACACGCGATATAAGTGGTATTATCTTTCCAAACAATAAAATTTGAAACTATTTTTTGAT
This sequence comes from uncultured Candidatus Saccharibacteria bacterium, assembly GCA_964512925.1. Classification (GTDB taxonomy): domain Bacteria; phylum Patescibacteriota; class Doudnabacteria; order UBA920; family UBA920; genus CAZEKH01. The sequence continues at coordinate 48,854 of CAZEKH010000004.1, read as the reverse complement.
CGCAAGATGTCTTGTCGGCTTGGGCTGGCTCTATACCAACACCGATCTCTTTCAAAATTCTATTTCTATCAATAGTTGTATTAAAATCCAAAACATCAACACCATAATTTATATCTTGTATCGGTCCTCCAATGGTCCCGGATTCAGAAGCTGCGGTGACAGTAACAATTGCCTTAATTTTGATAGGGTTACCCTTTACAACTTTAACCAGATTATCATTCTTTCCATTTATTTCAGTATCCATTTTAAACTGAATGCTCCCAGGGTCTACTTTCTTTGCTGTTAACTGAGCTTTTGCTGTTAGTATTCCTTGGAAAAAAATTATACCTAACACAAAAATACCCACAAGTATGGGAAAAAGGAATGTTTTATTTGCAAAAAACCTTTTAAATTTTATTTTTAGTTTCTGCAAGGAAAAAGGGGTAAAAATTTAGGAAATTTATATCCAAATACCTAAAAATTATACCACAAAAAACCCAAAACCTCAAAATTTTTTGGGGATAACAAAACCCCGCCCCGATGTACATCGGGGCGGGGTAAAAAAGACTTGATTTTTCCTATTTATTTACTATAAGATTTAATTTCCACGAATCTTCACTGCCTGGCTACCCCTTAAAAACTCTGGACTTTTTATGTTTGCGCCATTTACTCCACCACAAATCGCTGCGCAATAATTCGGCTCATGCTGCAACAAACATTCATTATAACTAATATATTGACCATTGCAAGTATATTCGGAAGATGGTGGAGGTGTGGGTATTAAGCCGGAAGTTATAAGGCTGGTGTTTGTATTTGAAATGGAACTGCTCAAATCGGGGTTTTGGGGCGAACCTAAAGTCAAATTTGGCACCGCTGGGATGTTGGCAACCTCAGAAGCGAGTTCTTTATTGGCAGAGTCAAAAACTTTCAAAGTAAAAGATCCGCTCGTCTGCTGGCTCTGGATGGTTATACTGCCCTTTAAAGACTGGGCCGAATAATTCAAAGCCCCTGACCCCGTGCCGGTTATCGTGATCCGGCTCCCGCCTTCCAAAGCGCTGGCATCCCAATTAATAACAAACCTGCCAGCGGAACCTGCTGAGGCAACTGATAAAAACAGAGAATTATTTTTTGTTGAATTTTCCGCGCTTCTTAAAATGTTGAGGCTTAAATCCGAAGCATATTGACCGGAGGTTGTAAGCGCCATATCCTCAAAATCCCTGGTTCCCAAACTTCTGCCCTTGGTTACTCCGATCAGCTTGTCTAAAAACAAAGAACTGAAAGCCCCTACCGCAGAAGGAGCAAAAGACAAGTTTTCCGGTTCTTTAAATTTGGAACCGATAAGCGAGGTTGATAAAAATGTATTGGTAAAATTATTTATGGCTGAAGCCGGATTGGAAATATCTTCGCATCTTTTCACAAACACATCGCTATTTCTTTTTGGCAATGCTGCCAAAGCGGTTTTGGCCTGGTTTAAATTATTCAGCGCCCTTTGTAAATCCTGGGGGTCAACAGAAGAAGGATCGCTAATCTGCGCCGCCCACAGCTTCTGGTAAGCTGCCTGTTTTAAAGCCAAATCATCCTGCTTGGCTTTAAAGTCGCTATCAAACCTTCTCTCCTGGCTGGCAATCCCGCTACAATTCCTCAGCGCCATCACTCCCTGGCCTTGGGAAATTTCCGCCTGGGCATTTGCCTTAGCCTGCGCCCTGACAACTGTTGCCGCGTCGTTATACAAAACATTTAGCCCGTCAGGCGTATTGTTCATACTCCCCGCTTGCGCCATTTTCACAAAAAATGCCGGATCATTGTAATCTATAAGCGTAGGGTCAAATCCCAGGTTCTCGGAAGCCTGGGCGCTTAAAATCGGTGAGAGCTCGCCTTGAAAAGGATCGCTTTGCCAGACAGATTTAATGATCGCCTGGTCAACCTGATTTGGATAATTTTTCTGTGCGTATTCAATGTTGTATATTTGAGTTGTTAACGCATCGCCGTAATCCAAAAAGTTGGAAACTTTGTATTTGCGGATAATGTCATTAACTACATTGGTAACAAATTTATTTTCCGCAGTAATCAAAACTTTGACCGCAACCGCTTTCCACATTGCTTTGATGGCATTGCTCCGCAGTTCCACCAATTTATCAATCCTCTGATCCAGAGCATTGATTGCATTTTCCAAAATCAATTCGTTAAAACCCGCTGCGCTTTCAGCTTGCAAACCGCCCAATACTCCGGCCAAAGCCCCGGGAGCCTCTTCCAAAGCCAAAACTGAGATATAACAAGTTCTTAAGGTTTGTAACGCCGTGATTTTCGCAGTCAGTTTTCCGATCTGAACTGAGTTTCCACCTAACACCTCAGCTCCAGGAAAAACGTCAGCTGCCTGGGAAGCTTGATATGCGGTCTTCACGGCATCACAAGGTTTTTTCGCGCCTTTTAAAGCCGCCCTGGTCGCAGCTCCGGAACCCGGAGCTCCAAGAGCGAGGTTTCTTAAAAAATCCACTGAAAATTTCAGACCGTCTAAAATATAACCGGGCAAATCGTGTACCGGTATCAAAGCTTGGGTTTTGTTTGGATACGCGGAAAAAAGCATAGATGCCAGAAGACATCCTGCTAAAATCTTTTTGAATTGGATTTTTGTTTTGTTTTGCATCGCTTAAAAACCAAATTGGCTGTCAATTTTTTTTTGCTCTTCGCTTAAAGCCTGCACCACTGAGATGGTTTGCTCGCTCACGCTTTCCGGAGTTTGAGCTCCTTCAGCGGAAAGAACAGCCATCGCCATCTGCCTGAGCTCTGAATAATATAAAAGTTTCAGCCGGTGAAATTTATATAAATCCGGCGGTACATCCAAATCCAAAAAAGCTTTCATCAGCTTGTCTATCTTTTCCGGCACCTGACCTATCTTTTCCGGATCATCCGAACTCAAACCTTCAAGCACTACGGGCAAGTCGTTTTGATATTCAGCTTCGCTAAAATCCGAGAAATATTTTTGCGCCGCTTCTTTGGTGTTTGGCGCGGTATATAAAATAGGAATACCATTTAAAATCTCTTCCGGTATTTCAAAAACATTATTTGCTATCGCCTCTTCAGCCTCGGTAGACTCGCCTAACACAGACCCGCCCGAAGAAAAATTGGGATCTATAAGCGCCAGTTCTTTTTCATCCTGAGAGCTTGAAGCAATTTGATTTACAGATACATTTATTCCCAACTCTTTTTGCGCGTCCAAGGTTGCTTGTTCATAGGTATATAGATTTTTTTTGATCTCGGATTTTGGATAAAAAAATGCTGTTCCTTTTTTAAACACAGTCAGCCCAAACACCCCCACAACAGCTATAGCTATCAACGCAAAATGCCCGAAGTGTAAAGGTTCGGGTTTGGAATTTTGATTTGGTATATCCATACGTTCTTCCATAACTTGAACGCCCAAACATTCAAAATGTTCAGGGTTTAAATATTTAATTGTTTTTTTGTTTTGGTTTCAATAGAGGTTTTTAACCAATATTTACTATATTATAGCACACATTCAGTTTTTTGTCTAGCCCAAAATTTCTTTTTCTGTTATTCTAAAAATATGCATATAAATTTTAGAAAAATAATTGTAATTTTTTCTCTTTTTTTTCTGGCATCTGCTTGTGATGCGCAAAAAAATAATCAAACAAATACTTATCCAACAAACCTTAAAATAAAAGATAAGATTATTTCAGTTGCCATAGCCGATACGCCAGAAAAACAAATCCAAGGGTTGTCCGGCCAAAAAACTTTAGGTGAAAACCAAGGGATGCTTTTTAAATTTTCAAAACAATCACAAGTTTCTTTTTGGATGAAAGATATGAATTTTAACTTGGATATAATTTGGATTGAAAATAAAAAAATAATCGGCATTACTGCCGATGTCCCTGCCCCGGTTAACAACAAAAGATACGATGCTCAAGATACTAGCCTCCCCCGCTACTCTTCCCCCGGACCGGTTGATGCAGTTTTAGAAGTCAACGCCGGCTGGAGCAAAAAAAATAACATTAAAGTGGGGGATGAACTTAGTATTTAGGAATTAGGAATTTATTTGCTTAATACTTAATACATAATACTTCATACTAATTACTACTGATTTTTTTAACCAACTCCACCCACTGCTCTATCTCCAGTTCCTGGGGACGAATTTTCGGGTCAATGGAAAGTTCGGATAAAACTTCTAAAACTTTTTCTTTAGGCAGTCCGAAATTTCCGGACAGGGTGTTGTGGATCTGTTTTCGTTTTCCAGAGAAGCAAGCTTTTAGGACTTTGAAAAATTTCTTCTCATCTTCAATTTCGTATTTAGGCTTTTCAAAAAGATCTATTTTCAAAACCGCGCTATCAACTTTAGGCGCCGGATAAAAACTTCTGGCAGGAACAATGGAAATGATTTTCGGCTCGCCGTAAAGTTGAACCGAGATGGAAAGAAGCGACATCCCCCCGGCCTTTGCGACCACTCTTTCTGCAACTTCTTTTTGGGTGAGAACCGTGATGCTGGAAGGTTTATTTTTTGAGGTCATAAACATTTCCAAAATTTTCCCGGTGATGTAGTAAGGGATGTTGGCGACAACTTTGTAGGGCGACACTAATTTACGAACTTCACCCGAATGTCCCGAATTGGTGTCGTTCGTTTTTAATTCGGATATTTCGTGCCTTGTATAGTTTTCCAAAAAATCTTGGTAGTCAAACTCCAAAGCGTCAAATATCTCATATCTAAAATTGTCCCGGAAATCTTTTTTAATATTGTAAAGAATGGGCTGAAACTTGGGATCTTTTTCCACGGACAAAACAAAGCCGGCTCTTTCGCATAGTTTGCGGGTCAAGTTGCCGATACCCGGCCCGATCTCCAAAACCAAATCTTCTTTACTTATCCCGCTTGCGTCCACCATATCTTCCAGCACGACCTCGTCAATCAAAAAATTCTGCCCGTAAGTGAAATTAGGTTTTAATCCGTATCGTGATAACAATGTTTTAATATATTGTGAGTCCATTTTTATAAAATTGTCTGTAAATTTCTAATTTCCGCCAACTGGCGGGCTAATTATTCTAGTTGCTCTAAAATTTAAATTAAGTATTTGGATTTGTTTAGAAATTAGGGTAATTAAAAATTAGGTCAATTCTCCATCTTCCACATATTCCAATTCCCCATCTTCCGCCGTGCCGGCAAATACCGCTTCCGCGCCGTTTACAAGCTGCAATTTTTCCTTGGGCATAGCTTTTAAAATTCGCGAAGGCGACTGGATCTGCCTTTGCCCAAAAGACATCCGGCTTTTGGCAAAAAGCAAAAACAAATTTTTCCGCGCCCGAGTTAAACCCACATAAGCAAGCCTCACCTCTTCGGACAACTCGTCAGACTCTGTCAGGCTTCTAGAATGCGGCAAGATACCCTCTTCCAACCCGACAAAAAACACAGTATCAAATTCCAAACCCTTGGCGCTATGGAGAGTCATCAGGGTAACTGCGTTTTTCTCGTCCTGCTTTTGGTCAATCTCCGAAAGTAAAGCCACTTCTTCCAAAAATTCCGCCACGCCTTCCCGCCATTTGAGGTTTCTGAATTTTTCACCTACTGTCAGAAGCTCCTGCAGGTTTTCCCACCTGGACTCCCCGCTGTCGCTGCCGTCTCTTATATACTGCTCCAAACGAGCCCTTCTGACAATCATCTTCATCAAATCCGGCAATTTGAAATCATCCGGCACAGCAGAAAGCTCCTCCAGCATAGAAAAAAAATCCTGGGCTGACTGCCACTGCTTGGGACTGAGCTTAACTTCGGCAAATTTGAGTCGGAAAACCGCGAGTTCAGCTGACTTGCTAACTTCCTGGTCTTTGGCAGAATTCTGAAAATCTAAAATAAAATCCCGAATAACCTGGTACGATTTATCGCCAATGCCCCTTGGCGGCTCATTGATCACTCTTTTTAAAGACACCAAATCGCGAAAGTTTAAAACCAAACGCAAGTAACAAAGCATATCCTTGATCTCTTTGCGGTCATAAAACTTAAACCCGCCGATTATCTGGTAAGGAATGCCGGATTGTATCAGAGTTTCTTCTATAGCTCTAGACTGCGCGTGCGTGCGGTACAAAACCGCGTATTCTTTCAAACTCTCGTGAATTTTCGGCAGTTGGGGCAATTGCCTTAAAAAGCCGCCCATACTCTGGCCGTATTTCTTCCGAGCAAGCAAAAACCTGTCCAAAATAGAACCGCTCTGGCTTTTTATATCTTCAGGTTCTTCATACTCAGGTTCGCTTCCCCCTGAAGCAAGTTTAACAATTTTTTTTGCCACAAATTCCGCCTCAGCCCGTTCATCTTCAGCCCGAACTAAAAATATTTTCTCCCCGTCGTGATTTTCCGTCCATAAAGTTTTTTTCTTTTGCTCCGGATTCAGTTCAATCACTTTTTGCGCCACGGCTAAGATATTTTTAGTGCTGCGGTAGTTTTGCTCCAGGGCAATCACCACGCTTTCCGGAAAATCTTTTTCAAAGTTCAAAATATTGGAAATGTCGCTGCCACGAAACTTGTAAATGCTCTGCGCGTCGTCCCCAACCACAAACAAATTTCTATGGGTGGACAAAAGTCTGAGCAGTGCATACTGCACCGGGTTAGTATCTTGATATTCATCCACCAATATATAAGTAAATCTTTTTTGGTATTTTTCCAAAACTTCGCTGTCGGCTTCAAACAGCTTCACTGTCAACATTAAGAGATCATCAAAATCCAAGGCATTTTGGCGAAACAAGGCATCCTGATAGCGAACATAAACTTCCCGGGTTTTTTCCAAAAGCCTTTTGTCAGTATCCAAATTCAACTCATCCGGAGTCTGCAGCATATTTTTGCCTTTGGATATAAGAGCCCCGAACAAAGAAGGCGGCAGCTGCTTGCCCAAAGCCAGCTCCTCGCAAATTTCTTTGACAATCTTCTGTTGGTCGTCAGAATCAAAAATCACAAAATCCGGACTGTATCCGAGTTTGGATATTTCTTTTCTCAAAATCCTCGAACAAACAGAATGAAAAGTGCCCATAGTCAACAGCTCGGCAGCCCCAGGCATTTTGGTTAAAAGCTTGGCTACTCTATCCCTCATCTCTTTTGATGCTTTGTTTGTAAAGGTCAAAGCCAGTATTTCAGAGGGCTTTTTCATCTTCTTCTCTATAATATAAGCAATCCTCGCGGTTAAAGTTTTGGTTTTCCCGCTGCCCGGACCTGCCAAAACCAAAACCGGGCCCAAACCTGAGGTCACTGCCTGTTTCTGTTTTTCGTTAAAAGATGCTAAATCCATTCATTTATTTTAGCACAAAAATATTTAATCAAAGAGTTGGTCATATTTATGAGTATAAAAATTTTATTTGCTATATTTAAGAGCTGAAACGAATAATTGTGGATCATTTTTCTTGCTCAAAAAGTACTTAGGGCTTAAAATTAGTATAAATATAGTTATTGCAAGATAGACACACCCCCTGGTTTAGTACTATCAATTAAACCCTTAGCTGTTGGCGGAGCTCCTAAACTTGATGAAAACCGCGCGCTGCTCTGGGTATATGGCAGATACTTTATAAATACAATTTATAATTGGCAGCTTTGGCTAAAAAGCATCCGCGCAAGATCACTGTTTTTTTTAGCCTACTATTCAAAAAAAACCATCTTCAAACTCAAACAAAGGCTGCCGCGCTTTAAATCCATACATTTAAATTCTTTTCCGGCCGTGCATATCAAGCTGGACTGGTTTGATTTGGTTTTTAAGTTTTCCAGCGAAGCGCTGCTTATTTTGTTGGCAGTATTAACCGCCGCTTATAATTTGTCATTTTTTCATTTTGAATTTCGCGACAAAAGCCTGTCAGCCCAGCTTTTAAACAACCACCCGCAACTGAATTCTAAGCTGTACGAAAAAAATACCAGCATCATCACCACAGTAAACAAAGAAGCCGGTATTTTTACTTATGCCCAGGCTGAAAGTTTTGAATCGCTTAGCAACTCTTATATAGAGCCGCAAGACACGGAGCTTTCTCAACCGCAAGATTTGGACTCTCTAAACAGTATGCCGGCGGACAGTTTGCAAAACCTGCTGGATAAGCAGATTAAACTCTATACTGTAAAAGAAGGCGACTCTCTGTCCAAAATTGCCCAAGCAAACGGTATCAATGCCCAAACCATCATCTGGGCAAACAATCTGCCCGGTTTTTCAGTCAAACCCGGATGGAATTTGGTTATACTTCCGATTGACGGAGTTTTCCATAAAGCCACCAGCAACGACACCCTGCCTGACCTGGCAAAAAAATATAAGGCTGACTTGGACAAGATTATCGCCTATAACGGTTTGGCAAGCGCTGAAGATATAGACGAAGGACAGCTGATAATAGTGCCGGGCGGCAGGATGCCGGAAGCCGTCAAACCTAAAACCATACCCAAAACCAATGACGGGAAAGTCAAACCTGGCGGAGTGTTAAAACCACAATATGTTGATAACGGCACAGGTCATATATTTCCTTGGGGCTACTGCACCTGGTATGTAGCGACCAAACGCCACGTCCCCTGGGGCGGCAACGCAAAAAATTGGCTGGCAAATTCCAAAGCTTACGGCTCAGTGATTTCTGACCGCGCAACTGTCGGAGCAATAGTGGTAACGACGGACGATAGACGTTTTGGACACGTGGCTTTTGTTGAATCTGTTTCGGATAACGGATTCGTGGTTTCAGAAATGAATTATAAAAAGTTCGGCACTGTTAATACCCGCTTTATTCCTCACGGAAGTAAAATTATCCGCGGCTTCATCCTTCCATAAAAAATTTTATTCAGATTTTGCAGATACTTCCCAAACATAATAATACTCATTATTATGGTCTGAAAACAAATTTATTCGACTTAAATTTATATTATATTGTTCCTGTAGCCTATAAATCAATTTCCATAGCTCAGGCATGACTTTTCTATATAAAGTACCCCACTCTATAACTGTCCTATTTAAATCCCGACTCTCGTCTTCTGGACTTTTATTACCATCATTACCCTTTTTCCAAAACCAACTCAAAGGTTTTGATTGCTGAAAAACCAACATTAATGAATCGGGTCCCAGCTGCCTCTGAAGTTGGTTTTTAATCAAAAATTGATTACCAGATTCTGTTCCGTAAATTCCTATATAAGGTTTTTCCAAACCAAAAAACTTTATATGGTCTTTTATTGCATCTGTAAAGATGGTGGTATTAGGATTACATTTTTGATATTCATCAATCTCAGACAGTAAAAGTTCTCTATACGAACTAATAAAATCCAAAACTAATAATTCCAAAGTATTAAATAATTTTTCTTTTTTTGCCGACCCTAAACCATCAGTTCCTAAATCAATATAAAAATGAGGATTTGAGTTTGGTTTATCCGTTAATTCAACTGGCTGGTTATATAAAGCTTCATTTAATTCTTTTGGTTTTAATCTTGGCATAAATAAAATGCGCTACTCTACTCTCCCATTCTCATAACCCTGGTCGCCTGGCAAATTTGAAGTGTTTAAGTCATCGGTTTTTAAAATGATATCCTGAGCAGTAAAGTTATCTTTGCCGGAAAAAACAATATTTTTTACCAGGTCCGGGGTTTGCCCGACCTGGGATGCAGAAGGACTGAGTTTTATCTGAAATTCCAAAATTTTTGACGGAGAGTATTTGCCTGTGTATGCCGGTAAAAACCCGACATTCCACGAAAGTTTTCCTGTTGACTGGTCAAACTGGGTATTGGCCGCTTCAGCGCCCTTCACGCTGCCAGCGACAAACCCGGAAGGCCCCAAAGGCAAAAAAGCGCTAACTGTGCCGGCGGAAAAATCATTACTGGAATTCTGTAAAATAAATTTTACTTTGTATACCGTCTGCTGACCCGGCTTTGGGGGCAAACTGCCGCTTAAATATTCCAAAGACGCTTTCAACTGGGCCGGGCTTGAAATCTTCAGACTTAAACTGTTACCCGGAAAAAAAGCTTCATATTCGTTGGATTTGATTTTGATTGAGCTGTCAATCTGCAAATTCTTTGTGGAATCGGAAACCGCCGGATCTTTAACTTTAAAATTTAAAGACAAAATTCCGCTTTCAGAAGGATTTAAACGTTCCAAATTGGAAACTCCCGCGGCATTCCACAAAATTGTGTTGCCAGTCACCTGGCCACCTTCGGCCGACAAGCTGGAGAAATCTATTGATTTGGAATTTAAAGTAACCAAAATATTCACCCCGCTGACAGCAATGTTGGAATTATTTTGATATTTTACTATAACATTCACGGAATCTCCGGGAGATACGATGCCAAAAGCCTCTGCAGACTGGATTTCCTGAGTCGCAACTAACGGCAAAGACGAGATACCACTGACAGCTGTCGAGTTAGCCTGGGTAAAATAGTTTCCATCCGGACCCAAAACTTCAAAATTAACATTTATAGTTTTTTGTTCGCCTGGCCCTGCGGATTTATACGTTCCGGTAAGTTTTACTATCCCCTCTCCGCCCGCTTCTAAAGCGGGCAAACTCCAGATGTTGTTAGAAAGGCTGGGGGCCGGATCAGCCTGGCCAAATGAAAAGTCAGCAGGATATTCGGCTTTTACGCGCGCGTTTTTAATAGCTTCTTTGGCGTTATTTTTATAGCGGATTTCATATATCACTAACTGGCCGGCGGTAGTTTCTTTAGGACCCGTGATCTCAACTGCCACATCGGAAGCGCTTAGCCTTATATCCGCGCTTTTATCAGCCACAAACTCGGAATTAAAATTACTGAAACTGTAATGCAGTCTGGCTTTTAAAGTTTTCACTTCATTGATATTTCCAACCACTTTGGTTTTCACAAAAATTGTGACATTTTGTTTTGGCGACAAATCCGGAACATCAAACAGGCTACCTGAAAGATTTTCCGCTTTAGGGTTGGAAAACACATAAGACATACCATCAGGATAAACCAGTTCCAAACTTAATTTGCTTAAAGTTTTGGTATCCTGGTTTTCCACCTTGATGGTATAAACGGCTTCGCCGCCGGAAGGAACTGTGTCCGGCGAATCAATATAGATTGCTAAATTAGCCTGTTTGACAGGCTCGGAACTGGGCTTTTTAAAAGCAAAAAAAGCCAGCACAGCTATAACTAGTGCGCCAAAAACTATTGCCCAAATATAATATTTATTGGCCTGGTAAAATGATTCATCAGCATCGGGAACAGAAACCTCATCACGAATTTCTTGTCTCAGCCCAGGCTCTAAAATAGGCTGTTCAACCGGCTTTGCCTTAAAATCCTGATTTTCCATATTTTTTAAGTTACTTACTAAACGCTAACTGCTAAAAACTAAACGGTAATCGGTAATTACTAATTACTAAACGCTAACTACTAAATGCTAATTAAATTATACCACAAATCTATGGGATTTCAGGCTCATCTCCAAGTGGTATTCCAAAAACCGCTTCAGCTGTTTTTCTAAAACGCCATATTCTTTTAAATTCTCCAAATTGGCAACAGAGTTGAGGTGTGGCAAAGCCTCCAAATTTTCAAAATTTTTCAAAACCTCAACCGAAACAGGCTCTGAATCTATGTCTTGATTATATGTAAAACCGCCTTGACTGCAGCTAAAAAATAAAGGTTTTCCGTCCTCTTTTAAGAGCGGGGTTTTTACACTTAAACCTAAAACTTTCAAAGCTTCAATTTCAAACTTGGCGCAAGCCGGGAAAATATGGGTTTTTGGAAAATCCGCGCGGGAAAGGCAACAAAAAAAATCCACAACCAACTCAAACATTTTTGGGCTGGGATTTTCATCCGGAAAGAATTTTAAGATGATTTCCGCGACAAAAAAGGCGACGTAAGTCTTCTCTGGCGCTTCCCTGAGCCCCAAAAATGTTTCCGCTATATCCGATCCGACTATCTTCGCCAAAGACCCGGATGAAACCAGTCTTAGATTAACAAGAAAAAACTGCTGGAGGCTGTTTTGCAGCTTGCTTTTGGAAAGCCTTATGGATTTGGCCAGCGCCCGGACTTTGCCTTGTTCTTTAGAAAAAAAAGTAATTATCTCATCCGCTTCTCCAAACGCCTGCTTCTTTAAAACTATAGCTTGATATTTATTTTCCCTCATTAGGCTCTAATGCTTAATACTTAATACACTATACTAAATACTAAGCGATTTTCACTATCCCCATCCACACGGCTTTTTTGTCTACTTCGCCTTGTGTTTCAAAGTCTGTCTCCACTTCCAAAGACTGCTTGATCTCGCGGATGAAAGTTTTTTTACGATCTAACAGATTTATCAATATGTTTTCCAAGTCTTTTTCGGGAATATTGTAATACAAATCCGCCATCTCTCCGACTTGCAAACCGGATTTTTTCCTCATATCCTGCACCATCCGTTCCAGTTCGCGCGCCAATCCTTCTTTTTTTAGTTCTTCGGTCAATTCCAAATCCAAATAAACAAATGAAATTTTTAAATTCCCTGAGATGGATTTTATATTTTCGCCAATTTTTTCACCTGCCAACAAATCAACATCAACTTTTTTTACATTGAGCTCCTCTAAAACCAGTTTTTCAAATTCATTATTTAATACTAAATTGGACAAAGTTGATTGATAAGCCAAGCGCGCCAAAGGCTGGCGCACGGATTTTTGATTGTCTTTGCGCAAAGCGTGTCCCAAAGAAACAATTTCCCTGGCTACTTCCATATCCGAAAGAATTTTTTCATCCACTGCTTGTACCGGGCTCCAGTCTGCCAAATGTACAGATTCTTTGCCTGTTAAATCCCGGAACAAAAATTCGGACAAAAACGGCATAAACGGAGCAAGCATTTTGCAGGTTTCCACCAAAACATAGCCCAAAGTATTCAGGCAGTTTTTCCCATCCTCAGATGCTTCCTTGATCCGGTCGCGACTTCTTCTCAAGTACCAAGTAGACAGGTCGGAAACAAAATCTATGATGGCTTTGCCGGCTTTCGGGGTGTTAAAAACATCCAGTTGCCTGGTTACTTCCATATGAGTCTGGTTTAGCCTCGCCAATATCCACTTGTCTAAAACTGATCCACTGACTAACTGACTAACTGATCTACTGATCCACTGATCTACTGACTGACCAACCTTCCCAGTCTCATATGTTCTATAAAAAGTCCATACATTATATAAAAGAAGGCTTAATTTTCTGTTAATGTCCTGCACATTTTTTTCAGAAAAAGCCACATCCTCGCCCACCACCACCGGGCTAGTCAACAGATAAAACCGCAAGGCGTCAGCCCCGTACTTTTCTATCACAATATGCGGATCCGGATAATTGCCTTTTGACTTTGACATTTTGGTGCCGTCTTCTCCGAGTATGGTTCCAGTGGTCATCACGTTTTTAAACGGCGCGTGGTCAAAAAGCGCGGTCGCCATCACGTGCATCACATAAAACCAGGCGCGGGTCTGCGGGATATATTCCACCACAAAATCCGCGGGAAATCGGTTGTCAAAAAGCTCCACATTTTCAAACGGCGCGTGAAGCTCCGCAAAAGGCATACTGCCTGACTCCACCCAGCAGTCCACCACTTCTTCGATCCTTTTCATTTGCCCGCCGCATTTTTCACATTTTAAAATTACCCTGTCAATGTACGGACGATGCAAATCCAAATCAGTATTTTGTATAATGTATTTTGTATTAAGCTGGGAGGATATAAAGTTCTTAATTTTGGCTTCCGCTTCTGGATAGACTTCCGCAAAGTTTAAAGATTTTTGCCTCAGCTCTTCAACTGACCCAATACAAGTCTTCTCTCCGCATCCGCATACCCAAAACGGCAGGGCTGTGGCCCAATAGCGGTTTCTGGAAATATTCCAATCCGGCGCGTTTTCTATGCCCTGCTTAAACCGGCCCTCCTTTAAATGCGAAGGATACCAGTTTACACCCGGCTTTTCTTCCGAGCCGTTGCCCTGGTTGTTTAAAAGGAGCTTAGGACGAAGGGAGTTGATATCTATAAACCAAGCCGGCAAAGCGTTGTAAAACAGCGGGGTGGCGCAGCGGTAGCAGTGCGGATACGAGTGGGTATAGTGTTCGGTTTTATAAACCAAATTTTTTTCTTTAAGTTCAGATAAAACGATTTTATCCGCTTTTTTAAAAAAAGCTCCGCGCAAACTCTCTGGCGCCCAAGACAAATATTTACCCTGATGGTCAAGCATTTCCACTCTGGGCAAATTTTTCTCTTTAGCGAGCAAAAAATCTTCTTCTCCATACATTGCCGCGTTGTGCACTATCCCGGTGCCGTCCGTGGTGGTAACAAAATCCGCCAGATATACTTTATGGACATTTTTTTTCTGTTCTTCTGAAACTTCGGAAGAATTTTTTAAAAATTCGGAAAATTCCGGATACAACGGCTCATAAGAAAGCCCCATAAGTTCAGAGGCAGAGTATTCTGAAACGACTTCATAGGGTTCGGATATGACTGACAGCCGTTCTTTGGCTAACAAGTACCTTTCCCCGTTTTCCATTTCTATCATTATGTACCGGATGTTCGGACCGATGTTTAAAGAAGTGTTGCCGGGCAAAGTCCAGGGCGTGGTTGTCCAAGCCAGGGCGTAAGTTTTGTCAGTGGTTAAATCGTTGACAATGCGCTGGCCACGAACCAATTTGAACTTGGCAAACACGGACTCCTCAGTTACATCTTTATAGCTGTTATCCATCGCCACCTCAAAATTGGAAATTGGGGTTTCGCATCTGGAGCAATACAAAAGAACTTTCCTGTCCTGATATATGAGTTTGTGTTGCCACAGTTGCTTTAAAGCCCACCAGACAGATTCCTGATAGGAAGTGTCCATAGTCTTGTAAGCGCCTTCAAACTCCACCCAGCGGGCGATGCGCTTGATGGTTTTACCCCACTCCACGGTATATTTTAAAACATTGTCCCGACAAACTTTGTTAAACCTCTCAACGCCAATTTCTTCAATCTGTTTTTTGCCAGAAATGCCCAAGTTTTTTTCCACCAGGTTTTCTATGGGCAGACCGTGGCAGTCCCAGCCCCAGCGCCTTCTGACATACCGGCCTTTCATAGTCTGATAGCGCGGGATGGCGTCTTTTATGACAGAAGGCAAAATACTGCCGTAGTGCGGCAGGCCCGTGGCAAAAGGCGGTCCGTCGTAAAACACATAAGGTTCGTTTTCTTTATTTTTCTCCAAAGATTTTTCAAAAACTTTGGCTTCATCCCAATGCTTTAAAATCTCCAGCTCCATCTGGTTAAAATTTAAAGTCCCAGTTTTGTCTTCAGTTGTAGTTTTTTCTTCTGTCATAAAATCAGATTAACATTTTAACAAATAATATCCTAACATTTTAACATTCTAACAAATAACATCCTATCATCTTAACATTTATATAAACCCCAAACTTTTAAAATACTTTTCTGTTGGTCTGTTTAAATTTTTAGTTTTTAGCTCTGAAATTTTAACCCATTCAATATGTATCAAATCGTCATTTGCCTGAAGCTCGCCGCTGTCGTATTCAGCTTCGTAAATCAAGAAAATATAATAAGTTTCTACTCCATGTTTGTTTGGTTCAATATCCGTGCTCCAACCAACTTTTTTCAAATTTTTCACAGAAATTCCAGTTTCTTCCAAAATCTCTCTAGAGATAGCTTGCTCGCAAGTTTCCTCGCCTAATTTTATACCCCCGCCCGGGATATGCCAAGTATCAGGATAGGGTCCTTTGCCAGGAGCTTTCCTGCCTAACAATATACTATCCCCTTTTTTTATAATCCCTACGACACAAACCCTATTTTCCATAATTCAATAAATATACCCTATGTTTTTAATTAACCTTGATTTTATATTCTATTTGACAAATGCGCTACTTATGATATAATTTAAATCTAAACGGCTTCGGCCTCGTCCCCACTTAATTGTGGGGCATAAAATGAAAGGGCGGTTATAATTCGCAAAGATTTATAACTGCTTTTTTTATTTTTACATAATCTTCTTTACTTATATAAGATAGTTTGGCTAACAATCTTTTAGAGTCCATAAGTCTTATTTGAGACAAAATAACAGCCTGCTTGCTTAAATCATTTTAATTGATAGGTAAATAAAATTTGTTTTCTTTAATTTTCGTAGTCAATGGAATACCCCAAAAAATTTCTTGATTAAATTTTTTAAACACCAAAATCGGGCGTGAAAATTTATCTCCTTTTCCATCTTGTTCAAAACCAACATTTAAACCCATAGAACACCACCAAACATCGCGTTCTTTAAAAAACACTCTTGGTTTTTCTTTGTGGATCCAAATTTTTCTAATATTCCATTTTTCAAAATCTTTGTTCATACTATTTTGTACGATCCTGTTTCGTATAATTTCGTATTTACATTTCCTTAGGGGCTTCTATACCTAGAAGATACAGGCCATTTTTCAGCACCTGGGCAACCGAGGATATGAGAGCGAGGCGGAAATTTTTCAAATTTTCATCTGGCTCGGAAAGCACTGGAACATCCTGATAAAAAGCGTTAAAAGCCTGGGAAAGTTCAAACAAGTAATTGCACAATAAATTTGGCAAACAATCTTCCGCTACCTGCGAGACGGTCTCCGGAAACTTCACCAACTTTCTTAAAACCGCCAATTCTTGTTCTTTGAACTCTAAAAATTCGTATTGGTCATCAATTTTGATTTTTGATTTTTGATTTTTGATTTTTTTTAGTATCCCATATATCCTCGCGTGAGTGTATTGCAAGTAAGGCCCGGTATTGCCTTCAAAAGACAGGGCTTTCTTCGGATCAAAAACTATATCGCTCTTTATATTATGTGAAAGGTCAAAATATTTTATAGCTGCCGCGGCAACCTGTTTTGCGGCCTGCTCCTTTTCCAAAAGAGCCGGGTTTTTTTCTTCAATGACTTTTAGCGCCTCGGATTGGACATTTTCTATAAATTCTTTAGCTCCTACAACCGTGCCTTTCCTGGTGCTCATCGCTCCTTCCGGCAAGGTTAAAAATCCATAAGAGATATGTTCAGCCTCGCCCGACAGCAAATACCCGCCGAGCTCCAAAATTTTAAAAGTCTGCTCTAAAGTATGTTTTTGTCTGACATCCACCACATAATACTGCTTTACAAAACCCTGGCTCTTTCTGAAAATAAAAGTTGCCAAGTCCCTGAGGAGGTAGGTTGTTCCGCCGTCAGATTTCACAAGCACAGCCACGCCTAATTTATATTCTTCCAAATCCACAATCAGCGCGCCTTGGGACTCTTTAGCCAAGCCTTTGGCTTTCAGCTCCTCTACCACTGCCGGCATTTTGTCTTCAAAAAAACTTTCCGGCCAGTTATGATCGCTTTTTCGGACGCCCAAATCGGAATAAATTATTTCATATTCTTTCCAAGACCAGTCTTTAAACTGTTTCCAAAGTCTGCGGTTTTCTTCATCCCCTTTTTCCAGCTTGACAAACTCGGCCTTGCCTTCTTCCCGTAAAGTCGGACTTTGTTCCAACTCTAAATTTATTTTTACATAAAGTTTATTCAGCTCAGTTATGGGGTCCTTTTTTATTACTTCTATGTCGCCATACTTTTTGTATGCCAAAAGCAAAAGCCCAAACTGCGTGCCCCAGTCGCCCAAATGCGTATCCGATTCAGCCTTAAAGCCTTGCGATAAAAATATTCTAAACAAGCTGTCGCCAATGATAGCTGTCCGCAAATGTCCTAAATGAAGAGGCTTGGCCACATTGGGCTGAAAATATTCCACTAAAATCTTTTGTTTTCCGCCCTCAGCCGACGAACCATACAAATTTTCCTGTTCTAAAATACTTTGCAAATTTGTAAGTAAAAACTTTTTTGACAGCTTAAAGTTTATAAACCCGCCTTTCTCTAAAACGTTTTCCAAAACTTTTTCTTTGTCCAATGACAAAATTTCAGCAATGATTTTTTCAGCGACTTCCTGAGGGTTTTTTTTCTCTTTTTTCGCCAAAACTAAAGCCGCGTTGGTGCTGTAGTCCCCAAATTCGGGATCCGGTTCGGTTATTTGGATATTTTCCAAGGTAAAACCAGCCTCTTTTATTGCCTGAGAGACTAAAGAATTTATATGTTTTTTCGGTGTTTCACTGTTCATAAAGTGAGTAAATTATAACACAAAATGACAAAAAAGGTGAAACAGGGTAAAATGTAAGCTATATACATTATAGATTCCCTCTCCAATTCTTGGAGAGGGTTAGGGAGAGGTTAAAGTGAAAGCATTTCTTACCCCAAGAAGTAAAGAGCTAAGAAAACAACAAACCCCATGGGAAACTAAACTCTGGAAGTATTTAAGAGGTAAAAGGGTTTGGAATTTCAAATTTAAAAGACAAATTCCCTTAGGTAAATTTATTGTTGATTTTTGTTGTCAAGAAAAAAAGCTAATTATTGAGTTAGATGGCGGGCACCATTCAAAAGCTATCACAAAACTCTATGACTCTCAAAGAAATGCTTTTTTAAAATCTGAAGGTTACAAAGTATTACGATTTTGGAATAATGATATAGACAAAAATTTAGATACAGTGCTTGAAACCATAGCTAAAAGCCTAACTTAAACCTCTCTCCCAACCTCTCTCCAACTTTTGGAGAGAGGGGTTCTAACTTGAATTTAATTTTATGTCCAAATCCCTGGCGGAAAACAAACGAGCGCGTTTTGATTACGACATCAAGGAAACTTTTGTCGCGGGTTTAGCATTGACCGGAGCGGAAGTAAAATCCGTCAAAGAAGGCAATGTCTCCCTGGCCGGGGCCTATGTTACAGCCACGAGCCGCGGGGCTGAACTGGTCGGCTGCCATATCGGTCCTTATAAATACGCGTCCAACGATAAGTATAACCCGACCCAAACCCGAAAACTTTTACTCAACAAAGATGAGATAAACAAACTGATGGGTAAAGAAAAAGGTTTGGTGTTAATAGCGCTGGATATTTTTGCAAGTCCCAAAGGCTGGCTTAAACTGCGGGTCGGTCTTGGCAAAGGCCGAAAAAAAACCGACAAACGGGAATATATAAAAAAGAGGGATACGGAGAGGGAGATAAGAAAATTATTCTAATTTCTGCAAGGCTTTGCTTGGCATTCGGGCAGGCAATTACCTCATTTACCTCTAAATTAAACTTTAATTTTGTTAACTAGATTCCCTCCGCCAGTTGGCGGATCCGCGGGAATGACAAAGTTTTAGAGGAAATTATTCTAATTTCTAATTTCTAATTTACTAATAATTCTAAATGACCCCCACTAGAGAAAAAATATACATACTTGTCATCGTCCTACTCATCGCGCTTTGCGCGCAATTTTTTTATTCCTATAAATATATTCCCGCGGAGGAGCGCGAAGTTAAAGTTTACTACAACCAAAACCGACCCCTTAACAAAGAGTTGATTTCCCTCATCCGCGATGCGGACCGGTTTGTGTATTTTGCGGTTTATACCTTCACCCGTTCTGACATCAAAGACGCGCTTTTAGCAGCTAAACACCGGGGACTTACTGTCATTGGCATCACTGACCGCGACCAGATGGCAAAAACCGAACTCCAAGGAAAGATTGTTAAAGAACTTAAAGATGCCGGCATCCCGGTTTATACACAGGATCATACTTCTATTATGCACTTAAAAACGGTAGTTACGGAAAAAGCTTACGCTTCAGGCAGTTTTAACTGGACTTCCGCTGCCACCAACCTCAACGACGAGGTTTTGGAAGTCGGACAAGATGAAAGCATCCGCAAACAATATGAAAATGTACTTTTGGAACTTTTTAGAATTTATGGGAATAACTAATCAGTATATTGTATAAAGTATTATGTATTATGCACCGTAATACATAGTTTTTATTACCCACTAAAGTCATGCTATAATAGATATATGGAAACAATAGCAAAATCTGATATCTTTTTTTTCATCACTTCGGTTGCCACAATAATTTTAACTTTATTTTTGGCTGTTCTTTTGTATTATCTGGTTAAAATCAGTCGGGACTTAAAATACATCTCCCAAAAAGCTAAGGCTGAAGCGGACAAGATAGTGGAAGATGTAGGAAATCTCAGGGAAAACATCAAAGGCCAAGGGCAAAGGGTAAAAGACCTGGCCTCCTTCTTTTCTTTTGTCCAGGGTAAAACAAAAAAAGAAAAAAAATAACTCCACGAAAGGAAAAATTATGGCACAAAAACACCAAGGCGCAAAAACAGCAGCGGGTATGGCGGCGATGGCAGCAGCGGCGGCAGGAGCGTATTTCTTTTTTACTTCTCCTAAAGCCAAATCAGCCAGGACTAAAACCGCCAAGCTGATTGAAGATGCAAAAAAAGAAGTGGTTAAAGAACTGGCAAAGCTAAAAGGCATTTCCAAAGACAGTTTTGAAAAAACCGTTTCAGATGTTTTAAAAAAATATGAAAAAGTGGAAGCGGATTTTACCCCCAAAGCCAAAGAAGTCGCCAAAGACCTCAAAGGCCAGTGGCAAAACATAGAAAAACACGTTAAAAAATACGTTTCAGAAAAAACCGCAACCAAACCGAAAGCCAAGACCAAGGCCAAAAGCAAAAAAACCACAAAAAAATAGTCTAAGCCTCCTCTTTTGCCTAAGGCTGGGAGGAGGTTTTAAAAGTCTGCCCTAAAATTTCTAACTATTTAGCCTTTGAATTTAAGATCGCAAACCACAATTTATTTCATCCGCCACGGACAAACCCCGGCCAACCGCCTGGGCATTGAGCAAGGCGTTCGTGTTAACGAGTATTTAGACACGCTTGGCATCCGCCAGCTGGAAGAAGCCATCCCGCAAATTTTGCCGTTAAATTTGGATTTGATGTTTTCTTCCCAGCTTTTTAGAAGCGAACAAACCGCAGCTTTGATCAACAAGCATTTAAAGTCCCCTATTCCGGTTTTTATAGACCATCGTTTGGAAGAGCGAGACTTCGGCTCTTTGTCCGGCAAAACCCAAAGCGAAATAGAAAAAGTCTTGCCCGACTTCCGTAGGATGGATATAATGCAGACCTATGACTATACGCCTTTTGGCGGAGAAACTGTTGCTCAGGTTCGGGAAAGGCTTTTGTCCTGCGTTTGGGATATGGCGGAAAACTACGCTAACAACAATATCGGCGTTGTTACGCACGCAGGTCCCTTAAGGCTTTTGCTTTTCCATTTCCCGGAAATCATCCGCATTTACCATACCGACCATATGACCAAAAAAAAGGATATCGGCAACACGGACATCTACGAGTGGACCATCACGGACGGCGTAAAAAAGAACATTAAATCGCTTTTAAAATAATGGCTAGAGAATTTTTTAAAGAACCACAATATAAATATGGGGCGCTGAGGGAACTTTTAAATTTGCCTGAAGTATCAGAAGAGGTGTTATTGGAACAAGCTATCAGACATTTTTTAATAGAAAAAAAAACTCAGACATTTGGACAAATACTTATTAGTATACAGTTGGCGGATCAAACAGTTACTCCTAAAGAATTAGCTAAAGCTGCTATAAGAATGCAAAGAACTAACGAAGTATCTTTAACCAATCCTAAAACTCAACTTACGCCAAAAGGCTCAGACAACGAATCTCCGGGAGAACCTGGAAGTTTCAGTCTATCTTCCGAATCTTTTGGCATTGATTTAAGTACTCAAGTAAACTATATATACAAAAGATATAATTGATTGTGATATAATACCTAAAAGGTCGAAAATTTTTAGAAACAAAAAAATAAAATCATATGAATAAATTTAAAATTGCGGTTGGAGCTGCCGCTTCTGCAGGTTTGATGGCTTTTTCCAGCTTGGCTTTTGCCGCTGTGGTTCCCCCGACTTTCCCGACTGAAGCTCAGCAGTGTAAAAAAGACGGTTGGAGAAACTACGGCCAGATGTTCAAAAACCAAGGCGACTGCGTGAGCTTTGTAGTCACCGAAGGACGAAACGAACCAGACGGCCCGCCAATACACTAAATACTTTATTTTAATTATCAAAACCAAAACACCCCGACTTAGGTCGGGGTGTTTTGGTAATTTTTTTTCCATTAGATTCAGTGTCATTCCGAACTTGCCTCGCAAGCCATAGCTTTAACGAAGTTTAGAATTCGAAATCTTGTAAATTATCTTTTAAAAAAAGATTGACAAACTCCACTAAATAGTGGTATTTTGATTTGTTCGGAAACCTTGGCGGGAGGAAACAAATGAAATTCGTAAGTACATTTTTGCAGGCCGTGACAGCTCTAGGCCTGTATTTCGCAATCTATAGCGTCACTGAACGCTACGGAAATATGAAAACGGCGGTTTGGCTGACACTGTTCTCGTCGTTGACAGTGTATTGCCTTTCGGAAACCAAGACAGTCTTCGAGAGGCTTGGCGTTTACCGCGCCAGGATCATCAATCTTAGTTCGGGATGGGTCGCCTTCATGCTGATTTTCCTCCCACCTACGGAGCTTCTGGGGGGAATGGAAAAGATAATGTCATACATTTTGCTGGTTTCTGGGGTAACCTACCTATACCGCTTATGGGTAATCGCTGACAAGTACTACGACGGTTTGTGGAAATAGGAGGATGCCACGACCAAAACGCCGCCGGGTACAACCTCGGCGGCTTTTCGTTTATAAATTTTTATTGAAAATATATCAAAAATAACAATGGGTCATGTCCCCATTGTTATTCAAAAAGTGGAAACAGGGCATAGCCTTTGCCATAATACTAAACTCCTTCCTGTTACGGATCGACTTCTACGGGCTTGGTCGAATTACGGCCAGAAGGATTTAGTCGCCTTCCAATTAAGGAAAGGGCAAGTTATGGCTAAATGCTATAATGACGCTGCCGGCATGCGCGGTTGTCGTTCTCGAAACGAGAACGGACAACTCCGCGATAAGCGGGACGATACCCATATTGGGACTATTGAGAAACAATATGGAATCGACCTGGGTGTTCGGGACGATATGCACCTCGGGACTTATCTTGAGGAACATAATATAAAATCCCTCAACGACCTGATAACAGGTAGCTAAGGGATTTTAACGAAAGGCAGGGCTATTGCCCTGTTTTCATTATACCCTAAATCACAAAATGAGTTTTACACAGGTTAAATATTTCTGTACTTTTATTCACTTAAAATTTTAACATCAAACTTTTTATGGTACTCATTATAATTTATAACTTCAATTTTAACCCAGTCACCAGTTTCTACATCTTCGTAGAGAAGGCTTCCGGGTTTTTCAACTTTTGCCGTTTTATCAAAACGGATTAAGCCTGTAGCGTGTAAGCCAAACTCAACAAAAATCCCATATGTTTGAATAGAAACAACTTGAGCTTCCATTGTAGTACCGTTTGGGTATAGTAGTTTTAATTTATCAGACCCAGGCTCTACATGAAGATTCCTTTGTGATTTTTCGATGGCCTTGAGACTTTGAGTAAAGTCTGTAAGATGTTCAAAAGAATTATTAGCAAGATATAATTCTGGCTTCGATAGCACATGCCCCTTATATCTCATTAAATAATCAACCATATCCTTAGCATTTTCATAAGACGCACGCAAGGAAAGGTGTCCCGTAGTCCCGCCACCGATTAACCTTTTAGAAATTTTTTCTGCTAATTCTTGCTCGCTGTACCATAAATCTTCGGAGCAGGATGAAAGATAATCTAAATTAGATAATAGTTCTAAGTGTATGTGACCTGCGGGTGCAATTGTTATTAAATCTTCGTCATCTATTGTAATGTTGTTTTCCTCAATATCATCCTGTGATTCTGTACTGACGCACCCTGCGGTAACCAGATTTTTTATTTCAACTCTGATTCTATCATCATTATGTCCAAGTGGGACGAGCTGTTTTATCAATTCAGATACTTTATGGTAGCCCATTACGCCATTAGGGCCGCGGACCTTAAATTTATTTGAGAGCCAACGTAAAATAGCAAGACGTGAGTATGGATCTGGAATCACATCCTTTGGTTCGGAAGTAAATAAATTTTTTACATTTGAATTAACATCGTTATAATATCTTCGATTCCCTCGGAATAAAACCCTTGTGACTAAATGAGGTGGGATTAGGTGGTCGCCTTTTGAATGTCTCATTTTTAGAATTTCTGATTCACTAATATGGCCACTTTTACAAAAATCTAAGAATAACTCTATCCCTTTTCTTATATTACGACCCGCAAGCCCTGCCACCAACCTCTTAAAAAAGATATCATTTTGAAATAATGAACGAAGTATACACGCTAAATACGTTTCACGTTCTTCTTTATTATAAGCGACAGTCATGCCATTAGGTAAGCTGTAATAGAGGGTATTAGGCGCGTTTCTTAAAGCATATTTTACACGTTTGTAAATGACTTCCGCAAAAGTAGGAGGGTCAATTCTAAAAACCAAATCCTTTATTGCAGTATCAAGTGGTGGTTCTTTTCTATGGTGATCATAAGTAACATCCCGTAACGGGAGAAAAATTAAACTCGCGTATTCTTTTTGAAGCCATTTCGCAAGATCAAACATTAGCAATTGATCTTCTCTATTGCGTTTATCACAGTTATCCAAAACAGTTATAAGCAGTCTGTTCTGACTTTCACAAAGATATTTAATAAGATATTTTAGAATAGCGTCATTATCTTCTTGTAGAGAAGAAAGCTTATTTGCTAAAAGTTCTTTATGTTGAATTGAATCTTTTTCAAATAAAGCCGCCGTTCCTTTCTCGACCTTAGCTAGTTCTACTGAAAAAATCTTTTTTAGAGTTGAAAGTTCGTCGAAATCAATATCAGGATGAGCTTCTTTGAGCCCCTCGATCATCTTAATTTTTACCCATTTGTAAATTTCTTCTTTTGCTAAAGGGGCATCATTCAAATCAATTAAGACCCATTCTGTATCTCTCTTCAAATTTTGAGGTAAGGCCACCTCCCTTAAATAATCAATAAAAGTTGTTTTACCTGAACCGACACTCCCTATTAAAAGTAAAATTTCGCCAATTAAAGATTTATTATTTTTTAGTTGATCGTATATTTCTTTTGGATTTTCAGTACTGCTTATTGCCCTTGCGTCTGTTATGCTGGGAGGCTTCGCAGCCCTAATTATCCTATCAATTGGTTGAACATGTTTTAATCTTTTTTTTGATGGCACGTAGGCATGCTGAACAATATTTTTTCGATCCTCTAAAGTAGTGGGGTTAAAAATATGCCTGTAATCCAAAGCAAGGGATGTCCCAAAAGTATTTTGTTCTAACTCTTGATGCTGCACAGAGTTCCCACCCAGTGATAATGTAGGCTTATGAAATTTTCTATTACCTCTAACTCTTTTGTATATCTGTTCGCCAAAGGTAAAAATGCTTACCCTCGATAGTATAGAGATAAGTTGAGCGTAAGGTTTGCTGGAGGTATTTATATCCTTAAACTCAATAGTTAATTCTGGAATACTAGAATCCCAATCAGCGCATATAATTTTTTCCCCATTCGTAACAACCACTTTATAACACGGATTTATTTTAGCAGGGTATTCGGCGTTTAATTCTGACGCATATAATCGAGCTTCTTTAAGTGCTTCATTTAGGTCTTCCCCAGGTCTTTTCACTTCGATTATCATAAGTGGTAAGCCTTGCATTATAACGACATAGTCAGGAAAGTATAATTTTGAACTTGATCCTTTTCCTATCTGAATTTGTCTGATATCGGGTTTGGTTCTAAAATCAGATACTAAAAAACCCAAACCTAAAGGCGGCTGGCTTGTTAGTATAGGCAGAACCAGCTTTTGTTCTACGTCACTTTCATTCTTTAATTCTTCAAGGGTAGAAAATAGGCACATAGTGATTGGAATACTGTATTTTCACTAAAATCATAACATATTAGGGAGAAAAATTACAGGAACACTCCTCATATTTTTGCCTCATTTAACAAAAATGTCAGGGAATTATACCCCTGACATTTTTAATATCCGTACTTAGACTTTGATATTTTTCCAAAAATACAGTATGACCCCAACATTTAGGAATAATCCTAGTACTACCCCTAGCGTCAGTGTGCTCGCGCTATTATTACTGGTAGTGAAAACTAACATCCACCAACCTTTAGTGAAGATAATTCCCAAAACCGCTTTAAGGTTAAAAAACGTGTAGATTGCTATTGCTAATACCGGCAGCTTGTTTTTCGCGAACATATAAAATTTCTTTTAATGATAGAAGCCGGCGCAGAAACACAAAGCCCCACGCCAGCCGATCCCTTGCGGAACCCATATCCCTTTCGAGATATGACTCGTTGGGAAAAACAAAAGGGGTAAGGAGCTTTTTTAATTTTAAACCAGATGTTTTCTTGCAAAGGCAAAGCCTGAACCTTGTTTTAGATAGAGCTCAAAATCAACTGCTTGCTTTTTTGTTGGGAAAGCGCAGTACCAAACCAGTTTCCAAGGGCGTTTTTTTGCTGAATAGGTTACCTCACCGTTGTTATGTTTAACAATCCGTGATTTTAAATCGTGGGTTGAGCCGACATAATGGCTTTTATCTAGCAGGCTTTGGAGAATGTAGGTATAGTGCATATAAGAATTATATCACTCCAAAATAAAAAGCCAACCTTATAGTTGGGCATTTTATAAACTTATGGCCCTACTTCGCTTAAAGCTTCGAAGGGCACTGCTTCGTTGCTACTAATGTTTTAACTTTTTCAAATGGCTAGCATTATCGGTGTGCTTGCACTTCGTCGCCTTGGCGAAGGTGAAAGAGAAGCAGATACAGCCCTGCTTCGCTAAAGCTACGCAGGACACTTCTTCGCATCGTAAATTTACAAGCTTACTTTTTAAACAAACCTATCTATAAGCAGTGCTTGCACTTCGTAGCCTTGGCGAAGAAGATACAGCCCTACTACGCTTAAAGCTTCGAAGGGCACTGCTTCGTTGCTACTAATGTTTTAACTTTTTCAAATGGCGAGCATTATCGGTGTGCTTGCACTTCGTAGCCTTGGCGAAGCAGTGGTGGAGATTCTCAAAAATGGGTGGAACTTACTTTATGAGGAAATTTTTAGAATTTCTGGCGTCCTAAATATGTAGTAAAAATAGCCCGATTAAGGGCTATTAAAATTTAAACAACTATTGGATTACTTCTAGTTTACAATTAGGAGTTTCTTGAGCACATTGATAGCCGATGCTTATATTAACAATCTTTCCGCCTTTTCTGCTTGTAGACAGGAAAGTTTCAAATTGAAAAGTCTTAGCTGTTTGAATATTTGACAACCAATTTTTGTTTACAAAATTATTATTATCCGAATAAGGGATAGTCGTAAAAGGTATTTGTTGCATATCATACAGCAACCTCGTGGTATTAGAAGGTGGTATATTTAAACTTTTTGATCTTAACAAATGACCAGCAACAGGTTCGTACAAATAACCACCAACTTCCTTTCTTAAAGAAACGTATATACTATCCCAAACAGTTAAAGGCTTATTATTATCAACCGAGACCTCAACAAATAAGTATGCATTAGAAATATCCCCATCGACTCTAATAAATTTTTTATATATTCTCCCTTCCACTTTTCCATTTTTATTAACCCAGCTTTCTGTAGAAGAAGATAGTGCTATTTTATTTAGTGTATTATAAAAATCAAAATCAGAATTTTGTGAAAGCTGAACTCGCTCTGGAGTACTGCTAGATAAACCTGGAGCTAGTTGTGCGCTTCCAGGATTAGAGGTATTCGGCAAATCTAATTTTTTCCTTAGCCAATCAATACCAACACCGACTAATTGAATAATTCCAATCGTCAAGCCCACCACAAAAATTAAAACGCCAATAGCTAATATTTTATTCTTAATGTCTTTTTGCATAAATTTTATTACCAAAATATGTTAGTGCTACTAGAAACAAGATTCTCCAAAAATAACTTTGGGTCAATTCATACTTTGTCATAAATAGTGTCTGCCATCTTAAAATTTTATTTTTGGTAATTAACGAGATTCCACACACAACTACAACTAGTAATAAAAGTCTCATTCCCAGTACGCCACTTCCATTAATTTTAGTAAGTAATCTGTCTGGTGCATCACCTAATAGTAAATAAAACCAATAAAATATTAAAATAAAATTTACTACTTGCAGCACAAAAGTTTTTTTGCTTATGGAAAAACTTTCAAAAATGGGTTTAAAGAAATCATCAAAACCGACAAACAACTCCTTAAATATTTGTTCATCGCTTTCGTATTTATATTTTTTTTGATCTTCCGCCACTAATTTAGCCTTTTACATTAAAATATTCTTTCACCCAAGTATAAAACTATGCGTAAATAAAGTCAATTTTATAAAAATATGTTAAGCACTTTTATAACAATCCCTGCAATACTTGGCTTTTTAGTTCCTCCAAATTATAAGAGTAAGATGTACGTATATGAAGGCATTTTAGCCCTACAGATTCTAATGCTTGATTTACAAACTGGTCTCGATCTTGCCTCTTATAACGATAATGAGTAAGGTCGTCTAGCTCAATGACGAGCAGTGGCTTTAAATATTGTTTGTCGCAAATAACGAAGTCAACGGATTTGCGGATTATTTTATTGAAATAGGATCTCCAATTTTTCTCACTGTTTTTTACTTCAAGCAAACTGGCTAAATGGATTTGTGGAAAAACATAGTATTTGTCCCGAACTATTTCTTGCAGAATATTAAAAAACTGGTGTTCGGCTTTAGTAATTAAATACTGTTTTTTGTAATAGGCGTTTTGAAAAATGGTATCAGAAAATGAGTGTTTTTTGATAAGGTTAATGAAGAATGCAATGACCCCAAAAATAATGAAAATCAGTGCAATAAATAATATTAGTTCAATCATAAATTTTTTTTATAAAAACACAAAGCCCCGTGTCAGCCGGGCTTTTACACCCCATACCCTTTCGGGTATGACTCAAGACGAATAGCTGAACGCGGGGTTCAGTATCGTCTTGAGATTTTTTTGTGCCATGCCCGATTGCTCAGGTTTAGGCTATTTAGTTATACTTAAAATATAGCAAATTTCGCTGTTATAATCCAGTTATGCCTACAAAAACCGAAGAAAAGCTTAAGAAAATTTACAATAGAGGAATAAACCTCCCTGTCTCTTTTGATTTCATTTTAAAGATAGGTGCTTATGTTAAATTTGTTGAAAAAACGCCTTTGCTAAAAAAGATGATTGAAAATGAGCATCAAGATTTAAGAAGCGCTAGACACAAAATACCAAAAGCCAGAAACGAAAAAGAGTATGAAATAATGCAAAAAATCTTGGGCGAAAAACTTTACACCAACTGCTCGGAAGACTATATGGAGTTAGTATTTGCTACTGAGGCAGAAGACAGTCTAAAAAAAGGAACTCTTGGAGAAGAAATTGAGTATATAAAAAAAAATAAACACCAAAGTATTTGGGATAGAATTCAGTTAGGTATTTGGGAATTATATAAAAACGAAACTTCTAAAAATAACTACTATCACACTTACGAAAAAGATATTAAAGCAAAATGGCAAAAAGTTCATAGGTATTTGCTCAGACAGCTGGCTAACCCTGATGTTCAGGAAGTTGTTCAAAAATCACAAGAAGAAAAACTTCTAAAGCTTGAATATATTAACGGTATTCTTATTTTAAAAGGTAAACGGATTGTTATAAAGCCTCGAAAAGCAAACACAAACGAAAATCGGCTTTTAGAATATATATTTTCAGATAGAAAATCTTTGGGAAAAACAATTCCGTATGCAGATATCGCTGAAAATGCTTTCGGTGACTATGATTATGATAAAAGTAAAAGCAAATGGCGTAAATATTATGATATTTGCATTCGTATTAATGCAAAAATTCCTAAGTTAATTACAGAAAAGCTCCCGGGGGCAAATAAAGATTTTTTAATCGCCACCTCCGAAAGAGCAGGAACAGTGCGTATTAACGAGCTTTTTTTGTAATCAATATTTTCCCCAACTTTCCCAAACTTTGCTCTGTATGCTTCACCTAGGTTAACCCCTAGGTTTTTTGTTGGGTTCGCACGGAGCAGGTTTACGGTCATGCCGGCAGGCACATAAACCGGGTTCCGCGTGGCTCTGACTTACCCGGTGTCAACCACGGTGCCTATACGGCAGATGGGTGCCCGGGCGCGCCGCCAAAATGGCGGCCGCCCGGCTCTCTGTATTACTTGATATTAAAGAAACATAAGGCGATGAAAATAACAAATAAAATATTAATAATCACAGGTTCTAAAATAACCATTCAAGAATACGACAGGCCAATTGGTTACGCCTTTAGTGTAAACCAAAAGCCTCATGTAAATAAAATTATTTACGAAAAATTAGCCAACCCTGAAGAGAGCGCAAGAAAAGCCAAGAGTGCTTTAAAACGGTTAATTTGGTGCAATGGTTGGCAGTACTTTAACCCCCAAACAAAAAAGCGATTTGTTCCCCAATTTTTAACCTTAACTTTCGCTGAAAATATTCAAGATTTAAAGGAGGCAAATATTATATTTAAAAACTTTTTAAAAAGGCTTAATTACTATGTCAAAAATCAAAAATAATTTAGCCTATATTGCAGTCCCAGAATACCAAAAACGTGGTGCGGTGCATTATCATGTTGTACTTTTTAATATCCCAATCCTTAAAGACCCTCACAAAGTTCTTACTGAAATTTGGGGACAAGGATTTATTTTTAATGAATCAACAAAAAATTTAGAACACTTAGCTAATTATATTTCTAAATACATTCAAAAAGACATGGGCGAAAAACACAAAAAATTTGCCAAAAGATTTTACTCCTCCCGCAATTTAAAAAAACCCGTAGTTATACGAAACCCAGAGTCTATAGAAGAATTAAATAAAAAAATTGACGTAACGCAATGTGTAATTAAAAAAGCTGAATACACAACCCCTGACGGGAAAAATGTTAAACAGGTAGACATGATTTTTCCAGACGGTTTTCAAGTCGATAGTTTGTTAAAAACTTAAAAGCGACCCGTAATTACGAATCGCTTTTAAAACATAATAATACCACTAGCCTTTGGTGTTTAGCTCTACAAGCTTGTTAAAAACTTCTTCAAGAACTGTCTGCACGGCACCACTTTTGGCTTCTCCGCTTCTGGCATATTCTTTGGTAATTTCAACAGCCATTTCGAGCAATTTCCCTTGATTTGTAATCATAGATTTTGCCTTTCTGGGTTAATAATTAGCAAGCCTATTATAACATACATAAAGCAATGTTGAGTGTAAAAGAATGTAAAAAATATCTTATAGGGCTTGACTTAACCGACAAGCAAGTTGAGGAAATTAGAAATTCCCTGTATTTTATAATTACCAATATTCTTGATAACACATATGAAAAACAACACAAACCTAAATGAATACCAAAAAGCCTTAATTTATTGCCGTGTATCTTCTGGCCAGCAAGTTTCCGAGGGTAGCGGTTTAGAAAGCCAAGAGCACAGGTGTATTGCTTACGCCCTAGCTAAAGGCTTAGAAGTTATAAAAATATTCCGAGACGAAGGTGTTTCAGGCGGATTATTTGAACGCCCTGCAATGAAAGAAGTATTAAAGTTTTTAGACAAAAATAGTTCAGAAAAGTTCGTTGTTATATTTGACGACATAAAAAGATTTGCAAGAGATATAGAAGTTCATTTAAAGCTAAAAAAAGAATTTGGTTCAAGATTGGCTAAGTTGGAGTGTTTAAATTTTAAGTTTGAAGAAACCCCTGAAGGAATTTTTGTAGAAAATATTATTGCCGCCACCTCACAGTTAGAACGAGAACAAAATCGCAGGCAAGTTATCCAAAAACAAAAAGCTAGGCTAGAACTTGGCTACTGGGCATTTCACGCTCCACCTGGCTTAAAATTCCAAAGAAAAGATCACGAGGGCAATATATTAGCTCCTGACGGGGTATTTTCTGTAATTTACAAACAAGCCATAGAAAAATTTAGAGATTACGAACTTAACACCATTGAAGCAGTCAGACAATTTATACTTGAACAATATAAACTTAAGGGCTTAAAGAAAAGTTTAAGCGCAGACGCAACCAAAACTATTTTGATTAATCCGCTTTATGCCGGCTATTTGGAATATAAAAATTGGGATGTTGATTTTAGAAAAGCTAAACATAAAGGGTTTATTTCTTTCGAAACTTTACAAGCAGTTAAAACCCGATTACAAACTAGACTTAAACCGCAAATGCGCCAAGACCTTAGTGCTGATTTTCCTTTAAGGAATTATTTACTTTGTCCAAACTGCAATAGAGCAATGACTGCAAGTTGGCATAAAGGCAAACTCGGCACTCTTTACCCCCACTACTGGTGTAAGTATCCGTTTTGCTCAAACCGCAATAAAACCTTACGACAAACAGAAGTCCATAAAGACTTTGAAATACTGCTTGCGAAACTTACCCCCAAAACTCAAATTTTAAAGCTAGCCGAAGCTATACTCCTTGATGTGTGGCAAAAAAGGCAAAATGGCGAAATTAGCAATCAAGAGGCAAATTTGAAACAAATAAACGAATTTAACACCAAGATTAGCAATCTAACCCAAAGAATTTCTGAAACTTCTAATCAAACGCTTATTCGCCATTACGAAATTGAGTTAGAAAATTTACTCAAACAAAAAACCGCCATTGAATCGGCGGGTAAAATTCAGCAGTATAATACACAAGATTTTTTAAAAGCTCTACAATTGGTCTTTGGCTATTTGGAACACCCTCTAAATCACTGGAACAGCCCTGAAATCATTGAGAAAAGAACACTTTTGAACGTTTACTTTAACAAAGGATTATCATACGACAAATTCACAGGCTTTGGAACACCAAAATTACCGCTTGTCTTAGAGGCATTAACACAAGTTAACACCTCAAAAACTAATATGGTGGAGATGCCGGGAGTTAAACCCGGGTCCAGAACTTCTCAATCTTTCCATTGTTCACAAGGTTAGCCAAACTTGATATTTCAATGAACAAAGTCTGGCGAAAATTCATTGAAATTGATTTACAATGCCTTTGGTTTTAAAGTGCAAATCAAACCTTAAAACCGCAAATTCCAAATAAGCATACTGGTCTTTCCCGGAATTGGGGAAAGGGTATGTGTTGCTACTTTATTAAGCAGCAACAGGAGCAAAATCAGCTAAAGCAAAAGCTTTAACAACTTTGTTCCAAGAGGTTTCAACAGCATTTGTTGATGTCCGTAGGATTTACGAGGCTACAGACTAGCTCGCCTTGCATATAAAAAGATGTCAAAGACCTGTCAAAAACCGTCATCCCCAAGGCCTATATCCTAGCATTTTTCTAGGGTTTTTTCAATGCTTAAAACAATGGGTAATTCCCCCAATTGTTTATAAGAAATAAATTTAACATTAAAAAAAGCACGAAATCCGTCGCGCGAGCGGCCTGTTTAAAAACAGGATAATTGGGATGTTTATTTAGCGCTTCAGCTCAATGCTTCATCGCCTTGCTGATAGCACAATCCAGAGTTATGCACCCGATTGAGTGCATGTATCGCTCCGTTTCCAGTTGGCGAGAAGCCAACCGTACATTCTCGATCCTTATTCTTTCTGTGGCTTTTTGTTGCTCCTCCAACATGGAGGCTGTTTCGGTCTTAACTAGTACCACAGTAAAAACGCAACAGCAAACCAACAACACAAACCCACACAGTTCACTGGTTTTCATAACTCCTCCGTCCCAAGCTGTAAGAACAGCTAATAATATCAGTAAATTAGTTACTTGTCCAGACCCTTAAACAATAAACAATAGGTAATTCCCCCATTGTTTTCTCTAGTGAGTTTAGATAATAAAAAACCGCCCAAAGCGGTTTTTTTTAAAATTCATAATTTAAAAGTCACACTTAATCTATGCTGCGCTTGTTTTAATTGGTTTCTCCAACTTAGTTTAAAAAACTAAGAAAGCATTTTATTCTTCAAAATTATGCGAGGCGCATGTAAAGCATCCATATTCTAGATGAGACCTGACTTTGGTGAAATCAACACCCTTATAATCTTCTGGGTTTTTTTGTGATCGCAGAAGATGCTGGAGTAGGAGTTTGGAAGGGTGAACAGTACCATGTCGCATAGATTCCGACATTTTTTCTACTTCTTCAAATCCCCTAATCAACCGATTTACTTCTAAAATATCGGGTTTTGGAATTTCATTACTAGGCTTTGTAATTTCTCTTTTATCCATATAAACAAGATTTTTAAAATAAATACTATAATATTATTTAGACTTACGCCTTTGGCTCCCTCCCATCAAGGGAGGGAAAAAGAAGGGGAAAAGCGTATGTTTTAATTATATCATTTTTTAGGTGGTTTAGAAAAAAACTATGGCAAAACTGCCATTTTTTCCTGGACAAAAATATGTATTTGTGGTATAATATAAATCAGTCTTTTGAAGTGGAGGAAGATGAATTATATTATAGTTTTTGTAATTTTTCTCTTTTTCCGCCCTCTTTACATACGCTTGACCAGAACTTGGTCGCGTAAAGTTGTGAGGAAAGAAGGAGAGTTCACCCGGATCGTCATATCCGGGGAACTTGCCACCCGAGACGAAGCGCGGCAAGCGCTTTGCACGGGCTGGCCTTTGGAGGGGTCGGAAGTGCTGGTCGTAGACCTAACTTCCGCAAACCTCTCTGCCCAGGCTTGGGCGGAAGTGCAGTGGGTAACCGCGCAGTGGTACCCACAGCATCTCTGGTTTCTGGCGCTGCCAGGAACCAGAAACGTCCCGGAGGGACTAAAAAATTTCATCTTAGAACAAGGCCTGGACGCTGTTCCAAGGCCTACCCACAGCCGCGAGTAAACCGCGGCTTTTTCATTTGAAAAATAACATTACTTATTTAAAAAATATTCGAAATTCATAGTTACTGAAACATATCCCCTCCTAACCTCCCCTTACTTTAAGGGGAGGAAAAAGAACTGAAAAAATAAATAATCGGTTTTAATGTATAATATAGATATGAATCAAACGAAAAAAATTGTCATTGTGGGCGGAGGGTTTGCCGGAGTGTATGCGGCTTTGGAGTTAAAAAAGATATTTGGAGGCAGATTGGTAAACACTCAGATTCAACCCCCACCTAACCTCCCCCATAACAGGGAGAGGAATGATGAAATAGAAATTACTCTAATCTCCAAAGAAAACTATTTTCTCTTTACTCCCCTGCTTCACGAGGTAGCAACCGGCTCGGTTAACCAGTCAAACATCATCCAACCGCTGAGACAGATTTTGGGAAACAATATCAAGTTTGTATTTGGCGAAGTTTTAAGCGTCAACGAAGAACAAAAAGAAATAGAAACTTCCAGGGGAAATATCCCTTACGACTTTTTGCTTTTGGCTTTAGGCTCTAAAAATGACTGGAAAAATTTTGAACCCCAGATGACTTTTGGCCTTAAAACCCTGGAAGACGCCAGAAAACTCAAAAACCATATCATTGCTTGTTTTGGCAGAGCATCGGCGCTGCCAAAAAATTCCATTGACCGCAAAGCTGAACTAAATTTTATAGTGGTAGGAGCCGGCCCCACCGGAATTGAGCTAAGCGCGGAAATAGAAGAATTCTTTTCCGATCTTTTAAACAATTTTCCGGAAATCTCGCCCAGTGAGCCAAAAGTTTTTCTCATCCACCGCAGTGGCCGAATCCTGCCCCGCTTTCACAAAAAAATCAGTGTAAAAGCCCGGGAGATGCTTACAAAAAAACAACACTTTACTTTTTTACTCAATACTGAAATTTCCCAACAGTTTCCTGAAAGTGTCAGGCTTAAAACCGGAGAAACCATACCCACCAAAACAGTCATCTCCGCTGTGGGAGTAAAACCTAACTCCACAAATTTCATTACCAAGACAAAAGCTTCGCCGTCAGGCCAGCTGATAGTTAACCAATTTTTACAAGTTGAAAGCAAAGAAAATATTTTTTCCGCCGGAGATATGGCGCAAGTCCCGTGCGAAAAAACCTCCTGGCCGCAAAGCGCCCAGGCTGCGGAAGCCTCAGGGAAACAGGTAGCTAGAAACATTGCCAGGCTGATACAGGGCAAAAAACTTAAGCCCTTTGCTTACAAAGAAAAAGGCCAGCTGGTCTCTTTAGGCAAATGGAAAGCCGCTGCGGAAATTTTTGGTCTGCCTTTTTATGGACACCTAGCCTGGTGGGTGTGGCGCACCATTTACCTCAGCAAAATCCCGGGTCTGGCCAAAAAAATCCGGGTGGTTTTGGACTGGACCATAGACATTTTTTATCCTAGGGATATTTCGAGATTATAGACTAATTTCAGATTGAAGATTGAAGATTGAAAACAACATCCAAATGGACATCAGGATGTTGTTTTTGATATTATACACACAACGACGCGGAAAGGAGGTCGTATGCCTATTTTGGGCGCGGGGTAACAGCCCTGCGCAAAAAGGCAACTTTCGTTTTTTTTACCGAAGGGAAAACCCTGGCTGCCACGCAAGTGGTAGTTTTAGGGCTTGCTACCCTCGGTTTAACTGAAACCGTGATCGCAGGTATTGCGATGCTTGTAGAAATGGCCGTATTCTACGGCTCGCTCTACTACGACACAAAGACCCGGGAACCAGAAAAAGGTTTTTGGGCAGTTATATGGGCTACACTGAAAAAGTCATGGCCCGCTGAAGTGACCGAATTTTCCGTGCAAGGCGGACTGGTTGTCTGCCTGCCGCGGATGTTCGCGATTTCAGCCCAAGAGACGCTTGCTTATTCGTCTCTGACTGCCTCGGCATCATTTTATCTGGTCTACGAAGCCGCCCCGTGGCTTCTGGCCAGACTTGCTTCCCGGCGCGAAAAGAGGGCTGCTACCAAGCGGCCCTCTTCCCCCATACTCTCACTTAGAGAGTTTTTTTGTTACTTAAATTGAATTAAACTGCTTGCTTTAGAACCTTTACTGTACTTGAGTTTCAAATTTTATATCCCGGTT
This sequence comes from uncultured Candidatus Saccharibacteria bacterium, assembly GCA_964512925.1. Taxonomy (GTDB): domain Bacteria; phylum Patescibacteriota; class Doudnabacteria; order UBA920; family UBA920; genus CAZEKH01. The sequence goes on along the minus strand of CAZEKH010000004.1, from coordinate 12,155 downwards.
GGTTTCAGCAGTATAACCTCCGCCACCAAATACCATTGACTCGCCTAAGTTATATGGGTTGGCATCACTGTACAAAACTCCATAACAGCCCTGACCTTGGGATGAAGTTTTAAGGGTTACAGCATAAGTTTTACCTGCGCTGACTGATATGTTTGGCTGGATGGTTACTTTCCTAGCGGAAAAACCTATGGCATTTTTCGCCACTACTTGCGAATACAACACACTGCCCGGCTGGCTACCTGACATCTCCGAGATTTCCAAAACCAAATCCCCATTTACAAAAGCATCTCCCAACTGGCCGCTTTGAAACACATTGACACTTACGGAATTTAGCCTGCCGGTTTTTCCTGCTGTGAACTTTTGTAAACGAGGCTTTGTGCTGTCTATATCGCAAACCTGGGAAAATCCAGAAACCCCGGAAGACTGATCAAGGTTATAAATCGACTTTTGACTGCCTGAAGAAACCACAAAAGGATTGGGCAAACTCTGACTGCATACCAAAGGCTGTAAACTGCCGTCTGAAGCAAAAGACAAAGTGCTCCAGAAATAGTTAGCCCTGCCTTGGTTTTTATAAATTTTATGCTTAGTTTCTTCGGTAAAAACAAAAGGTTTGTTTTGGTGCCACAAATCACTCATATATAAATATCTGTCACCGATTTTTTCTATATGGGCTGGCTGCCCACCGCAGGAAGTGGCAGAAATCTCGCCTTTATAGACCCAAGGACCCATTGGGGAAAAAGAAGTAAAATACCTGGTAGGGCTTTCCGGGCAATACGGGCATCCAGGATTGTATAGCAAATAATATATACCGTTTCTTTTTACTATTGAAGGGGCTTCTCCCAAGCCTTCCTGACTGACATACGAAAACTCCCCGGTTGCATCGGTATAACTGCCGTTTAACTTTTCAACCACCAGCTTAAACACCTCTCCCTCAACTCCATAGTTTGTGCCGATGATATAAGCTGAACCGTTGTCATCTACAAACAAGTTATGATCCCCTGCCCAAGCTTTGCGCTTCATTTGATTTGGCAAACTTTGCAGCACAAATCCGGAAACCGGCGAACTACTGGTCAATACCCTGTAACCGACATCATTTGTCGCAGCATTTATCCAAAGGACGTATTGACCGGTTTGCTGGTTATATATCATATGCGGCCTAAAGCAGCCTAAGCTAGCGCACAAAGTTTGCCAGTACTGGGAACTCGGGTCAAAAAGCAGTCCTTCGTCTTTCCAATGCACCATATCTTGCGAAGAATACGACTTAAACCCGCAGAAAGGTTTTTGGTTGTAACTTAAATATTCAAAACCGCAGTTATAGCTGGTTCCATACAAATAGTAAGTATTGCCAAATTTTTTAATCTCTCCATCATGCGCGTCTATGGCATTGCCGTCTGTGTCCAGTCTGACTACCGGCTGCCCGTTTACATTTCTACTCGGCTCATTTACAGACTTATTCACCGGACTGAAATTCACTATATTGGCAGTATCTATTTCCAAGTTAGGACTACCGCCTGGCTGAGGGGGATTGCCAGAATTTGTTTGCGACGCTCCTGTAGCGCCGGGTATGGCAAAAACATTTGCCGAAATTTCCTGGCCGCTGCTTAAAGTAACCAAAACAGTTAAAACTGACCCGGCTGGCACATAATCATTATTTAAGGTGTCTGAAAAATAAATAGTAAAAGTTTGACTCGGATTTAGCGGAAAGTTAACAGTTCTAAGGGGCGTGTTTAAAAGTATTCCGTTTGAATCCAAAACCCCTTTTAAATACCAATTCGGGCTATTCTGCGCGGTATTCCAAACTCCTCCGATACTGCTTTTAACTTCCAGCTTGGAGATTGTTTCGGATTTTTGACCAACCAGCTTAACCCTGATGCCGGAATCCGAAGCTCCGTCAGGCAAATAGTTGCCCGCGCCGGTAAAATCACCAAGCTTGCCTAGATAGGAAACCTCTATTCCGGTTTGTGTCTGGACTAGGGGTGCTGGAGTTGGGACAATAGTAGGTACAACCGTCGGATACACCGTCGGAACCACAGAAATTATCGGGGATGGATAAATTGTCGGAAGCGGAGTTGACGAAGAAGCTCCGGACTCTTCTTTCGGGATTATAATCTCCAGCCTGGCAATACGGTACAGATATACAACGCTCCCCGATTTATATCTCAACAGATATTCAACCCAATACTTCTGATCAGGATTAAAAACATATCTGGTATATTGGCTATCATTAGTGCCGGCAAATTCATAATGCAAATAATCTCTAACTGAAGTTTTTCCATAAGGAAAAATACGCAGGCGGTAACCTATTACACTTGCTGAATCTTGATACAATCTTTGCATATCGACCCTAAGCCTGGCTTTTCCCGCTTCCCAACCATCTAGATATACACTGACCTTTGCCCGGACATTGTTAAAGTCAGCCAAAAGCTCTGGAGTATTCTGCGACAACACAGACGGAACTTTCAAGCCTTGCAGGCTATCCGCCTCGGCAGGCTTGACCATAAACCCGAAACTTAAAATCAAAGCCAATATTAAATTTACCGATCTATATAACCAAAAACGTTTCCCAAAATTCCAAATTTTCATAATATTTTATTTCTGTTATTATAACCATATTATATCATAACTATTCTTAGTTTTATGAATATTCAAGCTTTTACCAACCAGGATATGACCATAGCCGCAGCCGGACAGGCTTTGGCGGACATTTTACTTTCATATAAGGCTTTTCCTACCCTGCTTTTAAGCTCTGGCGGCTCTGCTCTGGAACTTTTAAACCGTATCCCGGAAAGCGCGATGGGAGAGCATTTAACCGTCACGGTAATGGATGAAAGGTTTACCCAGGACGAAAAAGTTAACAACTTTACTAGGCTACAAAAAACCGACTTCTATGAAATGGCTTTAAGCCAAAATGTCAATTTCTTTGGCACCCTACCCAGGCCTGAAGAAACTCTAGAGCAAGCCGGCAAAAGGTTTGAAGAGCGTTTAAAAAAATGGCGGCAGCAACATCCCACAGGCAAAATAGTGGCGACATTTGGTATGGGTAAAGACGGCCATACAGCCGGCATCTTCCCCTATCCTGACAATCCGGAGTTTTTTAAGCAGTTATTTGAATCTGAAAATTGGATAGCCGCTTACACCGCCTTTGACAAACACGAATACCCGGAAAGAATTACTGGAACATTTCCTTTATTTTCTATGGTAGATGATGCGGTTGCTCTCATCTGTGGCCGGGAAAAAGCTGAGGCTTTTAATAGGTTTAAGGAAAATTCTCAAAAACTCAACGAACTGCCCGTTTTAGGGTTGTATAAAATAAAAAATTTACAAGTGTTCACTGATATTGTATAGTAGTAAGTAGTAAGTAAAAAAATATGGAAAATAACTTTACCAAACCTAGCTTGATACTAGCTGTAGGAATGATTGTGAGTTTTAGCATTGTCGGAGGATTTTTTTTACAAAGTAAAAATCTGGAAAACAGCCTGTCTGTAACAGGCTCTGCCAGAAAAAAAGTAGTGTCCGATACGGTCAAATGGACAGGTTTTTACACCCGTACCGCCCCGTCTGACAGCGGGCTAAAACAAGCCTATGAACAGCTAGAAGCCGATCGTTTGTCTGTTGTTGCATTTTTCAAAAAAAACAATATTCAAACCGGCAATGAAACTTTCTCCCCAGTCTCGCAAACCCAGCCATACATCTACAACAACAACCCCGAATACGTCCTCAGTCAAACATTTGAAATCTCCTCCACCGAAGTTGAAAAACTAACTTCAATGGCAAAAAATATTTCCGAACTTATCAACAAAGGCGTTCTGATATCCTCAGGCAGTTTGGAATATTCTTATAGCAAACTGTCCGGCCTGAGGGTGGAGCTTTTGAAAGACGCGATGAAAGACGCCTCCCAAAGGGCAGGGCAAATCGCTGAAAGCGGAGGCAAAAAACTCGGCAGCCTGAAAAACGCCAGTCAGGGCGTTGTCCAGGTTTTGTCCGAAGGCAGTCAGGAAGTGTCAGATTACGGCTCATACGACACCTCAAAGATCAATAAAGAAGTTATGGTAACTGTCAGGGCGGAATTTTCGTTAAAAAAATAATATTTTAACGCTTGCTTTGGATTTAAAAATTTGCCACAATATTTCCAAGCCTTATAGTTTTCTAAGCCAGTATTTTTCTAATGGCTGCAACAAAAAAATTGAAACCAACAAACAAAAATCAGTCGGAAGATAAATATTTTTCGGTCAAAAATTTCCGCCGCAGGGCTTTGTCTAAAGCCGAAAACTACTGGAACAATTTAGGGCCAGGACTTACAACCGGGGCAGCTGACGACGACCCTTCCGGCATCGCCACCTACTCTCAAGCCGGAGCTAAATACGGTTTTCAGTTCTTATGGCTAGCTCCCCTGACTTTTCCCATAATGGCAGTTATTCAAGAAATGTGCGCCAGGATCGGCATTGTCACAGGCCGTGGCCTTGCCGCAAATATACGAGCTCATTTTCCCAAATGGGTTTTGTATTTGACTACCGGGTTGCTGTTTTTTGCCAATACTTTTAACCTAGGAGCCGACCTCGGGGCTATGGCCCAGGCAGTTAAATTGTTGTGGCCAAATGGGAATTTCACGGTTTTAGTGATCTTTTTTAGCTGTCTATCTCTGCTTTTACAGTTTTTTGTCAGCTATAAAAACTACGCCAGATATTTAAAATGGATGGCCTTTACCCTGATGGCCTACATCTTTACGGGCTTGCTTTTAGATATTGACGCAAGACAGCTGGCTTATCATTCCCTGGTTCCCCACCTCGGCTTTGACCGCGGACAAATTTTGTTAGTATGCGCAATTTTAGGCACCACTATTTCGCCGTACCTGTTCTTTTGGCAGACTTCCCAGGAAGTTGAAGAAGAAATACTCAGCGGCAAAACCACCCTAAAACTGAGGCAAGCTGAAACACAGCCCGAAGAAATTACTGAGATGAGAAAAGATGTCTGGACCGGAATGTTTTTTTCCAACCTGGTAATGTTTTTCATCATTATGACTTGCGCCGCCACTTTGTATCCGAATGGCATCCACAATATTTCCAACGCATCTGAAGCGGCAGAAGCTTTAAGGCCGCTGGCCGGCAACCGGGCATTTTTACTTTTTACTTTAGGCATCATCGGCACCGGTCTTTTAGCCGTGCCCATCCTGGCCGGCGGCGCTGCCTATGCGCTGTCAGAAGCTTTTGGCTTACGAAACGGCCTATACAGAAAACCAAAAAAGGCCGTGGCTTTTTATACTATCATTGGCATTTCTATGATTTTGGGCCTCTTGATAAATTTTTCCGGCCTGGATTCAATGCGCGCCCTGATATATTCCGCGGTTTTAAACGGGCTTATTGCGCCGATAATTTTAATCCTGATAGTCAAAATATCCGGCAGCGCCAAAATAATGAAACAATGGAAAAATGGGAAATTTGCTAACTTTTTCGGCTGGCTGACAGTACTGCTTATGCTTGTAATCGCAATTGCAACGATTTTATCTTTATTATTCTAGTGCCGTTTTATTTTTAAACCTGACGAGTCAATTCCAGCAAATAACTATATTTAAGGGGTATGGGAAACGGATTGACTGACAAAATATAAATGAAACAGCGCTAGTTTTTGGTTTTTGTTCGAATTTCCGTCATTTAACTGAATTTTATTGACAATTTCCACAATCCAGGCTATAATCTATTAGCTTTTTAAATACAAAACATATTGCTTAAAGTCAGACTAAATCATCAAATCAACGTGCCCGAAGTTCGGGTAATAAACGAAGAAGGCCAGCAAATCGGGGTAATGAAAACCTCTGAGGCTTTAAAATTAGCCACTGACAATGGCTTAGATTTGGTGGAGGTTGCGCCTATGGCAAAACCCCCGGTCTGCAAAGTGATAGATTTTGCCAAATACAAATATCAGCAAAAGAAAGCCGAAGCCTTGCAAAAGAAAAATTCCCAAAAAACCGAAGTAAAAACCATCTGGATTTCTGTCAGAATTTCCGAACACGATATGCAAGTAAAGGCAAAAAAGATAGACGAATTTCTAAATGATGGCGATTTGGTAAAAATTGAGCTTCGGATGCGCGGTCGGGAGCAAGCCTACGCCCATCTTGGCAAGGAACACTTAGATACTTTCTTAAAGTTCATCTCCGTTCCGTTCCGGATAGAAATCCCGATCAAAAAAATGGGCGGCACCTTTTCCTTACTTATAGCTCCATCAAAATAATTAACCGACTCGAATGATCCGAATTAAGACTCGAATGACACTAATTCGGGTGATTCGTGTGCAATTCGAAAATTAGGGTCGCAATAATCACTATGCCAAAAGTAAAAACCCATCAAGGAACAGCCAAACGCATTAAGATCAGTAAAAAAGGTAAAATGCTAGTCAGGCGAGCCGGACAGAACCACTTTAATTCCAGAGAGTCAGGCAAAGTTACAAAAAACAAACGTCGAGACTTTTCCCTCCACAAAACCAACGACAAGCTTAAAAGCTTAATTCCATACAAATAATTAACCGACTCGAATGATCCGAATTAAGACTCGAATGACACTAATTCGGGTGATTCGTGTGCAATTCGTAAATTAGTGTCGCAACTATGACCAGAATCAAACGCGGCGTTGCCGCAAACAAGCGCAGAAAAAACCTCTTAAAAAGAGCTAAGGGGTTTACCAACCGCAGATCCACCAACTTTGTCGCCGCCAGAATGGCTTTATTGAAAGCTGATTCATACAGCTATCGCGACAGACGCAATAAAAAACGAGATTTCAGAGCTCTGTGGCTTATTCGCTGCAATGCAGCCTTAAGAGAGAATGGCACTACCTGGAGCAAATTTGCTTCCTTGATGAAGAAAAACAACATCCAGCTAAACAGAAAAATGTTAGCAGAGATGGCTGTTCAGCATCCTGAAGCTTTCGACCAAATGGTTAAATCGGTCTAAACTGAATACAAATTTAAAACCCGCCCTTTATAAAAAGGGCGGGTTTTTTAAATCCGATTATTTTGCTGGCGCTTGCGTTTCCTGAAGGTTCTTTTCTATAGCCTGAACCACCTGGCCGTCAGCTTTCAAATCTTCCCAAAACAATATTTGCTGCTTGTTGATATGCATTTCATCAACCGGACCGTGAAGTTCCTGGCCCAGCTTAACCAAAGTTATTTGCTGCTGACCAGGTTGCTGTTGACCCTGCGGGGTTCCTTGCAGCGGCTGCTGCTGGATTACCTGAAGATAATAAATACTGCTCATAGTCACCCAGTCTGAATTGGTGTTGGAAATCTTTCCAAAATACACCTGCCCGTTAGTCAAAAAAACTGCCTGATATTTTTGTCCTGAAACAGTTTTAGTTTCCTTTTGCGACTGCATACTTCCAGGTTTAGAAAACAGTTTCTGCCTAAAAAGTCCGCCTAAAATCAAAATTACCGCCACTACCAGGGCCAAAACAAGCCACGGACCTTTAGAAGCCTGTTGAGTTTTTTCTTTATATTCAGAAGTCATTGATGACTGAGGCGCCTGTGACGGCTGCCTGTTGATTTTTATTTCGTCGTTCATAAGATTGGATTTAAAAAAAATTAATTTGGTAAATACAAAGTCAAAAAAATAAACTATTTCAACAAAGCATTTCAAAAATCCTGGCTTGATTGTCATCCGTTGGACCGCCTGGGTTTAAAGCACCGTTCTTAACTGATGCATAACCGGAAAAATTATAATATCTAAAATTGTAAAAAATCTGTTCGCTATTATGTGGAAAAAAAACATAATTTATTCTTATTTCCCGGCTTATTTTAGCGCGGACAATATTTTGCGTTCCCACAGCTAAAACTTTTATTTCATAATTATTTTGAGTTTTTAAGGGAGCAACCGCCAATCCGCTGTTATCTGTTAAGTCTAGGGGCTGATTCTGAATTTGTTTGGCAAGAACAAAACAGCTAACCGGCCCGGTTAAAACATACCCATCCTGGGCCTGCAGGTCAAACAAATTTTTACTTTCCGAACTGCTCAAAGTTAGGCATTGCGGCTTTGTCTGGTAAACTACTACCTGTACAGCCGGATTGTTATATTCCAATACTTTAACTGTTAAACTGACAGTTTTTCGATTACCGCCTGCCTGCTTTAAAAAGCCCGATTCTTCTTTTTGTGATAAAATTGCCGGAGAAAAAACAAAAGATATCAAAAGAAAAAATATAAAAATTTTATTATACAAATTTTGTTTCGCAAAATACATAATTTTTATGTAATAATTATAGCATAATTTACAACAAACAGCTAAATACTAGCGGTAAATTTCCTACATTTAAATACCCATACAAAAATATACGCCAAAATGCAAATAATCCTATACTTTCTTGATTTATTGCTAGAAGTGGAATATTATTCCGTATATGGCAAGAATTTTTAACCAATCAACAATTGAGGCGCTTAAAGCTTTTTTAGACAATCCTGACTTGCAAATTGCCGATGCTCATAAAAACCTCCAACCAAAATCTTCTTATAAAGAATTTTATAACTTGATTTTCAGGCTTGCCGAAAACGGTCTTCTAGATAAAGTCAAAGAAAACGGCAAATTAAAAATTCGCGCAACCAAAGAAGCAAAAAAGCTTGTCTCCAGGCTTAGGCCGCAAAAAGACGGGGTATGGAAAATTGTAATTTTTGATATCCCGGAAAAACAAAAATTTGTTCGCGGCATACTTAGAGCCAAACTAAAATCCTTGGGCTTTAAAAAATGGCAGAACAGTATATGGATATCCCCTTTTGCCCTTGACCCAGAAATTGAAAATGAATTGACAGAATTGGGAAATAAATTTTTTATCCGGCTGATTAAAACATCTGATATCAACCATATAAAAGACCTACATCAGCTATTTGAATGATTTTTAAAATCCTCCCCGTGAATTTCGGGGAGGATTTTAATTTAAGTTCTATTTTGGATTTATCCAAACCGGTGTTGATAACAGCTGGGTTGAAATACCAAGCACTTGGGAGCCAAGTGTATAAAGGCTTGAAACTTCCCCATCGCTTAGCGCCCTGCCGTATATCCTGACTTCATCAATATTTCCGTTGAAATTATAGCCATAAGGCCTCCAAGGGTTAACACCTATGTGCAGATTAACTCCGCCAGCGCTGGACAAAACCTGAGAATTAAAACTGTTGGTTAACTGTCCGTCCACATAAAGTTTTACTCCTTGCCCCAAAGTTATTACAGCGGCAATATGGCGCCATTGCCCGTTGTTAACTTTTACAGATGAAGTAAAATCCTGTCCGTAACCGCTGCTTAAATTGTTTCCGCCAATCCTAAGTTCGGGATTGCCTTCTGAATTTATTTTCAGCAGATATCCATATTCTCTTCCAGCCGCATCTAATTTAGATATAACAGCCCTGTCATCACCCGAGGAACTTGTCTTCACCCAGGCTGACAAAGTCAAACTGTTAACTAAAGCCAAAGAACTGTCAGAAAAACCATTTAAATAAGTACTTACGCCGTCAAATTTACCTGACTCGCTGAACTTACCCGGCTCCAAGACAAATCCTCCATATACATCAAGATTTATACCTTTACCAGAAATATCCAATATTCTACCGTTAAAATCAGAGCTGTTAAAAGAGTATCGCGCTAAAAGTCCGGAAATTGCAACAGGAGTCGGCGCTACGGTTGGGTTTGGAGTAGGAGTTGCTGTAGGAGCAGGAGTTGGAGTTGGTAAAGTAGTTACGCTTCCTCCTAAACCGCTTGGGACAAAAGCTGGGTCATTGGTAATTAGCAGTTTATCGAAGGCTGAATTTACTTCACGACCCGAGAATTTCAATGTATGACTGCCGGCTGAAAGCGCAAAGACTCTGGGGTTTAAAGCCAAAGGTATACCGCTTGTGCCGCGTCCGTTTACGGCAGTCCATTGCCAGGCAGAAGACCAGCGGCCTTCAGCCATATCATAAATATCTGCAGCTTGACTGTCTACTGAAACTAAATATGAATCAGCTTCTCCGTTAGGAGCAAGCACTCTGGCCCACACGTAGTAGTTTCCTGATTGTGAAACTGAAAAATTATAAATGGCAGTCCCGGAATTGGCAGTCGAAGCTTTGACATACTGGCTGTTAGAAGCTTGTCCGTCTGTCTGAGCGCTAAGCCCTGACAAACTACCTTGTTCTGCTTCCAAATACTGATAAATTTTATTTCCAATTACAGGAGTCGGGGTCGCAGTCGGGGTAGGAGCAAGAGTTATGGAAGGAACAGGGGTAGGAGTGACAGTCGGAGTAGGATTTAAAGTAGGTGTGGGAGTTGGGGTAGCGGTTGGAGTAGGAACGGTTGTAAAGGTAAAGGTTTTAGGCGAACCTGATAGTAGCACATTATTTGCGCCAGTAACATCGGTTAGGTCTAAAGCCCAAGCCCAGACTTGGTGGGATTTACCGTCTTTGTAGACCGAAGGCACAGCATAGTTAAAGGCGTGGTTACCCACATCGCTTCTGTTTTCATTGGCTAAGATTTCTATGGGGAAAGCTCCTGTTGTTCCCGCGTTCTTATCTATATATAAGTGGATTTTAACCGCAGCTGAAGAGTTGTCATTATCTGTAGCCCAACCATAGATAACCCCGTCAGTCCTAACACCATCCAAAGAACCTGTTGGCTTTTGGTTAGAAGCTGGTGTTGGTGTAGGAGTTGGGGTAGGAGTTACTGTGGGGGTTGGAGTAGGTGTAGGAGTTGGGATGACTGTAGGAGTAGGGGTCGGTATAGGACCATTTACAGGGTATGAAGAAGGTAAGCTGGAACCATCATAAACCGGGGTCACAATAAATGACCCGAATTCAGAAGGTGTGTGCTTAATTTTGTCCAAATTCCAATTCAAAGTCGGGGCTGCGATAGAAGTTGAACTCATAGGAATGCTGATTTGAGAACCATTATAAGTTCCGGTCAAAATAGGAGGGCCAGAAAAATTCTGCGAATCCTTAACTTCAAACTTTTGTCCGGATTTGAGGCCAAAAGCAGAAACATCCACTGAAACAGAAGACAAATTCTGCCAATTATAAACGGTTATATTTCCCCTACCAGCTTCATAACGGTTCGGCCTGATAAAGACTTTATTTTGAGCCGGCCTGGAGCTTAAGAAGGTATTGTTGTTATAAACTCCTGAAATACCGGTTGTTGGACCGTAAAAAGTGTTACTTGAAATATCTGTATTTGTAACTCCGCCTTCTACTCTGAAAGCATTATTGCCTCCTTGAGGAGCGACAAAATAATTTTCATTTATAGAAGAATTATTGGCGTTATACACCTGGTTCCAAGACTGATAAACACCAGGAGCGGCATAGACCATATTGTTGTCAAAATGCATATTGTTGGAAACACGCCCGCCTCCTAGCCATACCTGCCAAACAATACCAGAGACAGTGGAAACTTCTCCGTTATGGAAAAAAGTATTGCCGCGCATAGTAACATTATCTCGGTTGGCTGCTTCACTGCCATAAAGCTGAAGTCCAAGGAAAAAGTTTCTTAAAACAATATTATTTTCAACCAACTTGCCCGGTTTATCTGGGTTGCTTTGTATGTAGAAACCATGACCATGTCCGCGGTCAGACTCATCACAGCCATTGTAATAAATTACATTTCCATAAGCTTCGTCATCGCCCGCGCCTGACCAGAGGTAAATACCTCCGTCCGCATCGTGTACGTGAAGGTTTATAAATTTGTTACCCAAACCGCTCTGGCTTTCCACTCCGTTATGATTGCCAACACAGTATCTGGAAGTTGGATTCTTCTGAGTTACTTCAAAACCCCAGTACCAAACATAATTTCCATAAACTTGCAGAGCTGCGTCTATAACTGCTGTCTCACCCGGATACTGTCTGACTATTATTGGCTTTCCTGCCTGGCCAGAAAGGTAAGAACTATAAGAACGGTTGTAATACGAACCAGACAAATCTGATCCATAAGTTCCGCCCCTCATCCATACCACATCACCAGCCTGAACAGCGCTTGCGCCTGAAAGAACTTTGCTGAGCTGATACGGATTGTTTACGCTGCCATCACCGGAGGCTGAAGCATTCGGGGAAACATAAAAGTTTTTACCTGACAAAGTAATGCTGGAAGATCCCGGAACCGGAGTTGGATTTGGCGCAGAAGTTGGAGTAGGAGTAGGATTTAAAGTAGGTGTGGGAGTTGGGGTAGCGGTTG